>JADLER010000128.1 GCA_020846025.1 Bacteroidia bacterium | reverse complement strand
ATTACCTTCATTAATAACTAATACTTTATCATCATAAGCTATATTAGCCACTGTTTTTTGTGGTTCTTGTGGTTTATCCTTTATACAAGATACAAGAGCTAAAGCTATGATGATAAAGTATAATGCTTTCATAATGTAAATTTATTAATTTATTGCTTTATAAATTTAACTTGTTTAGATGTAGTGTTGTTATGAATAGTCATAAAATAAACACCTGATTGATACAATTCGGTATTAATGGAGATGGTGTTGATTCCTACACTAGTTTGATATGTAGAATCGAAAAGTGTTTTGCCAGCAATATCAGTTATGGTGATAGACACATTTTCTGAATTGTTGGTGTCAAAATTTAATTGAATGTTGTTTGTTGTTGGATTTGGGTATAAATGTAAGCTAGCTAATTTATTTATTTCTTGAACACCTACAGTGCTACCAGTAGTAAAATTATCTATGGTAAAATATCCAGGAGTGTTCATTCCCCATGCACCAGTATCACTCGATTTCATATCAATACGCACGCTATCTACCTGACCTAATGAAGCACAATTTACATATTGCCAATTTTTAATCACATAATCACTAGCAGTTCCTGCAGGACGATAATCGGCTAAATAAAATTCAACACTATCATTAAGCATAGCACCATTTTGAAAGCCTCTTACAATAATTTTACACCAATCTGGATATTCGCCTTGTGGAATACTATTTCCAGAGCCTGTACCAGTAGTATCTCCAAATTTACGAGCAAATTGATCTCCGTTCTTCATTGATTTCCAAGCGTATGTACTATTAGAAATATAAAAACCTAAAAGACTCGTTGTATTATTTGAAAATGTAATAATAGCTCCATTTTGAATAGCTGCGTAATTTGTCCCGCTAAATGCGCTACCTACTATGCTACTATACAAATTTGCATAATAGGGTGGAGTACTGCTTGCTGTAAAAATAGTATCTTTTTTGTTAGTATAAGCTGTACCGCCTCCCCACGAACCCCACGATGCCCAATCGTATCGAAAGGTTACTTCATTAACTGAAAAATCTGTACCGTTTACATCTTGATAAAAAGTATCAGGGGCTAAGGTAAAATTGTCGAATGTTACAATAGTTTGTGCATTTAAGTGTGCGGTTACTAAAGTGCTGAATGCTAAAATTGCTTTGGTAATTGTTTTTTTCATGATTTGTTTTATTTATTTGTTAGTTGATTGAATTAATTCATTGATACTTGTAGGTTGCTTTGCTTTTTTAATTTTTGAATAACTAATTCTTAAGCCTACTTCGTAGTTTCTTAAGGGCATAGGCATGTTGGCTACAACCATGTAATTCTTATTGTACAAATTATTAATATGAGCAAATAGTTCTGTTTTAATTGTACTA
This sequence comes from Bacteroidia bacterium, assembly GCA_020846025.1. Lineage (GTDB taxonomy): Bacteria > Bacteroidota > Bacteroidia > B-17B0 > Aurantibacillaceae > UBA4416. The sequence goes on along the minus strand of JADLER010000128.1, from coordinate 98,530 downwards.
AACGTATAATGATAAGATAGCTTTAGGTTTCCAATTAAGTATGGAGTAATCCACGAACTGTTATCAGTTGAAGTAAATTGATATCCAGTGTAATGATTATTAAAGAATAATCCAAAGTTCTTGTAATAAAAACTGATACCTCCAAGCCCACTATACCTTGGTGTATAAATCAATTGTCTGCCAACCGAGTTATCATTTTCACTCATCTTTACTTGATTGGTAGATAAAACATAAGAGGAGTTGAAGTATAATTTAATATAAACATCTTTGTAATGATAGGCAAGTTCGGTACTAGTTTCAGTACCTCTTCCATACACCTCTGCTATATTTCTAGGTGACCAATAACCTCCTGAAGAAGGTAACCATATAATTTGATTTTTAACATGCCTATTAAAATAGGTGGCTTCAAATTTTAACTGTACTTTTTTGATGTTATGGTTTAATTCTATACCTCCTTCCAACTCATAACTATCCTCCGATTTTAGGTTAGGATTACCACCTGGTTTCCAGTATAAATCATTAAGTGTAGGTTGTCTGAAAGATTTATTGGCATTTATTTTTAGTGAAAGTGGTTTGATTAACTGATACTTTAATCCGCTACTACCTGTAAAAGGAATAGTTAATTGATTGCTAAATTCTTTTCTCACCGAAAGGTGATATTGAAGTTTAGAATTAAATAAGTTTAATTGATAAGCTGCAAATAAAGCCAGTTTATGCAATGTGTGGGAGTTTGAATAATTTGTATCAAGGTTATTAAATAGTAAGTCTGTTTTGTAACCTGTGTAGTTTATTCCTATGTTAAAACGATGGATGTTAAATTTATAAATATTATCATTTTCGGCAATTAGTGTTTTAATGGTGCTTTTGCTTATTAAATCCTGAGCCAATGAGTCCTTATAATTAAGTTGGTCATTAAAAAAGCCCAATCGTATAATAGATTGTATGCGATGCTTGTGATAATTCCATTCTAGGTTAGATTTTAGATTTTCATCAGTTTGATTTTTGGTTTGATTTGTGCCTAAAAAATCTGGAATATTTCGATTCATTAGGTTGTACCATAATCTAACATGCATTGTTTGGTATGCATTTATTAAAAAAGCTAATTCCTGCATCAATCCTTTATGAGAATAGGAAGCATGTTTTGTCTGTTTATGTTTAGTGTCTTTGCTAGATGTATCTATATAATTATAATTATTTTCAGAGGTGTTATAAAAAACATTCGTGTTAGATATAATCTTTTTATAACTTAATAAAACAGAGCTATTAATACGTTTAGTTTCAAAACTACCTACACTCATTTGTAAATTCGTTTTAAAACCTTCATTAAATTTTAATTTATTTGAAAGCATAATACATCCACCAATTGCGCCACTTCCCCACATAGTACTTCCACCACCAAATTCTAAGGATACTTGATTGAATAATGTAGATGGAATAATGCTTAAATCTGGTTGCCCTAGCATGGCATTTTGAATATTTAATCCATTCCATAATAATGCTGTTTGGTTGGCGTTCCCTCCTCTTATGCTAGTAGTTGCAATGTTGGCATTTCCGTATGATTTAATATGAATTGTGGATTGATTGGCTAGTAAATCGGATAATGTAGTTGTAGAATAGTTTCTTAAAACAAGGCTGTCTAAAAATTGTTTCTTTTTAAATGATTCAAAAAGTCTTTGTTTATTGGATGAAATAGTTACTTCTTGTAATTGGTAGCTGAGCGTATCTTTTTTTTGTGCTAACAATGTTATACTAAATATAAAACTAAGAATTGTAATAACAGTAGATTTACAATTATAAGTTGGTTTAATATTTAAGCAATTACTTAACATTTGTAATTTTTTATTTGCTCAGGAAAATAAACGAAAACAGATAGGTGTAGGTACTAACCTGTTTTTGATAGCTTTTTTTCCCGAAAGCTCAACAACATGCAGTTTGGTAGGTCTTCTGACTTGTCTTTTTCTCTAAGCCTTCCCGTTTTTAAACAGTGGCAGAATTTAGAGATGTTTTTTATAAGACTTACAGCAGCGGGCACTGTTCACGATTTTCACGTGATTCCCTTTTAATTTCATGATACAAAACTTGTATCTAAAAACCAAATTGCGAAGCAAATATAGATAATATAATTTTAATCGTCTTGATTTTTGAAATGATGTAAATCAATTCAAAACGATGTTGATGTTAAAAAATTAATAAAATGATATTTAAAACAAATTGAGATATAAATTTATATTATTTACAAGTAATTGATAATTAAATATTTATGTTTTAATTTCTATAAAAGTGACGAAGAAGGATTTTGTATAAAAAGTATAAAAGTTAATTAAAACAAATTAAAACATATATTTGAAAATCAATTTAATCTTTTAAAATAAATAATCATGAAAAAAATTTACTCAACTGTAGTTTTATCTACCATGTTCTTGGGTGCTTTTGCTCAGCAATTAAGCAAACCTCAAATTAATCTAACCCCAAATCCAGTAAATAGTGTAAATTGGTTAAGTGCTGATTTGTCAAAGGCAGCAGCAGTTACCACATTAATGCCATCTACTTTTAATTCAGGCGGTTGTGCTACCAACACAGCAAATATTGTGTATTATAGCGCATGGGGTACACAAGCAAATGCAAATTTTACGGTTGTATCTGAGGGTTATACTTTTGGAACAAATAAAGCTACGTATAATTTAGGCCCAGCATATGCTGGTGCTCTAGGAACTCCTACAATTACTGATGTAACAAGTTTATTTGCACAAAAATATAATGTATCAGGGACTGCTAATGTAACTGATATTATTGTATATTCTGGTTTAGTTAATGGATCAGGTATGGTAAATGCAAAAGTGTATTCTGAGAATACAACTACTAAGGCTCCTGATGCCCAAATGGGAACAACCGCCTCAAAATCTTTAAGTTCATTTACAGGCGCTGATGTATTTACTTTTACTTCACCAATTCCAGTAACTGGTAACTTTTTTGCAGTAGCCGAAGCTCCTGCAATGGGAGGTACAAGTATGGATACATTAGCCATTTTATCAACTGTAGCTGGTTGTTCTTCTACTGATAGTTTAGCTTGGCAATATCACACCATTATGCCTGCATCTGCGGCACCAGCATTAGGTGGAAACCGTTGGAATTCAATTGTAACTGACTTTCAAGGAGATAATTTAGATTTATTAATTTTTGTTGTAGTAGATATCACTACTGGAGTAAATAATAGTATTTCTAAAGGAGATTTAACATTATTTGCAGCTTTCCCTAATCCAGCAAGTGATGAAATGACAGTAAACTTTGGCTTAAATAAAGCTTCGAAAGTTGAAATTGAAATTTTTGATGTAACTGGTAAGCGTGTAAATAAAATAGACTTAAACACTTTAGAAACAGGAAATCATGCAATTAAAATAAATACATCTAACTTAAATGCAGGTGTGTATATGTATTCTATCAAGGCTGATAACGCTAAGATGTTTAGTAAATTTACGGTTACAAAATAATTTGTAAGGTTTCAATTCTTAAAAAAGTCCCGCTTATGCGGGATTTTTTATTTTTAAGCATTACCTTTATCGCTTTATATGAGTGTTAATAATATTCAAGATATTTTATTTAATTCACCGCAATTAACAACTGAGCTTAAGAAAATTGCTGAAAAAGTTTTTCAAGGTGAAAGGATTTCTTTTGATGAAGGGGTTTATTTATTTGAAAAAGGAGAACTTTCCTATCTTGGCGTATTAGCTAATTATGTTCGTGAAAAAAAGAACAAAAACTATGTGTTTTTTAATCGAAATTTTCATGTAGAACCCACTAATATTTGTGTTTATACTTGCTCGTTTTGTGCCTACTCACGCTTAATTAAGCAAAGAGAAGAGGGATGGGAATTGAGTATTGATCAAATGATGGAAATTATTAAAAAGTACGATGGACAACATGTAACCGAGGTGCATATTACTGGTGGTGTAATTCCTAAACAAGACTTAAATTTTTATAGCACACTTTTTAAATCAATTAAATCTCATCGCCCAGAATTGCATATAAAAGCTTTAACCCCTGTGGAGTGTCATTATATATTTAAAAAAGCTAAAGTAACTTACGAAGAAGGGATGCAGATTTTAAAAGATGCTGGTTTAGATTCAATGCCTGGTGGAGGTGCTGAAATATTTGATAAATCTATTCGAGATCAAATAGCTGGTGGAAAATGCAGTGCCGAAGAATGGCTTAAGATCCATGAAATTTGGCACAACATGGGGATGCAATCAAATGCTACGATGCTATATGGTCATATCGAAACCTTCGAACATCGCATTGATCATTTAGAACGATTAAGAAAATTACAAGATAAAACGAATGGGTTTAATGCTTTTATTCCTTTAAAGTTTAGAAATGGGAATAATGAGATGTCGCATGTGCCTGAAGTAAGTGTAATTGAAGATTTACGTAATTATGCTATCTCTCGAATATATTTAGATAACTTTGATCACATTAAAGCATACTGGGCTATGATAGGACGAAATACGGCTCAATTATCTTTAAACTTTGGAGTAGATGATATAGATGGAACTATTGACGATACCACTAAAATATACAGTATGGCAGGTGCTGAGGAACAAAGTCCTAAACTTACCACTCAACAGTTGGTAGAACTAATTACTCAAGTACGCCGCACACCAGTGGAGCGTGATACATTATACAATATTGTGAAAGATTATTCCGTTAACTAACCAATGATTTACGCTTTATGGATAGTTTTTGTAGTAAGTGTTTTTATACCTATTTATAGTTATGCGATTTACCCGATAATTATTAAAATTAGAGCAACTTTTGTAAAACCAATTCTGCATGATTATAATTTAATTAAGGAATGGCCAGAGGTAACGCTTGTGTTTTCGGTTTTTAATGAAGAAAAAGTAATAGAAAAAAAACTTCAATCTATCTTCAATTCAGATTATCCAAAAGATAAACTCAAAATAATTATTGGTTCAGATAACTCTACCGATAAAACGCATGAAATTATTGAAATATATTGTGCTAAGCACCCAAACATTACACTCATAAAAAAACATAATAGAAATGGTAAATTAAAGATTATTAATGAGTTATTTGACTTAATAAAAACGGAGCATATCGTATTTACTGATGCCAATGTGTTTTTTGAACCCACTACCATCAAGGCATTGGTGTATGATTTAATAATCAACGATGCTAAATTAGTGTGTGGCAACATTCATAAATTTTCACCTAAAAATCTAGGCATCTCAGGGCAAGAAATTTTATACATGAATTATGAGAACTCACTTAAACATCATGAAAGTTTAGTCTATAACTTTTGTGTAGGAGTAGAAGGAGGTTGTTATGCAATTAAACGCGATTGGTTTGTGAAAGTACCTGATGGTTTTTTAATGGATGATTTTTTTATAACATTAGATGTTATTTCAAAGGGTGGTAAGGTAATGTTTGAACCTCAAGCCCTTTGTTATGAAGATGTAAATGACGCACCATTGATTGAATTTAAAAGAAAAATTCGTATTTCGTTGGGTAATTTTAGAAATTTAAACTACTATAAACACTTGTTATTTCCAATATATAAAGGTTTTGGATTTGCCTTTTTTTCACACAAGGTATTACGTTGGATAACTCCTTTTATGTTTATTATTTCATTCGTGAGCGCACTTGCTTTATCTTTTAAAATTAACTTTTTTAATTGGATAACATACACCTACGCTTTACTGATATTACTCCCATTACTTACCATTATACTCGAAAAAATTAAACTTAAAATTCCAATTATAAATGCTTTAGGCCATTTTATATTGATGAATTTTGCACTTTTATTAGGATATTTTAAATATCAATTTGCAAACCAAGAAAGTGCCTGGCAACCGCCTCAGAGAAACATTTAACTAATCTTAATTCCTATTAGTAATACATCATCTACTTGCTCATGTGTACCTTGCCATTGCACGAAATCTTGTTTCATGCTTAACAGTTGATTAGAAATATCTAAATTAGATATTGAGTTTAATTTCTTTTGAAATGCTTGATATTTATATTTTTTTCCATCAGGTCCGCCAAATTGGTCGGCATAACCATCAGAGAATAAATAAATACAATCGCCTTTGTTTACTGTAAATTTCTTTAAACTAAAATGTTGAATTTTATCCTCAATAAAAGCACCCACTGGGAATTTATCTCCTTTAATCACTTCCAACTCATTATTAGAAACAACATAAATGGAGTTATTAGCTCCTGCAAACAATATCTCATTGCTGTGTTTATGAATGGCTATGAGCGTGATATCCATACCATCTCTTACTGTACTTTCTCCATAAGTTTGGTGTAAACTCTCAGTTAACCAGCTATTCACAGCATCTAAAATTTCGGCAGGTGTTACAAGGTTTTTTTCTAAAACTGCTTTATTTAATAAATTAAAATTTACAATAGAAATTAATGCGCCTGGCACACCATGCCCTGTACAATCGGCTGCAGCTACATATATGTAATCTTTCGTTTCTTCAATCCAGTAAAAATCACCACTTAATACATCTTTTGGGAGATGAAAGATAAATGAACTCGGTAAAATTTTTTGCCATAAATTATATGGGGGTAGGATAGCTTCTTGAATGCGCTTGGCATATTTTATACTATCTGTAATGTCTCGATGTTGGTCTTCAACAATACTTTTTTGAAGATTGATAATATTATTTTTCTCTGATAATTGAGCATTAATTAAATTTTTTGCTCTATTTTGTTTAACCATCCAAATAGCTGTAACAGATAGAATGATGACAATCACACTAATTAAGCCAATTGTAATTTTCATTCTACTGTTAGAAATCACTTGTGTTTTTACTTGCTCATTTAATAAGGCATTTTCTCTTTTCTGTTCTTTTAACTGATACTTCTTTTCTAATTCAGTAATGTTTTTTTGATTCTCGGCATTTACAATACTATCTTTCTCCCCAATATACATTAACAAATTTTGGTAAGCATCTTTGTATTCTTTTAAATCAAACTGAATGGCTGCTTTATTGAAGTATAATGAATACAAATTTGTTCTGTTTTCGGTTAATTTCATAACTTCAAATGCTTTATTTATGTATTCTAAGGCCGTTTTATATTCTTTACCTGTTCTTGCTAATTCAGCTCCATTGGAGTAAATGTTGGCTAAGGAAGAATATTTCTTTACTGACTCGTAATACTGAGCTGCTAAGTTGTTATATTCAATAGCTTTTTTAAAATTCTTTTTACTGTACTCCAATTTGGTTAAGTTTGTGTAAATTCCTGCTTTTAATGATTCGTCATTTAGTTCATTTGCAATATTAAGTGCTTGTAGTAGATTTTCTTCGGCTTCTTTTACTTCTCCTATTTCTAATAATGCAACTCCTAGGTTTGATAAATTGTTCAACATCCTTGATTTTAAACCTAATTCTTGTTCAATCTTTATGCATTTTTTCCAATATTCAATAGCTTGTTTAAAATTCTCACTATAGTATCCTATTACAGCTATATCTCCATATCCTAAGTCTAAGGCAGTAGGAGATTTTGTGAGCTTAAACTTTTCTAACGCTTTAAAAAACAATTTCGAGCTTTGTTCTAGATTACCAGAATATAATTGAATTAAGGCTTTGTACCTTTGTGCTAGTCCTTGATAATAAAAATAGGATGTGTTTTTAGATTTTTGCTCAAATACTTCTATAAATTTACTCGCTTCTTCGTATGATTCTTGAGCAATTAATAACTCAATATGTTTAGAGTCAATTTTTAATTCATTACTTTTATTATTATTTATAAATTGCTTAGCCTTTTGTAATTCGCTTATAGCTATTTCGTATTTATTTTCATTCTCTAAAGGCTCAATAGTTCGCTTTATAATAAAATTTATTTTCAAGGAGTCTGTCGGTAAAATTTTCAAAGAATCTTCAAAATTGGTGGAGTTTTGAGAATACAAAAAATTAAACCCGAATAAAAGTACAAGTGTGATTCTAAGTGAATTCATATAGGATAAATATACAATTTTTTTATTCAAAAAAAATATTTATTATTGTATATATTAACTTTAAAAAATAAAATTATGGCATTAGGTAAAGTAGAATCAATAAATACAGATAACATTAGCGGTACAATTAAAGAAGATGAAACTTCAATTGTTTATCCATTTAATGATACAAATTTCCCAAACACTGGGCTGAAAGTTGGTGATCCTTGCACTTACGACATAGATTATTCGGATAAAAATCCAGTTGCATCTAATTTGAAGCCTTACACACCTACTGAAAGAGAAATTACTACTACTATAGATACGCCTGTAACAGTGAATGTAGGTGAGACTGTGAAAATTAAAAACGGAGGAAAGGTAAATGGCGAAATAAAAATTAATAGTGGATGTTTAATTATACAAGGTACTGGAGAATCAAATGGAGGAATTGTGGTAGATAAAGAAGGTGCACTTGTAGTAAGAAATGGAGGAGTTGTAAAAGGTCAAATTGTTATTAATAATGCTAGCACCCTTAAAGTTAAAAATGGAGGTGTTGTAAGAGGAGAAATAGTTATTAATAAAGCAGATAGTTTTATTGTAGGAGATGTAGGCGGTTCTGGAGGTAATTCTGGTGGAATTATATCTGGAAATATTACAATAAAGAGAATAAGAAAAGTAGTTATTACTGCAGATTCTAAAATTAATTGCGGTAGTTGATATTAAAACTTTAATACTATTTTAATAACGGAACTCTGAGGGGTTCCGTTTTTTGTGGCAGGATTCCAACCCGTCATAGAATTGAGCGCTTCTGTTAGTTCGTTAATACATTTACAGTTGTCATCTGATGATATAGACTTAATGGATTTTACATTTAGAGTTCCATTTGCAAGTACCTTGGCTTCTAAAATAAAATCTTGTTGTGGTGTGATGTGAGGATAATGATTTTTAAAATAGTTAAGTATAAATTGAACAATCGCTTTTTCGCCTCCTTGGTAGTGTGCCTCTGGTACAGAGGGGATACTTTGTGCTAAAGGTGGTGTTTCTTTTTTACTTTTAGCTTCAATATTTTTATTAGATTTCGCAGTTTCAATTCTTTCTTCTGATAATTTTTCGTAATCTATATTACCAGCAATACTTTGCGGATCCGATTCAATAGCATATACCTCAGTAGGAATAGTTGCTTCGTCATGGTCGGAAGTACTTGTGATAGAATTGGATGATTGTAATTTGTCTTGAAGTGGTCTTTTATCAGCATCTCCTTTTTCTAATAGTTTTTGGTCTTTTAAATTCGTAATTGCCTGATTAGTTTTAATTAATTCTATTCCACTATTTGCTTCAGCAGTAGAAGATTTAGTTTGTTCATTTGAAATTGCAGGTAAGGAATTCTCAATCAAATGTTTTTCATTCAATTTAACTTCAGTTGGTGGGGTATTGATGGCAATATTTTGCTTAGTGTTGTTTTTAATTAAAAGTATGTAGCTAAATGTAACAAGTAACGCTAATGTAGCAGCAGCGCCAATCCAAATGAATTTATTACTTTGCTGTTTTTTATGATTATTAATTTTAGATTGGATGGCAAAGTCAATTTCATTACTGAGTTCTTTAGCCTTATTTAAAGAAGTGTTTGAGTTAAATCCTTCCAAAGCTTCTTTCTCAAATTCATCAATAGCATCATTATTCTTTACATCGTTTGAGTAATTCTCAAGTAAATGAAAGAATTTATCCTTATCTAAATAATTATGTTTTGTTGGTTTATTCACCTTTGTTTTCTAGTTTTATCTTTAAGTTACGTTTTCCATTCTGAATAAAACTTTTTACCTCATTTAAGCTATATCCTGTTAAATCAGAAATTTCTTGATATGTTTTTTCTTTAAAATAAAATAAATGGATGCACTTTTTTTGTCCTTCGTTTAATTCATTAATGGCATTTTCGAGTAATATATATGTACTTTCTTTTTGATTTGCTTCATTAAGATGCGTCATAACCTCAGTTTCCATAAATAAAGAAGCATTATTTTTCAAGTCAATATCTTTTCTCAATTTACTTTGCTTGTTTCTTAATGATAATAAGCAATGATTTTTAGAATATGTATAAAGCCAACTTTTAAAATATTGAATCTCGAATCTTTTTAAATCAATGAGTAATTTCTCGAATATTTGCATTACGGCATCTTTTGATTCGTCTTCATTTTTTAGGTATTTAAAACACAAACCAAGAACCAAATGCGCATATCTTTTATATAAAATACCTAAAAATAAACTTTCGTTACTACTTTTGTAAAGTGTAATTAGTTCATTGTCAGTTGATTGATTGTATTTTTCGTTATAAATCACCCGAATTTGTTAAGGTAAAATTATTGATTTTAATAGATTATTAAATGTTAAAAAATCCTTTGTTTAGTTCTTTGTTAATCTTAAATTTGTCAGTTACCCTATTACGGCAAACTATTTGATAATAGGAGTGTGATAATTGAGAAAAATAGTTCAATATAGCTTATTAATAATTTTAGCATTTTCAAGTTTGAGCTTCCAACAGCAAAATAACTATGATACAAATGCTAAAGTTAAAGCTGTATTCTTATATAATTTTACTAAATATTTTAAATGGCCAGAAAAAATGCGAACTGGCAATTTTGTAATTCAAATTGTAGGTAGTAATTCATCATTAAATGTAGAACTCAATAAAATGGCTTCTACTAAGCAAGTGGGAGCACAAAAAATTGAAGTAAAGAACTCAAGTAGTTATGCAACCGATCCCCCACAAATTTTATTCATTTTGGGTTCAGAATCAGATGTTTTAAAAGATGCAATTAATAAACTAAAAGGTAAAGGCTCATTAATAGTAACAGAAAAACCAGGACTTGCCAAGGCAGGTGCAGTAATAAACTTTGTAGTAGAAGAAAATAAGCAACGATTTGAATATAGCCAAAATAACGCCAAAAAAGCGGGATTGATTACAGGTGAAGGGTTAAATGGTTTAGCTATTGTGGTTGATTAAATTAATAATTAAATTTGTATAACGTGATAACAAGTTCAAATTCATATCATTACATCAGAAACTGTGTAGGTTTCTTATTGATATGTATTGCTCATAATTTCTATGCGCAGAATGATTTGTTAATGGAGGCTCAGAAGTTATGTCAAGAAAAGAAATACGAGCAAGCAATTTATATTATTGATAAGACGGTACTTCATTCAGAAACAAAAGACGATCCAGCAGTGTGGCATATTCGTAGTTTTGCTTATATCCAAACATTTAAACAAATAAACTTACCTACTCAAGCTAAAACATATTTGTTGGATACAGCCATGGTGTCTGTTCAAAAGTCAATTAAATTGGATGCTAAAAAAGAATATTATGAAAATAATATGGCTTTTATTAAGAGTGCGTCTTCTTCGTATTACAAACTTGCAACAATTTTATTAAAGGATTCATTGAACGATGTAAAAGCAGATACCAATTACTTTAAATATAAAAAATACTATGCTATCTATAGTCCGGAGTTTGATTTTAAAGAAAAAGATATTGCTTATTATACAGCTAAAGGAAGTATGTTTGCCGAGTTGTATATTAAAAATAACTTTAATCAAAGATATGGCGATGTAGCTAAAGCTGCCTTATTAAAGGTATTAGAACTTGATCCTAAAAATATTAGCGCAAATATGAATTTAGGTGTCTTATATTATAACCAAGGTGCCACGTTAATGCGTATGATGGATTATGATATAGATTTATCTCAATTAGATGTTATTCAAGAAAATGCTAAGAAATTATTTAAGCAATCATTACCTTTTATGATAAAGGTGTATGAATTAAATCCTAAAGAAAGTAAAGCCTTGGAAGGATTAGAAGGTATTTATAATGCCTTATTAGATGAGGCAAAAGCAAATGAGTTTAAGCAAAAAAAAGAGGAAATTCAAAAACAAAAATAAGTAAGTAACACTTCACTATGGCATTTCGATTTACTATTGGTAGAAAAATAGGAACTGGTTTTGGTGCTTTGTTGTTCTTAACTCTTATTGCTTTTATTGCAACTATCATTATTGTTACAAAAAGTAAAAGCCAAACTGATTCGGTTGTTGGTCAAGTAACACCATCTGTGTCTTCATTAAAAGAATTTAATTATTTACTACAGAAGTCTCAAACTTTAATTACAAAATGGTATCTTTTTCAATCTACTAATGATGACATTTCTAAAACAGAGTTAAGGGTTTTAATTAATAAAGAGTATCCTCAACTAAAAAATAAAGTTAATGAATTGGCTAAAGATTGGCCAGAGGAAGAGAAGCTAAAGTATAAATCTATCGTGAAATTTAGTGACGAGTTATTTTATTTATATCAAGAAGAGATCATGTCGCCACTCAATTCATGGGAGAGTTACCAAGATCCAGCCATTAAGTTTACTGTAACAGGTCCATTTGAAGATAGTCAAGAAAAAATTAAAATGCTTTATACTCAGTTAAATGAGTTAATTTCACAAAAGCAGACCGCAGCCGAGGAAACAACTACTCAAATGTTCCAATCTTTTAATTTTTTAGATCGATTAGTAAAACTATTAGGGATAGGTTTATTTGTTGGTGGAATTTTAATTGCTGTATTTACTACTCGCTCAATTACTAAACCTATACAGCAACTTAAAAAAATGTTATTATCAATGGGCTTGGGTATTTTACCAAAAGAAAGAATCAGTTATCGTACGGATGAGATTGGTGAAATGGGAACGGCACTGAATAGTTTAGTAGAATCAATGGAGAGCACAACGGAGTTTGCCAAACAAACAGGAACTGGAAACTTTGAAGCTTATTACCGACCTCTAAGTAAAGATGATAGTCTTGGTCATGCACTCTTAAAAATGCGCGATAGTTTATCGGAAAATGAAAGAGTATTAGAGCAAAAAGTAATTGAGAGAACTGAGGAAGTTGTTAGGCAAAAAGAAGAAATTGAGGTAAAAACAAAAGAATTAGAAATTCTTTTCAAACAAGTTACTGATAGTATTCATTACGCTAAACGAATACAAGAGGCAATTTTACCACCTAATTCATTCGTAAAACAAGTTTTACCACAATCGTTTGTATTATATAAACCAAAAGATATTGTAAGTGGTGATTTTTATTGGGTTGATAAAAAAGAAGATTGGAGTTGCTTTGCAGCTGTTGATTGTACTGGGCATGGAGTTCCTGGCGCATTTATGAGTATTGTGGGATATAATTTATTAAAAGATATTCTTAAAAACACACATCAAGTAAATCCAGCATTAATAATGGATAGTATGAATGATGGTGTTGCTAATACATTGCATACAAATAATAAAGGAAGCGATCATTCAAAAACTAAAGATGGTATGGATATGTCTTTTTGTGCAATTAACTATAAGACATTAGAAATGCAATATGCAGGCGCATTTAATCCGCTATATATTATTAGAAATGGTGAGTTAATTCAGTATAAAGCTGATAAATTTCCAGTAGGAATGTATGTAGGTGAAAAACAAAATTTCACTAATCATACAATACAATTACAAAAAGATGACTTGGTTTATATATTCTCTGATGGATATGCTGACCAGTTTGGCGGACCTAAAGGTAGAAAATTTATGGCAGGTAATTTCCGTCAATTATTATTGGAAGTAAGTAATCAACCAATAGAAAAACAAAAAACCATTCTGAATCAAACTATCGAGGAGTGGCGTGGAAATTTAGAGCAAGTAGATGACATGCTAGTTATTGGTGTAAAAATTTAAGAATTTCTTTATTATTTCAACCCATACAAACTGCCTCCTTTTTCAAAAAGTTTATCAACCTTTTTTTCAATGGAGATATCTTTCTCTAAAACGGGTGCGTGATGAGGTTTTATGCGAGCATCAATTATTAAATTATCGCAACCAAAGTGTTTATATGCTATAAATGAATTTACACCATACACATCATGACTTGGATTAGAACGTGTGAATGTAACCCATAACCAATTTTTAAGATTGGCTGCAACAAAGCTAGCATCATCTACTACAACAATAAGAGGAAATCCTGTCAAATCTATTTGTTTTGCTTTTAGCTCATCATTGAATGCTTCAAACTCTTTTTGTGCAATTTGATAGGTAGTAAATAAATTTCCTTGTAATATCAATACACCCGGGAATACTGTTTGTGGGTTGTAAAATGTTTTTAGGTCATTCAAACTTGACGCAATTTGAGTTGCTAAATTTCGACATTTTGAGCCATAAGCTGCCACTACTAATTTACTACCACTGTTTAGTTCTGTTCCGCTATAATCTAAGGTATCAATGCTTGTATGAGTATAAAAATGTAAATCACGTTTAAGATTAATGCGTTCTAATATATATTGATAAAACTCTTCAATGTTATGTGTGCTTAGCTTTTGTTCATCTTCGGCTGTAATAAATAAATATTTAGCAAGGCTTAATTGACCTTTTCCGAGAATATGATTGGCAATAGTTAATATTTCAGAAGGCTGTTTTGTTTGGTTATAAGGCGTGTAACGTTCGCTACCTATTGCTAAAAGTAATGGATGCACACCAGCAGCATCTACGGCATGAACTTCTTTTACACCTGGTAATTCGTGTTTAATGGCATTTCCTGTTAGCTCATGTATAATTTGACCAAAACTTGTATCTTCTTGTGGGGGTCTTCCAACTACTGTAAAAGGCCAAATAGCATCTTCACGATGATATACCTTATGTACCTTCATTACAGGGAAATCATGCGTTAAACTATAATATCCAAGATGATCTCCAAAAGGGCCTTCGGGCTTATTTTCGTTCGGAAAAACTTCACCTGTAATAACAAAATCAGCATCAGTGCTAATACAAAAACCATCTTTATATGTATATCTAAATCTTCTGTTTGCCAATGCACCTGCAAATGTCATTTCGCTTAATCCTTCGGGTAGTGGCATAACAGCAGCAACGGCATGGCTTGGTGGCCCACCAATAAAGATAGACACTTTTAATGGTTTTCCTTTCTTATTTGCTTTTGATTGATGAACTCCAATACCTCGATGTAATTGATAATGTAATCCTATTTCTTTATTTAAGATATAATCATTTCCGTTTAATTGAATGCGATACATTCCTAAATTGGCATTCATTATGCCAGGTTTTTCAATATCTTCGCTATACACTTGTGGTAAGGTAACAAATGCACCACCATCCTTTGGCCAATGTTTTATCAAAGGTAATTTATCAATACTTGTTTCTTTAAATAGAACAGGTTTAGAAAGTGGATTTTTTAGTGGTAGAGCAGATAAAGCAGTTAAAGAAACATCTAAATATTGAAAAGGATTTTTAATAGCCTTTATGGGATTATTTTTAATATCAATTAAGGTTTGAATTGTAGAAAAGGTATCTCTGAAAATAAACTTACTACGTTCGAGAGTTCCATAAATATTGGAGGCACACTGAAAGCTGGTTCCTTTTACATTTTCGAATAATAAAGCTGGCCCAGCCATTTCATGTACTCTTAAATGTATGGCAGCCATCTCTAAATTTGGATCTACCTCTTCCTTAATTCGAACCAAATGATGGTTTTTTTCCAAATCTTTCAAGCAAGCTCTTAAACTTTTATATCCCATATTGCTTATAAATATAAATACCTTTCATTAAATAATTACATTTGATCCATAATAATTATGACAACTTCACAACAAAATAAACAGATTGCCTTAAAATGGTTTGAGGCATTTAATGAACATAACCTAGAAAAATTATTATCACTCTATAATGATAATGCTCAACATTATAGCCCTAAGTTAAAAATTAGAAAGCCTGAAACAAAGGGTTTAATTAAAGGGAAAGCTGCGCTCAGAGAATGGTGGCAAGATGCTTTTGATAGACTCCCGACTTTAAGATATGAGCTTATTAAATTAACTATAGATGAAGAACAAGTGTTTATGGAATATATACGCCATGTAAATAATGATGAAGATTTGAATGTGGGCGAAGTATTACAGATTAAGGATGGATTAATTGTTTTCTCAAGAGTTTATCATGGTTAATTTTAACAGCAATTAACGTCATATTGTTTAGGTATTTTAGTATCTTAGGACATCTATGAAACGCCTTTTTTCTATACTTTTTTTCTTTATAATTTTTGTAAAGGGTTACGGTGCTTATTTATTAATACCAATGGATGAAACACAAAAAAATCATTTAAAAGCTTATGGCATTGCGTATTGGAGTTTAAAAGGAGAGTTGGAAATTCAATGGTTAGTTAATTATAGAGGAGGAAGTTTTTTAATTCCTAATTCACCTCAAGTATCCACAGAATGTAAAACTAGAGGAGTAAGTTTTGAATTAATTTCTGATGCACAGGCAAATGGTATTTTAGCAGATATTGCTAATCCTGCCATAAACCAAGATGCTATAAAATTGGAGAAAGCACCAAGAATTGCAGTGTATTCACCAAAAACCAAACAGCCTTGGGATGATGCTGTAACATTGGTTTTAAAATATGCAGAAATACCGTATGATGTGGTGTATGATGAAGAATTAATCATGGATAAACTAAAAGAATACGATTGGTTACATTTACATCACGAAGATTTTACAGGACAATATGGACGCTTTTATGCAGCCTATCGCAATGCAGCTTGGTATCAGGCTGAGGTAAAATCAAACGAAGAGATGGCTAAAAAATTAGGTTTCTCAAAAGTATCTCAACTGAAATTAGCAGTTGCTAAAAAGATAAATGATTTTGTGTTTGGTGGTGGTTTCTTGTTTGCGATGTGTAGTGCCACTGATAGTTATGATATAGCACTGGCATCTGAAGGAGTTGATATTTGTGAATCGATGTTTGATCATGATCCAGCCGATCCAGCTATGAATAAAAAAATTGATTTTGGAAAAGGTTACGCCTTTGAGAATTATCAATTAAGTACGAATCCATATGAATACGAATTTTCTAACATTGATGCAACGAGTACACGAATGCAATATGGCGTGAATAAAGAAAATGATTTATTTACCTTGTTTGAATTTTCGGCTAAGTGGGATCCAGTTCCAACTATGTTATGTCAAAATCATCAGCAAACCATTCAGGGTTTTTATGGTCAAACAACCGCTTATTCAAAACAGTTTATTAAGAAGAACGTATTGGTTATGGGCGAATCTAAAGCATTTAACGAAGCACGATATATACACGGAGATTACGGTAAAGGCACATGGACTTTTTATGGAGGGCACGATCCTGAAGACTATATGCACAAGGTAGAAGATCCTCCTACAGATTTAAGCCTTCATCCAAATTCACCAGGCTATCGATTAATATTAAACAATATTTTGTTTCCTGCAGCTAAAAAGAAAAAACAAAAAACATAATCATGCATTACTCGCTATAATAACTTTTTGTTTCATCTCTTAAATTATAACGACTACTCATTACTTCGCCATAAGCCCCCGCGCTTCTAATTGCTATTAAATCACCACGTTTTGTTTCAGGCAACTCTACTGCTTTTCCAAAACAATCGCTACTTTCACAAATTGGCCCTACTACATCATATTTCTTGTTTAAAGGTAAATGATGGAGTTTTGCTGTTAAGTTTTCTATTTTATGAAATGCTTGATACAAAGCAGGACGAATTAATTCTGTCATGCCTGCATCAAGAATAGCAAAATTAGTATTAATACCATTTTTTATATACAGTACCTTACTGATAAGAGAGCCACATTGAGCTACAATCGAACGCCCTAATTCAAAATGTAATTCTTGATGAGGTCTTAATTCGATAAAATCATTAAACACTTTAAAATAAGCAGAAAAATCAATAATCGATTCCTTATCAGGTTCCTTATAATTAATACCAATGCCACCACCAACATTAATAACTGCTATATCAAAACCTTTATTTAAAAAATAGTGATTTATTTGGTTCACCTTAAGACACAAATTTTTAAATGGAACAAGATCTGTAATTTGAGATCCAATATGAAAATGTAAACCTATTAGCTGAATATTTGATAATTGTTTTATCAAATTAATTACTGTGTCAAATTCATACGGATTGATTCCAAATTTATTTTCTTCAAGCCCAGTTGTGATATATTGGTGTGTGTGAGCATCTACATTAGGATTGATACGTAGTGCAATTGAGGCAACTTTGTTTTGTTTAATAGCTAATTCATTTATGATTTGTAATTCGTGAATACTCTCGCAGTTAAAACAAAATATGTTTTGCGATAAGGCGTAGTTAATTTCATCATCATTTTTTCCTACACCTGCAAAAACAATTTTTTGTGATACAAATCCATTTTCAATGGCGTGTTTTACTTCATTGCCACTCACACAATCAGCTCCAAGACCTTTATTACAAATAAGTTCAATTATCTTTTTATTTGTATTAGCTTTAAATGCATAATGAACATGGTAGTTGTATTTTTGGCTTTGCTTAACTACTTCATCTAAGGTGTTATGAAGCAACTGTAAATCGTAATAATAAAACGGTGTTTTATAGTTTACCAACTGTTTAATTGTATTTTCTGAAAACATAGTTGTAATTTTAATAACCAAATAACCCTTTGTTTAAAGCTGTTAAGGCTTCCTTCTTATACTCACTGCTTACTAACACACTCACATTATTAGAACTGCCCCCGTATGATACCATACGCAAAGGTATTTCTTTTAGTGATTCTAATATTTTAAATCCATAGCCTGATTTGTTTTTTGGTAAGTTGCCAACTATACTTATAATACTTTGATTTAACTCTACTTCTACATTTGAGAAAACTTCAAGTTCTGTTACTATGTCATTTAGATGAGTTATATTATCAATAGTTAAGGATACTGCAATTTCTGAAGTAGTGATCATATCAATTGAAGTTTTATAACGTTCAAAAATTTCGAAAACGGCTCTTAAAAAACCGTGTGCCAGTAGCATCCGTGCACTTTTTATATTAATAGCACAAATCCCATCTTTAGCAGCTATTGCCCTAATACCTTCTTCGGTATTTATATTAGAAATTTTAGTTCCTAAAGCCTCAGGTTGCATGGTGTTCTTTAACAATACAGGAATGTTTCTTTTTTGAGCAGGTAAAATGCAAGTTGGATGTAATATTTTGGCACCAAAATAGGCTAACTCTGCTGCTTCATCAAAACTTAATTCATGTATGGGATGTGTTTTTGATACAATGCGTGGATCGTTATTATGCATGCCATCAATATCAGTCCATATTTGAATTTCCTTAGCTTTAATGGCGGCACCTATGATAGAAGCTGTGTAATCACTTCCACCACGTTTTAGATTATCAATTTCTCCAAAGATATTCCTACAAATGTAACCCTGTGTTATAAATAATTTTTGATTGGGGTATTTTTCCAGTTCTTCTTTTAAATGTTTTTCAATATAATCAAGTTGCGGTTCATCATTTTCGTCAATACGCATGAAATTAAGCGCTGGTAATAAAACAGAAGCAATGCCTATTTCTTGCAAATAAAAATGAAACATAGCTGTACTTAGTAGTTCTCCTTGCGCTAGAATGGCTTTTTCTTCATTCTGAGTAAACATATCTAATGTAAAACTACGCAGGTAATTAAAATGGTTTGTAATTAAATCTTGACTCTTTGTTTTAAACTCTGGTTTACTATACAAAAGTTCAATCTCTTGTAAATATTTTTTTTCTAGTTGATGGATGAGTTCGGTAGCTTTATGACTTTCTTTATTATATAAATTATTGCAAATTTCTACCAATGCATTTGTAGTACCACTCATAGCAGATAGTACAACAATTTTTTCTTCGGGAGATGAGATTAAATGAACAAGCGCTTTCATTCGTTCTGCTGAACCTACGCTTGTGCCTCCAAATTTTAAAATATACATAGTTATTTAAAAGGTTATTAGTGATTTTTTATATTGCTCTTTTTTTGAGCCTCGTATTCAATTGGTAAATTAACTTTGATTGGTTGTGTGGGTATCATACTATGATAGTAGCACACGATATTATGCATGGCTCGGGCGAGCCTTACGTTTACATTTTGATTTTATGTAAGTTGTGTTTTGCATAATGCTTTGCAAAGAAAATTAATTTTAGATAAATAGCAAAAAAAACGCCTCAAATTTTTTGAGGCGTTTATCTGATATACTGATTTTTTATTGTTTTAAAAGCTTATAAGTTTTTAAAGCATCTTTACTCTCAAATTTTAAGTAATAAATACCTGAAGCTAAATTCGAGATGTTAACTTCAGTTGAGATTAAACCTGTACCTTCAATCCTTGTTGTGTACACTATGCGTCCATCAACAGTTAATACATTTAATTTTCCTGTTACATCAATGTTTGTGTTTAATTCAAATGTAAATTTACCTGTTGAAGGATTTGGATACACATTTACACTCATGTTGTCAGTTAATTCTTCAACACCTACACAGGCATTAACATATATAGTATCTCTTGCGATATTTGAACATCCTCCAGGAGAGGTATAACTGTACATAATAATATGAGTACCTTGTCCAGCTTGTTTAGGGTTAAAGTTAGAACCTGTAACTCCAGCTCCAATATATGTTCCACCAGATGGTGTTCCTTCGGTAAGTGAACGGTTAAAGTCATCGCTTACGCAATATGTGTATGGATTTAAGAAGTTTAATGTTACATTTGGTAATGAACTAACACCAACATTAATGGTATCAGAACTTACACAACCTGTAGTATTAGTAACAACTACAGAGTATGTTCCAACTGTATTAACATTTAATGTAGGAGTAGTTGCACCAGTACTCCATTGATAGGTATTACCAGCTCCAAAGCCAGCATATAAAGTTATTGAACCGCCTTGACAGAAAGTTGTATCAGAACCTAAAGTAACAATAGGGAAGGCTCCTAATCCAATAGTAATACTATCAGATAAACTACAACCGTTAGCGTTGGTTGCTTTCACCCAATATTGTCCTGGATTTGTAACATTAATACTTGAACCTACAGAACCGTTACTCCATTGATATGTATTAGCAGCAGTATTGGCATTAATAATAACTGGTAATGAACAGAAAGTGGTGTCATTTCCAAGATTTGGGGTAGGAGTAGTTTTGATAACAATTCTTAATGTATCATAAGTTATGCAACCAGATAAATCTCCAGTTACAGTATATGTTTTAGTACCACTCACATTAGCAATTGGGTTTGCAATATTGCTAGCAGATAATTCACTTGCTGGCGACCATGAGTAGGTAATATTTGATATTTGACCAAAGCCAGTATTTGGACGTTGCGCCATACTACCTGATGTAACTATTGAAGTACAAACTGCCGGGTTACTATCTTCATTTCTCCAAACAGAAGACGTGAAAGGTGTAGTAGATTGAGCTACAGAAATATTATCTGTATAACCAGATGAGGTATTATCGAAACATGTTTCAATAATGATATTAGAAACACCATCCCATACAAAAGGAGTTGACAAGGTGTGTGTGTTTGTACCTAATACTACCGAATAGCTAGGAGAGTTGAAATATGTTGTAAAACCTGTTGTTTGAAAGGCTGTAATATTTGTTAGAGTTGTAGTAGCAATTGCTAACTTGTAGTTTAAGTATGGTCCTGAACTATTTAAGTTGGTTGCGTTAAAAGAAATAGAGGTGATATTTCCGGCAACTACTCCAGCAGCTGTTAACTCAGATGCAAGATATAAGAACTGATGCCTTGCACCTTCATAAAAATTACCATAAGGTGTAGGGTATGATGTTGATGTGTTTTGTATTGTGCCTGCTCCAATTTGTTTAATGGAACTATAATTAGCATTTAATTGTACGGGGACACCCAAACAAACTGTATCGTTTGGTAATATACTCGTTGTAAATATTGGAGAGCGATTGATAGTAAGATTAGTAGTATCGTTAAGAGCAGTACCATCTCCAGCAGCTGTTGTAAAGCCCTTTAATTTATAGGTACCTAAGGTTGATAGGTTAAAGTTGGTAGATAAAGTAAAATCTTGAGTAGCTGTACTTGCTAAACTACCACTTGTTACCGCTAATGTGTATGTACTAGGATTTGGACCTGTAGTATTCACTGTAATTGTTGTTGGGTTAGTTGCAAAATCAGCTGTAGCCGAACCATAGTTTTTTAAACGTGCAATGATTGTGTCATTTCCAAAACATT
The DNA here is from genome assembly GCA_020846025.1 of Bacteroidia bacterium. Classification (GTDB taxonomy): domain Bacteria; phylum Bacteroidota; class Bacteroidia; order B-17B0; family Aurantibacillaceae; genus UBA4416. The sequence goes on along the minus strand of JADLER010000128.1, from coordinate 76,470 downwards.
TTTTACTGGTTAAAGGCGTTACAAATGCACTAATACCTAAATCGAACGGAGAAGGAGGTAAAAACTCAAACTGTATTTGCGGTTTAGTTGTTAAAATTGATGAACAAGCTACACCACATTGTGGTGATGTATCAGATCTAACACTAATATACCCATTTGGTACGCTTGTACTATATGTTCTTACAACACCCGTAGAGGTATAAGCCGAAACTTGATCAAAACACACGTCTAGTAAGATATTATCCACACCATTCCACATAAATGGAGTTGAAAGTGTTAACATATCAAAACCACCAGCCACTGGGTTATAACTTGGGTTAATGTAATATTGAGTTAAACCAGTTGCATCATAAGTAGTTGCATTTGTAGCGGTAGTATGTTTTAGTTTAATACTATAATTAGGTAGTGGATTTGTAACACCCGATACAACATACCAACCTAATTTAGTAATGGTTCCACCAAACACGCCAGCAGCATTTAACTCTGCAGCAGTATATACAGTTTGAGCATGTAAGCTTCTATAAAATTCGTTAATTGGACCAGGAGAAGTAGTGCTATGAGCAGATGTTCCAGGACCTAATATAACGTTAATTTGCGCTTGATAAGTTAAACTTAATAACAATAATAGGCTAACTAAAAATGGTTTAAAATTAAAGTAGATTTTTTTCATAAAATATTAAAAATTAAAAAGTTCCATTTTCAGGTATAGTTTTAAATTATCTGATTATGGAACTAAGTTTCGGACAAAATTACAAAAAAATTCCTTAAAATGGACGAATATTATTCGTTAAATTATATTCCTATTTTGAAATTTTCGGCAAAACTTACTTTATCATATACGTATAGAAAATTTACTTATATTTACTTCCCACTTTTCCATAAATTTTGATTCCAAAAGATACCATAGATAAGATTATTGAAGTTTCCAGGGTGGAGGATGTCATTGGAGATTTTATAACACTTAGAAAAAGAGGTGCTAATTTATTGGGTTTGTGCCCTTTTCATGGCGAAAAAACGCCTTCTTTCACGGTTTCTCCGGCCAAAGGTATTTACAAATGTTTTGGCTGTGGCAAATCTGGTACTTCTGTTAATTTTATTATGGATCACGAAAGCCTTTCATATCCTGAGGCTTTAAAATATTTAGCCAATAAATATGGTATTGAAGTTATTGAGAAAGAAATTTCAGTTGAGGAAAAAGCTCAACAAAACGAGCGTGAAAGTTTACACATTGTGATGCAATATGCACAAAAATATTTTACCGATTTGTTATTAAATGATGATTTAGGACGCTCTATTGGTTTGGGATATTTTAAGGAGCGTGGATTTTCTCAGCAAATTATTGATAAATTTCAATTAGGTTATAGTAGTGAAGAACGTAAACTATTTTCTGAAACGGCTATAAAAAATGGATTTAAGCCAGAGTATTTAGTTAAAACGGGTATGTCTATCTTATCTAATAATTATGTAGAAGGAAATCCAATTACCATTCAAGATATTTTTGATAGATATACTGGGAGAGTGATGTTCCCAATACATAATATTTCTGGTAAAGTTATTGGATTTGGAGGAAGGATTTTAACTAATGATAAAAAATTAGCGAAGTATATTAATTCGCCTCAAACTGAGATTTACGATAAAAGTAAAACTTTGTACGGATTGTTTCAAGCTAAAAAACAAATCATACAAGATGATAATTGTTATTTAGTAGAAGGTTACACTGATGTTATTTCAATGCATCAGGCAGGAGTTGAAAATGTAGTGGCATCATCGGGTACATCTCTCACAGTAGAGCAAATTAAATTGATACATCGCTTCACAAAAAACATTACTATTTTGTATGATGGCGATTTTGCTGGGATTAAAGCCAGTTTCAGAGGTATAGATTTAATTTTGGAGGAAGGAATGAATGTGCGGGTTTTGCTTTTTCCAGATGGTGATGATCCGGATTCGTATAGCAAAAAAGTAACTTCCGAAGAGTTTATAAATTTTATAAAAAATAACAGCAAAGATTTTATTTCATTTAAAACAAATTTGTTGTATAAAGAGGTTGAGAATGATCCAATAAAACGTGCTGAGTTAATTAAAGATATTGTTGAAAGTATTTCGGTAATTCCTGATGCTATCAATCGTTCAGTATATGTAAAAGAATGTTCAAAGATTATGGATATTTCCGAACAGATTTTACAAACGGAGGTTAATAAATTAATTCGTAAAAAAAACAATAAACAATTACCAAAAGATACTAAGGAACAACAATCAGAAGAATTAGATAACTCTCAGTTAATTACCGAAGAAAAACCGCAAGATATCATTTTAGATAACGAAGAGCGGGAGTTGTTGCGTATGATGATGCAATATGGTAATGTATTGGTGGAGATAGAAGCCGAAGATTCAGATCAAATTCAACAATCATTTCAATTAACAGTATGCGAGTATGTAATATTTGAATTATGGAGAGATGAATTACATTTCATAAATCCCATTTATCAAATGGTGTTAGACGAGTTTCAGCATCAATTAGAGGAAGGTAAAATTCCTACACTACAAACATTTATTTATCATCCTAATCCAGCTATATCAAAAGTAGCCATAGATATTGCCTCTATCAATGAAGTTGTAAGTCATAAGTGGGAAAAATTTGGTGTAACTGTTACGCAAGAGATCCATCATTTAAAAAAAGGAATAGAACATCAATTATTTTCATTAAAAGAAAAACGATTGAGTAAAATTTTAGTGGAAGCAAGAGAATTACTCAAAGTAGCCGACCCATTTGAAAATAAAAACGCTTACGAATTTCTTATGCTTCTTGAGAATCAAAAGAAACGGGTTAATAAGATACTTGGTCGTATAGTTATTCGATAAGAATGAGTAAATAATTTGTTCATTAATTTTATTTAGCTTATTTTTAGTTTCCTTGAAAATAACTCGTTTTATAGCTGTTGTATTTATTTTTCTTTCTGCATCAATTTGCGGTCAGGTTTCTATTGATTCCTTAAAAAAACACACCGATTATGTCAGTAATATTATTGATAATGGTGATTATGAAAAAGCAAAAATTGAAGCTGAAAAACTTTTACAATTATCTTTAAAAAGTAATTATAAGATTGGAGTAGCCGAATCATATAACTATAAAGGAATAATTGATAGAGATCAAGCTAGCTTACGTGATGCACTTGATAATTATTTAAAAGCACTAGCCTTGTTTGAAGAATTAAAGATGCCTGTAAAAGTAGCAGGTATTCAAAATAATATTGGATTAATTTATGCTGAAATTAAAGAATACCGCACAGCTTTATCTTACTATTTTAAAGCAGTTAAAATAAATATTGAACGGGATAAGAAATCAAATCTTGCTATTAATTATAACAACATTGCTACTTGTTATCAAAAATTAAAACAATACTCTTCTGCTCAAACCTATCTTTCTAGGTCATTGGCACTTCGTCAAGAAGTTAATGATACAATTGGAATGGCAATGGCCTATCATAATTTGGGGATTAACCAACAACTCACAGAAAATAAAGATTCAGCAATCGCATGTTTTAATAAATCTTTAAGTTACTTAAATGGTATGAGTGAGAACATTGGTCATGCTTATAATTATTTAGAGTTAGGAAATACTTATTTACAATTAGGTAAGTTAAATGATGCCGAGAAGTATTTATTGAGTTCTTTACGTATTTCGGAGAATAGCGAATTAGAAAGTATTAAAGGTGAAGTATGTAAGCACTTGAGTAATTTGTATTTTAAAAAAGAAGATTTTAAAAAAGCATATACTTATCAAGGGCTTTATTTAACGCTTAAAGATAATATTGAAAGTGCTGAAAATAAAAATGAATTAGTGAAGAAGGAGTTGGAGTATGATTTCTCAAAAAAACAAGAGTTGCAACGCAAAGACGCTGAAAATAAACAAGCCATGGCCGAAGCCGAAATTAGAAGCCAGCAAAAATTAATAACCTTAGCAGTGATAGGATTAATAATACTTTCGGGCTTAGTGCTTTTGGTGTTTAGAGGTTACAAGCATAAACAAAAAGCAAATGAAATAATATCTAAGCAAAAAGAATTAGTTGAACATAAAAACAAAGAAATTGTAGATTCGATTAATTACGCCAAGTATATTCAAACAGCCTTGTTACCATCGGATACGATGATTAAAAACTTACCCTTTAATTGTTTTGTTTTATTTAAACCTAAAGATATTGTAAGTGGCGATTTTTATTGGCTGCACGAACAAATAGATACAACAACTCAAAACAAAGAACTTTATATTGCTGCAGTAGATTGTACGGGGCACGGTGTTCCTGGTGCCATGGTAAGTGTGGTTGGTAATAATGGATTAAATCGTTGTGTAAAGGAATTTAATATTCATAATACGGGAAAAATACTTGATAAATTATCAGAATTAGTTGAAGAAACTTTTGAGAAAAGTGAGAAAGAACTAAAAGATGGAATGGATATCTCATTACTAAAATTAGAACATATAGCTAAGCTACCCAATAAAGTAAATGTTCAATGGAGTGGGGCTAATAATCCCTTATGGATAATAAGAAAAGGTGCTCAAAATATCGAAGAAATTATTGCTAATAAACAACCTGTAGGGAAATTTTTTAATAAAAAAGATTTCACAACCCATTATTTTACATTTGACAAAGGCGACCGTCTTTTTATTTTTACAGATGGTTATGCTGATCAATTTGGTGGTCCAAAAGGTAAAAAATTTATGTACAAGCAATTTAAAGAGGTGCTTCTTAATTCCTCTACACAGCCCCTACTTGAACAGAAAAATGCTCTTGATAAGGCATTTCTAAATTGGAAACAAGATGCAGACCAAGTTGATGATGTTTGCATTATAGCCATTGAAATCTAAATAATTTAGTTGGTGAATTGCTATTCTCACTGAGTTAAACCCTAAAACCATTTATTGTAGGAGTTTAATTTATTTCCTTAATAATGTACATTTATCATATAATCTATAGGTATGAAATCAGTAAAAAAAATTTGCATTGCTATTGTTTTAGTTGCATCATATCATGTTGCACAATCACAAGAAATAAGTCCTAAAATTATAGAAGTGTTTGGGGATAAAACTCAAGAATTAGTGGCTAATGACGTGATGCGATTGAGTTTTTTTAATGATATTTTGCTGAATAGAGTTAAAATAATTGAAGAACCAATATCTGAAAACGAGAAATATTCAACTTTGTCGTCGGTTGGTTTATTAAATAAATACAACCCATCAATGACAAGAGAGGCTGTTTTTAACCCAGAAACATTTAATCCTTTAAAGTATGATTTTATTTTTTCGTCAAGAACAGTTGTAGCTTATAGAGTAGATAACACAAATTATTTGATTGTTATTGAACCTCAAAAAATTAATTAAGATTTATCTAAGATAATTAAATTATAAAGTATGAAAGACATAATTAAGAAATACTTATTACTTATAGGTTTTGCTCTCTCTACGGTAGGGTATTCGCAAACCTACAATATGAATAATACAAATGTTACAACTTGTAGTGGCACATTTTATGATTCTGGTGGTAATGGTGGAAATTATTCGGCTAGTGAGACTTATACTAAAACTTTTTGCCCAACACCAGGACAGAAGTTGCAGTTTATATTTACAGCTTTTCAAACTGAGTCTATCACATTTGATTGGTTGGCAATTTATGATGGACCAAACACTTCTGCTCCTTCTTTAGGGGTGTATGCCGGTACTACAGGTCCTGGAACAGTGCAAGCTTCACCAACTAATACATCTGGTTGTATTACATTTGTATTTAAATCTGATGGAAGTGTTAATTATTCAGGATGGGCGGCAACTATTTCATGTTTTACACCTTGTGAAACCATTAATTCAAATTTTATAAGTTCATCACCTGCGCCAGTTGGTGGTATTATAAGGGTATGTCAGGGACAAACTGTAAGTTTTACAGGTAATGGTACTTTTTCTTCAGGAAGTAGCGCTGGTGCAACTTATACTTGGGACTTTGGAAATTCAACTACTGGAAATGGTACAACAGCTTCTACATCTTATAGCGCTGCTGGTGTTTACGCTGTTAATTTAAACATTAATAAAGGTGGCTGTGTCAATAATAATAAGTTTAACCAAATTGTACAAGTTTCCACAACACCTTCATTTACTGCTACAACTACTAATACAACATCTATTTGTTTAGGACAGACTGCTACATTAATAGGTTCTGTAACTCCCGTTCCTTTTGTTAAAAACTGTACACCTCCAGTCTCTGGAACCACATTTTTACCAGATGGATCAGGGGTGTCATATAGTACATCAATCGTAGTAGATTGTTATGGTTCTGGTCAAACTATTACTTCTGCCTCTGATATACAAAGTATCTGTTTAAATTTAGAACATTCCTACCAAGGTGATTTATCAATACAAATTATCTGTCCAAATGGTCAACTTGTAACCTAAAAAATTACCCAGGCGGTGCTTATAATTATTTAGGTGCCCCATTAGATGATCCAGCTGTTGGACCAGGAGTAGGAGCTAATTATTGTTTTTCAATGTCAGGTAGTGTGCTTCTTGTTAATGGACCAACAGTTGCTGGTCAAGGTTCCCCTGCTTACACATCCATTCAAGCAGGTACTTATTTGCCAACAGGTAATTTTAGTAGTTTAGTTGGTTGCCCTATGAATGGTTCTTGGACTATTAAAGTTACAGATAATTTGGGAGCAGATAACGGTTATATTTTTAACTGGGATGTGAACTTTACAACTCCTCCACCTCCTGCTTCGTCATTTACCCCTGTTATTACATCTCAAACATGGTCTGGTACTGGCATTACTGGCACATCTGGTAATAACGCAACTATTCAACCATCTACTACAGGCGTACATTGTTATACGCTTACAGCAACTGATAATTTTGGATGTAGTTATAATACAGTGCGATGTGTTACTGTAACGCCTGGCCCTTATGCAGGTGTAAGTAATACAGTAGCTTTATGTAACTCAGCTGCTACTACTAATTTATTTACAGCATTAGGCTCTGGTGTTTCTACAACTGGAACATGGTCTGGCCCTGCACCAGCATTAACTGGTGGGCATCTAGGTACTTTTAATCCAGCAACACATACACCTGGCACTTATAATTATACTTACACTGTTCCTGGAACTGGTTCGTGTCCTCCAGCTACAGCCGTTGTAAGTGTTACTGTAAGACCAAATCCTTCAGCTACATTAAGTTTTACAAATCCTACTTGTGGTAATAATAATGGTATTATTGTCATAAACAATACATCAAGTGGTGGACAGACGGTTACTAATTTTACAAGTAGTATTGGTGCTGTTTCGGGGCAAACAGTTACTGGTTTAGGAGCTGGCTCACCTATTATTACTTTAACAAATAACTTTGGTTGTATTTTTACGGTATCCACCACATTAACCAATCAGCCTGGACCAACAAATATTACTACAACATTTACCAATGCCACCTGTGGAAATAACAATGGTTCAATTGCCTTTGGAACTCCTACTGGCGGTACAGGACCATATACTTATGCTGTAAATGGTGGTGCGTTTACAGCTTCTTCGCCAACCACAGGACTTGCACCAGGAACGTATTCGATCTCGGTTAAAGATGTAAATGGATGTACATTTACTAAAACTGTTTCAATTACTAATATACCAGGCCCTACTGCAATAGCTGGTACTACTACTCAAGCTAGTTGTAATACTAATAATGGTACATATAATATTACTGGTGTAACTGGCGGAACTGCTGCATATACATATAGCGTTAATGGAGTTTCAACTACAAGTTTAACAACAGGTTTAGCAGCTGGAACGCACACTGTTTTAGTTAGAGATGCCAATGGATGTACTTATAGTACTACTTTTATCATTCCGTCTTCAAATGGACCATCTAGTTTTACGGTAAATACTACAAATGCAAGTTGTGGTACAGCCAATGGTACTTCAACAGTAAGTGGTGTGATTGGTGGTACACCTACTTTTAGTTTCTCGTTTGATGGTGGCGCATTTTCAACTGCAACAACTACAACTGGTTTATCTGCTGGAACTCATACGGTAGTTATAAGAGATGCTAATTCATGTACTTTAGCAGTTACGTATAATGTTGCTAATAATGCTCCTCCTACGGCTTCTATTACAAGTTCACTAAATGTATTGTGTAATGGTGCAAGTACAGGTAGTTTGTCAGTTTCACCTTCAGGTGGTACAGCGCCATTTACTTATACCTTAACTGCTCCAACACAAACAAATACTACAGGTAATTTTACAGGCTTAGCAGCTGGTGCATATAATATTACAGTGAGAGATAATTCTGGGTGTACTGCAACCGTTTCTGCTACATTAAGTCAACCAACAGCATTAACTGGTACTACAAATTCTATTCCTGTAAATTGCTTTGGTGGTGCTACAGGTAATGTATCTGCCACTGGTAGTGGAGGTGTAGCACCTTATACTTATTTGTGGCCAGCTTTAGGTAATAGTACGTTATCTTCGGTAAGTGGAGTGTCTGCAGGAACATATTCGGTAACCATTACTGATGCTAATAATTGTACTTTTATTCAATCAGTTGTTGTAAACCAACCTACGCTTTTAAGTTTAACTTCAACAATTACCCCAGCTACTTGTGGAAATGCAAACGGTACAGCTACGGTTACTGCAACTGGCGGTACAACACCTTATACATATAATTGGAGTAATGGTGGTACTACCGCATCTACTTCAGGCCTTGGAAACGGAACTCATACTGTAACTGTTACAGATTTTAATGGATGTGTAGCTACAAGAACGGTTAATATTACAAATATTCCTGGTCCTACAGCCGTATCTGGAAATACTTCATTAGCAGGCTGTAATTTGAATAATGGAACATACACTGTTACAGGAGTAACAGGTGGAACACCTGCGTATTCATATAGTGTTGATGGTGTGGCAACAACATCGGTAACAACTGGCTTAGGTGCAGGTACACATAATATATTGGTAAGTGATGCTAATGGATGTACTTATACAACCACATTTAGTATTAATACAGCTAATGGTCCTACTAGTGCAAATGTTGTAACTACTAACGCAAGTTGTGGTTCAGCTAATGGTTCAGCAACGGTAACAACAGTTACTGGAGGAACGGCACCATATGTTTATTCATTTAATGGAGGTGCCTTTGGTGCACCAAATAATATTTCAGGTATTGCCGCTGGAACTCATACAGTAGTTATTAGAGATGTTAATACATGTACACTTCAAGTAACTTTTACTGAATTAAATAATAGTGGACCTACAGTGGCAGTTACTAGTTCGTTAAATATTTTATGTAATGGCGGTTCAACAGGTAGTGTGTCGGTTTCTCCATCAGGTGGCAGTGCACCATTCTCATACACTTTATCTCCGCCAGTACAAACAAATACAACAGGAAACTTTACTGGATTACCTGCTGGCTCGTATAACATTGTAGTTGCGGATAATTTTGGATGTACAGCTACTACTTCAGTTACATTAACTGAACCATCTGCTCTTACTTTAACCACATCTTCAACACCTGCTAATTGTTTTGGTTCATCAACAGGAACTGTTACTGCCTCAGGTTCAAATGGCACACCGCCTTATTCTTATTTGTGGCCAGCGTTAGGTGCGAGTACAAGTTCAATTGTTACAAATGCACCTGCAGGAACTTACTCAGTTACCTTAACAGATGCTAATGGTTGTACAATTACACAAAGTGTTACTGTAACACAACCAACTTCATTAACATTAACATCAACCTTAACTGCTGCAACTTGTGGTAATGCAAATGGTTCAGCTTCTGTTACCGCTTCAGGTGGAACACCTGCTTATTCATATACTTGGGATACAGGCTCTACGGGAAGTGTGTTAAGTGCTGTATCGGCTGGAGTTTATTCTGTTACAGTTACTGATTTTAAAGGCTGTGTTTTAACAAATACAGTTAATATTACTAATATACCAGGACCTACCGCAATAAATGGAACTTCATCATTGGCGGGTTGTGGACTGTCAAATGCTTCATATACTATTACAGGAGTAACTGGCGGAACTGCACCTTACACTTATAGTGTAAATGGTGTTTCTACTACAACTCTTACGAATGGATTATCTGCCGGAACACACACTGTTTCGGTTACCGATGTTAATGGTTGTTTCTTTACAACGACATTTAATGTAGGAACAACTGCTGGACCGACTTCTGCTAGCGTAACTACATCTAATGCTTCTTGTGGTTCAGCAAACGGTACAGCAACTGTAGTGTCAGTTACTGGAGGTACTTCTCCATATCAATACTCATTTGATGGTGGTTCCTTCTCAGTTACAAACTCTACAACAGGATTAACAGCATCAATCCATACTTTAACTATTATGGATGCTAATTCATGTACTTTAACAACTACTTATAATGTGTTAAACAATGGTTCACCAACAGCAAGTATTAATAGCTCAACTAATACTACTTGTTTTGGTGGAAATAATGGAGGATTCTCAATTTCTGGTTCTGCAGGAAGCGGAGGACCTTATTCATACACATTAACTGCACCATTTCAAACATCAACTTTAGGTACATTTACAGGGTTAAGTTCTGGAAATTATACAGTAATAACTGCTGATGGTGTAGGTTGTACAACAACTACTACTGTAAATATCTCTCAACCATCGGCTGTAACTTTAACTGTAACATCTATACCAGCAAAATGTTTTGGTGCACCAACTGGTACTATTAACATCGTTGGAGCTGGAGGTACAGGCGCTTATACCTATAGTTTAAATGGTGGGTCTCAGCAAACAGTACCTTCATATACTGCAGTAGGGCAAGGAAATTATATGATTACAATAGCAGATGCTAATAATTGTACAGCTACACAAACAGTTTCTGTAACAGAACCATCTCCTTTAACCATAACAGTTTCTACACAAAATGCAAATTGTACGGCTGCTAATGGTGTTATTACAACAACTGTAAATGGTGGAACACCAATTTATACTTACACATGGTCTGCGGGTGGTGCAGGAGCAACTTTAAGTAATGTGCCAGGTGGTACATATACTGTAATTACTACAGATGCCAACAGTTGTACCTTATCTGCTGTAGCGGTAGTTAGTGTTACACCTGGAGGAACATCATCTATAATTAATAAAACAGATGTTACTTGTAACGGATATAATGATGGTACATTAACAGCAGCGCCAGTAGGAGGTGCGGCACCATTTACCTTCTCTTGGTCTCCAAGTGGGCAAACATCGGCAACCGCTACTAATTTAGCTCCTGGAACACATACTTGTGAAATTACGGATTTTTATGGTTGTAAATCATTTACAACGGCTGTTATCACACAACCTACTGTTCTTACTGCCATTATGAATTCAAATAATGTGAAGTGTTTTGGAACAGCTACTGGTACTTTAAATGCTGCTGGAACAGGTGGAACAGGCCCTTATACTTATTTATGTCCTACATTAGCTAGCACATTAAATACAGTACCAAATGTAGCTATTGGTACTTATAGCTGTGTTATCACAGATGCGAATAATTGTTCTATTACTCAAACAATTTCTGTTACCGAGCCAACAGATATTACCCTTACAGCTTCTGTTACACCTGCTAATTGTAATCAATCTAATGGTTCGGCAACTGTTACGGCAATGGGAGGAGTACCAGCGTATTCATATTCTTGGAGTGCAGGTTCAACAACGGATAATCAACAAAATTTATCAGGAAACACTTATACTATAGAAGTGAAAGATGCGAATAATTGTATAAAAACTTTAGCGGTTACTGTACCAAATGTTGCAGGACCAACAATAAGTATTTTAACACAAACAAATGTATCTTGTAATGGAGCTTGTGATGGTGCAGCTACAACATCAGTTACTGGTGGTGTAGGTCCTTATATTTATTCATGGAGCAACGGAAATGTAAGTTCTATTGCTACTAATTTATGTGCACAATTATATACTGTTTCAGCTACTGACCAAGCTGGTTGTGTCGCCTCTACAAGTGTAAATATTACCCAACCGTCTGTATTAACCGTAACGGTATTACCAAGTGATCCAAAATGTTTTGGTGCAATTAATGGTGGTGGTATTGCTGCTGCACTTGGTGGAACTCCTAGTTATACTTATGCTTGGACAGGCGGTGGTGGTTCAAATGCTGCCTCTAATCCATTAGGAGCTGGAAATTATGGTTTAACTGTAACTGATGCAAATGGTTGCGTTGCTTCCGCATCAATGACCCTGAATAATCCACCTGCTATGGCGGCGAGTATAACCTCTACAAATGTAAGTTGTTTTGGTGTGTGTGATGCAACTGCAATTGGTTCAACAACTAATAATATTGGAGTAGTAGATTATCAATGGATTGGAGGACCAAGTCCAATATTCTCTCAAACAGCTTATAATTTATGTGCAGGAACATATACTCTAATTGCAACTGATCAGAACTCGTGTACTGCTAACGCACAAGTTGTTATTACTGAACCTGCTGCATTAACAGTAAGTATTCCAACAACAGGCACTATCACTTGTAACGGTGGTAACAATGGTTTTGCAACAGCTTCAACCACAGGCGGTACAACTCCATATACTTATTCATGGTCGGGTGCAGCAGCGGCAAGTGGTAATAGTAATAATGCAAATAATTTACCTGCAGGTAATTATACAGTAACTGTTACTGATGATCATAACTGTGTGGCTACAGCAAATACAACAATTATTGAACCTGCTCCATTTGCAACAACATTAACAACAACAGATCCTTTATGTAATGGTTCTACAGATGGTACTGCTAATATTGTTTGGTCGGGTGGTGTTGGTATTCCAACTGTATTGTGGCAACCTGGATTGCAAAGTGGTCCATCTGTAAATACTTTAGGAGCAGGTAATCAAACTGTAACTATTTCATATAACTCAACTTGTTCTTCTTCATTAACCTTTACATTGAATCAACCAGCAGCTTTAACGGCAGTTGTATCAAATACTAATTCAAATTGTGGTCAGTCTAATGGTTCGGCTTGTGCAGTAGTAGGTGGCGGTACTGGAACTTTAAGTTATTTATGGAGCAATGGTGTTACTACATTGTGTAATAATAATATTTTAGCTGGTGCTTATACATTTACTGTAACAGATGCTAATGGATGTACAGAAGATGCAAGTGCACTTGTAAATGATATATCTGGCCCTGTAGTTACTATCAACAGTTTTACAAATGTAACTTGTTATGGATTATTTAATGGTGGAGCTACAGCCAGTATTACAGGAGGTGTTCCTGCTTATTCAATAAACTGGACTGGAGCTCAAGCTTCAGCTAATACAGGTACATTAGTTACAAATTTTGGAGCTGGGTTACATAATATAACAGTTACTGATATGGCAGGTTGTGTGGGGACAGCCTCAGTAGATATAACTGAACCAGCACTATTTGTAAGTGCAATTGGTAGTTCTACTAATATCTCTTGCTTTGGTTTAAGTGATGGTGGAGCAACTGTTTTAGTAAATGGAGGCACTACACCATATACTTACGCATGGACTCCGAGTGCTCAGACTAATTCAATATTAATAAATGTTGTAGCGGATACCTATTCTGTAAATGTTACAGATGCTAATGGATGTACAACTACATCATCTGTGGTTATAACACAACCACAAGCTTTAGTTATTGCAGCGTCTAGTTTTACAAATATTTCGTGTTTCGGTGGAAATAATGGTCAGATTTCAACAACTATTCAGGGAGGTACACCAGGTTATACCCATGTTTGGAATCCTACACAACCAGGAAACACATCTTCTCCGAATGGTTTAGGTGCTGGCGCTTATAGCTTCACGGTTACAGATATGAATAACTGTAGTGTTACTGCTAATTTTAATTTAACTCAACCTTCTGCCTTAACTTCTACTTACACTGCTTTACCTGCAACTTGTGGTCAAGCGAATGGTTCTGCGAGTGTGAATATTGGAGGAGGAATTCCTAGTTACTCTGTAAGTTGGAATACAGCACCAATTCAAACTGGTTTAACTGCAATTAATATGGCTCCAGGTACATGGACTGCTAATATTACAGATGCAAATGGTTGTCTTTTATCTCAAACTGTCAATATTATTGCGCCACCAGTTCCAACTATTACAAGTTTTAGTGTAACTCAACCTAGTTGTTTTGGTTTATCTGATGGTGAAATTATCATTAATTATAGTGCTGGTACTGCACCTTATACCGTTGCATGGTCGAGCCCTATCTCTCAAACATTAACTTCATCAGCCTTAACACAAAGTGTAGCTGGGATTGCGTCAGGAGTTTATACTGCTACATTAACAGATAGTTATGGTTGTACAACTTCTCAACCAGTTAATGTAACACAGCCTGGATTATTAACTTTAGTGGTTTCGCCAAACGTTACAATTTGTTATGGTCAAACTACACAATTAAGCGCATCAGGACAAAGTGGAACACCTGCTTATAGCTATACTTGGTCGCCAAATCCGTTTGTTGGAGGCGGTCCTCATACTGTAAATCCAACTGTAAACTCTCAATATACAGTAACGGTTGCAGATAGTAAAGGTTGTTCTCCATCTCCTAAAGTAATTAATGTGAGCGTTACACCATCTTTAGCTATTTCAGCTACATCGGCTACAAGATGTGATGGAGAATCAGTGTTCTTCACACCTACAATTACTAGCCCAGGAAACGGCGGTCCATACACCTATAATTGGACGCCAAATACAAGTAATACGCCAACTTTAACAGCAACAGGTAGTGCACCTTCGGTTCAAACTACTACTACTTATACATTGGTAGTGGATGATGGATGTACAATTCCAACGGCTGCAGCTGTATTTACATTAATTACCAATCCAAAACCTACAGTTGATTTTGTGGCAAGTACAACAGTTGCTTGTGCTCCTGCAACTATTGATTTTACGGCTACCCCAGGATCTGCTGGTAATTATACTTATTCTTGGTTGAATGATAATAAAAATTCGATGGGAACAGGAAATCCAATTACTTACACATTCCCAGATTCAGACTCGATAGATGTGAGCGTTACTATAACGGATAATGTTACGGGTTGTAGTAATTCATTGGTAAAAACAAATTATATTGTTTTACATAAACAGCCAATTGCTTCTTTCTATCCAGACCCACAATCAACTAGTGTATTAACACCATCTGTGAATTTTGTAAATACATCTATGGGGGCGAGTATTTATTATTGGAACTTTGGAGATCCATCTGCAAGTCCAGCTAATAATACATCTACATTAACTAACCCTGGTCATTTTTATGACAATGCTGGTAACTATAATGTGTATTTAATTGCTACATCTGCTTTTGGCTGTAAAGATACCGCTTATGCAAGTGTTGAGATTGTACCAGACTTTGCAGTTTATATTCCAAATGCCTTTACACCTGATGGTGATGGACTGAATGATATATTCCAACCAAAAGGTGTAGGAATTAATGAAGACGAATATAGAATGGATATTTATGATCGTTGGGGTGAGAATATTTTCTCGAGTACAGAATTTAGAAAAGGATGGGATGGAAGTGTGAAAGGAAATTCTAAAATTGTACCTCAAGGTGTTTATGTATATAAATTATTTATTACAGACTTACAAGGAAATAAACATCCATTTGTAGGGCATGTAACTGTTACACATAAGGAAACACCACAATAAAAATTAAGCCGCCCTTAAAAGGCGGCTTTTTTATTTGAATTAATTTGTAATTTCGCCCAAATTTATTTTATGACGAATATTGCCATATTTGCGTCGGGTGAAGGAACTAATGCCGAGAATCTTATGAGTTATTTTAATAACCATAAACTTATAAAGGTAAAGATGGTAGTTACAAATAATGAATCGGCAGGAGTTGTTGCAAGAGCCGATAAATTTAAAAAAACAGTTCAAATTATCAGTAAACATGCCTTTAATGAATATACTCATCAGTTTATTGAATTTTTAAAGGCTGAGAAAATTAATTTAATTGTATTAGCTGGATTTCTTCTTAAAATTCCAGAGCCATTTGTAAAAGCGTTTCCAAATCAAATTATTAACCTTCATCCTTCATTATTGCCAAAATTTGGCGGAAAAGGCATGTATGGTATGCATGTACATGAAGCAGTTATTCAGGCAAGAGAAACAGAAAGTGGCATTACAATACATTTTGTAAATGAAGAATATGATAAAGGAGAAATTATTTTACAGGCAAAATGTAGCATTAACGATACAGATACCTCTCAAACACTTGCAACAAAAATTAGACAACTAGAGTTAGAATATTTGCCAAAGGCAATTGAACAGATAGTTTAACGGTTTTCTTCTTTCCAACGATAGTAGCAATCCATTACGCGGTAGTACAGTTCATAACCCTCGTGAGACATAATGAATTCGTTACTAAGATAAAAACAATATTTCTTAAACCTATCAAAGTCAATAGTATCATCACCTGTGAGTTTACGAAGTACTTCAGCATTAAACTTTTTTTCTACTGCTTCTTTTATAAAGATCTCTTCAAATATTGCAGCTAGTTTACGTTGTTCTTTTCCTTTTTTACTAAATTGCATATATAAAGCAGATATTGGACTTTCCATAGCATTAATAGGTTTCGTTTTTGAATCATCAATCACCCTTTTCATATAATCTCTTTCATAAGGTTTTAACTTAAAACTACTTACAACCACTTGATTGAGTTTATAGGCTAGGGCTTGCATAACAACTTTAGGTTCATTTAATCCTTTCATTTTAATACTTGAAGCAGGAATTTTTAACCGTGCATAACCTACAAATGAGAAAATGATGGTGTCATTATCTTTAGCTATAACGGTAAATCTACCGTTACCATCACTCATTTGTCCATGACCAGATTGAGAGTTAATAACATATACAAAAGGCAAAGGAGTGATACTATCGGGTTCAACTACAACACCTTTAATAGCGTTTTGCCCAATTACAAGAGCTGTGAAGTGGAAGAAAAAAAGAAAAAATATATTTGCTTTGCCTTTCAAATACTAATAAACGACTCACTCAAAGGTAGTTACTTATTCACATTTAGTTAATAATTTAACCTTTTTTGTAGAGATTTTTAAGCTTACCTTTACCATTAGCTATGGATGGTTTTATTGTATCGGCTCGTAAGTATCGCCCACAACATTTTAATACAGTTGTTGGGCAAAGCCATATTACCAATACATTAAAACAAGCTATTAAAAATGGGAAAATTGCCCAGGCTTATTTGTTTTGTGGGCCTAGAGGAGTAGGTAAAACTACTTGTGCACGAATTTTTGCCAAAACTATTAATTGCACCAATCTTACCACTGATGCTGAGGCTTGCGATGTTTGTGAATCGTGTCAGTCGTTTAATTCGGGTGCTTCTTTAAATGTTTATGAATTAGATGCGGCTTCTAATAACTCAGTAGAGGATATTAGAAATTTAGTAGATCAAGTTCGTTTTGCACCACAACTAGGAGATTATAAAGTATATGTGATAGATGAGGTGCACATGTTGTCGAGTGCAGCTTTTAATGCCTTTCTAAAAACATTAGAAGAACCTCCAAAACATGCTAAATTTATTTTGGCGACAACAGAGAAACATAAGATTATTCCTACAATTTTATCTCGTTGTCAGGTTTTTAATTTTAATAGAATTAAAACCGAAGATATTACTGGGCAGTTAGAGTATATAGCCAAAACAGAAGGTGTTTCCTATGAAATTGAAGCGCTTCAAATTATATCACAAAAAGCAGATGGTGGATTAAGAGATGCTTGTTCTATCTTCGACCAAATGGTTACTTTCACAGGTAATCAATTAACCTACAAATCGGTAGTTGAAAATTTACATGTATTAGATTACGATTACTACTTTAAAATCACGGATGCTGCTCTTAATAACCGACTTCCTGAAATTATGGTTACGTTTGATGAAATACTTAAAAAAGGATTTGACGGACATAATTTTATTATTGGTTTTGGCGAACATTTAAGAAACTTATTAGTTTGTAAAGATTCGATAACTCTTAATTTAATTGAGGCAAGTGATGCGTTAAGAAAAAGATATGCAGAACAGGCAAATTTAATAACCACTATTTTTTTATTAAAAGCATTATCTATTATAAATAAATGCGATGTTAATTATAAATCAGCTAAGAATCAACGATTACAAGTTGAGATGTCGCTGATGCAGATTGCTTATTTGAATGCCGCTTCACAAGAAGCGGAAAAAAAAAATGAGTTGAGTGCCTCATCTTTTGAGCTTCCTTCTCAACAAGTTGTTAAAACAACTCCTCAAATACCAACGGTACAAAAATTTACAGCACAGCCTTTAGTTCAAACAAGCGCTAAACCAGTTGTAGGGTTTAATGACTTAAAAATTAAATCTCAGTTTATGCTGAAAGAACAAATACAACAGCCAGCAGTTGTACATGATGTAGAAATAAAGCTCGAAGAAGCATTAACTGAAGATATTCCTTTATCAGATGAAAGAATAACCTATGCAATTAAAACAATTGCAGAGAATAAGGCTTCGCAAGGAAATAGACAATTGTACACAACGTTAACATCTAATAAAATTACGTTTAATCAAAATACAATACAAATTGAGCTTACTAATGAAGTGCAGAAAGAAATGTTATTGAATGTAAAACAAGATTTATTAGATGAGCTTAGAAAATTATTATCTAATAAGCAAACACAATTAGAAATATATGTGTCTCAAAGTGTTTCGGAGATAAAGGCATATAAACCTAATGATAAATTCAAGTTGCTACTTGAAAAAAACCCACTATTAGGCGATCTTAAGAAACGTTTTGATTTAGAGGTGGATTATTAGTCATCTATTTACACTGATAAAAATCAAGAAAGTGGATTTTTTTAGATTTTTTACAACTTACTTTACAAAACTTCGTACAATAAATTCGTAAGTTTGAAATGGAACTCGTGTAATATTAAGAATTATGTCTAAAGTAAAGAAAATTGACCTTGCTTTACAAGGTGGGGGCTCTCACGGAGCCTATACGTGGGGAGTTATAGATAGGTTATTAGATGATGAACGCATAGAAATTGATGGAATTTGTGGGACTGGAGTGGGAGCTATGAATGGTGTATGTACAATTTATGGATTGAACAAAGGTGGAAGGAATTTAGCTAAACATAGTTTAGTTAAATTTTGGTATAAAATGTCTGAAGCAGGAAAATTATCTCCTTTACAACCTAGCTGGTTTGATAAGCTTCTTAGTCCTGGTAACATGGATTATTCTCCAACTTATAAGTTATTTAGTTTAAGTACCGAAAATTTCACACCTAAACAATTAAACCCTTTACAGTTTAATCCACTTGAAAAGATTTTATCTGAGGTAATAAATTTTGATGAGTTAAAACAATTTGCTCCTCAAAAATTATTTGTGTGCGCTACAAATGTTAAGACTTGTGAGCCAAAAGTGTTTGGCCATAAAGAAATCACAGCTAAATCAATCTTGGCTTCTACTTGTTTGCCTTATTTGCATGATGCTGTTGAGATAGACGGAGAATATTATTGGGATGGAGGTTATAGTGGTAATCCCTTAATTCAGCCCTTAATTGATTATACACAAGATACTGATGATATACTTTTGGTTCAAATTAATTCAAAAAATATCCGTTCGATTCCAACCAATGTTGAGGGTATAAAAAATAGGGTAGATGAGCTAAGTTTTAATACATCATTAATGTTAGAGTTAGAACTAATACAATTTAAGCAAAGATTAGTAGAGAAAGGAATTACACTTGATGGAGAATTAAAACCTGTATATCTTCATAATATCAGTGCCGATGAAACATTTAATGATTTGACATTATCTTCTAAATTTAATACAAGTTGGGATTTTATGATGTATCTTAAGGATATTGGCTACAAAGCTTGCGATGAATGGTTAGCAAAGAACTTTAATAACATTGGTAAACAAAACACATTAAAATTTAGTTAGGTTTTAAAATGTTATTTTTTGCGTTTTATTTTTGCTAATTCCATAATTTTTTGTCCACTCAATAAAATTTTTAGTTGTTGCTTCTTAATTGAGAGTTGAGACTTCACTTCTTCGTGTTCTTCTACATCAATTTTATAGGCACTTAATATGTCTTTATAGGAAATAACTCCAATTATTTGTTTATTCATATCTGATATAACAGGTAACACATCAATATTTTCTTTCACCATAGTTTCTACAGTTGATCTTAATGAGCTATTTTGGTAAACATACGCTGAATTTCTACGAATTAAAGCACCCAAGTTTTTTGAATCCTCATGATGTTCACTAAATAAATTAGATGAGCTTATAATTCCTTTATAGTCACCCTGATTACTAGAAATAATAAAGTAGTTTGATTGATAATTTCCTTCTTTTGATAAGAAATTTCTAGTTTCTTTAATTGTATTTTCTTCGCTTATTACTATTCCACTATCATTTAACACACGCTCTACTGTGATTTTTTCTAATACATCAGCTTTGTATGAATGAGGGGTGTTAATGCCACGTCTTGCAATTTTTTCTGTCATGATTGTGTTTTTCATTAATAGATATGAAATCAAATATGCAATTACGCAGGAAATTAGTAACGGCACTAATACATTTTGCTGACCAGTTGTTTCCATTGCAAAAATAATGGATGTTAATAGAGCTCTTGATGAACCAGCAAAAACAGCTGCCATTCCAACTAAGGCTGTTAGTGATATTGAAATATCGATTGATGGAAAATAATGTTTAGTAGCTAAACCTAATAAAGCACCAATAGCACCGCCAATGGTAAGTAATGGTGCTAATGTTCCACCTGATGTCCCGCTACCTAATGCAATAGCCCAAGAAATAAATTTTAAAATGCATAGGGATAATAATATCTGAACCGAAAGTGTACCAGACAATACATCAATGATATTTTCATATCCTACACCCAATGTTCTTGGAGAATAGTAACCAATTAGCCCTACAAATAATCCACCAATAGCTGGCCACCACATCCAATGAATTGGAAGTTTCTCAAATTTGTCCTCAATAAAGTAAACAGCCTTACTAACAAAAACCGAAACAAATCCAAATATTACACCAAGCAAAACATAAGTGGGTAGGGTATATGCATTTGGTGATTCTATAATTTGATTTGTAAAAAAGACTGGTTCGTGACCAAATAAGATAAAGTGTGAGGATGCTCCAGTCATACAGGCAATAGCTATTGGAATTATTGAACGAGGTGAGAATTCAAATAAAAGTAATTCAATAGCTAGAAAAATAGCCGCAATAGGGCTATTAAAAATAGCTGACATACCTGCTGTGGCACCTGCTGCTAATAAAATTTTTCGTTCTTGATGTGAAATTTTTAAATATTGACCTATCGTTGAGCCAAGAGCTCCGCCAGTAGCAATAATTGGACCTTCAGCACCAAATGGACCTCCTGTACCTATTGATATTGCAGCAGATAAAGGTTTGAGATAGGTGATACTCGGCTTTATTTTGCTATGATTGGTTAAAATTTGTTCCATTGCTTCTGGAATTCCATGACCTCTGATTGCTTTAGACCCATACATCGCCATAAAACCTATGATAATTCCACCTAATGCTGGTATAAAAATAACATAAATCCCAAGTTGATTATCTATGGGGTTTGAATGATTAAATGAGAAAGTACCATAAAATGAGATGTTGGTAATTAAATCAATGAGATATACTAGAAATCGGGCTATTAAACTAACAACTACAGCAATTATTAAAGCTATTCCTGAGATAATAAGTAATCTTTTCTTGTCTTCTCCTTTTTGGGGTTTAAAATTTTCAGCTTCTAAAGTTGGGTTTAAAGATGGTGAGACAGGAATGCCATTATTAATCGAATTACTATTTTGCATGCTAAGTAAATATGTTTTAAAAACTGTGAATTTAATGCTTTTTGTAACTTATTCTAAAGTTTTTAACGTACAGTATCTTTGTACATACTTCATCTAACAATTACCTTAAAGAAATTTTGTATCTTTGCGCCCTTTAATTTAGAATTTAATATGGTTTCAGTAAATAGTGTTACGGTTTCTTTTGGAGGATACAACTTATTTGATAATGTTTCTTTTTTAATTAATCCTAAAGATAGAATTGGATTGGCTGGAAAAAATGGTGCTGGTAAAAGTACGATGTTAAAATTATTGTCGGGTTTGCAATCACCAACTAAAGGAGAGATTTCAATTCCAAAAGATTGTAAGATTGGTTATTTACCTCAAGACATGGTGCATCAGCACGGTAGAACTGTTTTTGAAGAAACCGAAACTGCCTTTGCGGAAATTCAAGCAATGCAAAAGAGACTTGATGACATTAACCATCAATTAGAAACTCGTACCGATTACGAGAGCGATTCGTATATGCAACTCATTGAGGATTTAACGGAGATTAATGCAAGATTAGATGTGGTTGGGGCTGGTAATACTAGTGAGGAAATAGAAAAAGTATTACGTGGTTTGGGTTTTGAACGCAAAGAGTTTACTAGACAAACTTCCGAGTTTAGTGGAGGGTGGAGAATGCGAATAGAGTTAGCCAAACTTTTACTCCAAAAACCTGATGTGTTATTATTAGATGAGCCAACCAATCACCTAGATATTGAGGCAATACAATGGTTAGAAGATTTTATGGAAACATTTAGTGGTGCTGTAGTTTTAATTAGCCATGATAAAACATTTTTAGATACTGTAACCAAACGTACCATCGAAATTGTAAATCAAAAAATATATGATTACAAAACAAACTACTCTCATTACCTTGTTTTGCGTGAGGAAAGAAGAGAGCAACAAGAAAATGCTGCAAAAAATCAACAACGTATCATTAATCAGTATGAAACTTTAATTGATAAAAACAGAGCTAAAGCGAGTAAAGCAGCTTTTGCACAATCGTTAATTAAAAAGTTAGATAAAATGGAAAGGGTAGAGGTAGATGATGTAGATACGGCGGCGGTGCGTTTTCGTTTTCCGGCACCTGCCCATAGTGGTAAAATTGTAATTACTGCAGAACATGCAGGGAAAAAATATGACCAAAAACAAATATTCTCGGATGCAAATTTTATAATTACTAAAGGTGAAAAAATTGGCTTAGTTGGAAGAAACGGAGAAGGGAAATCAACGATGATGAAAATGATTGCAGGTAAAATTCCTTTTGATGGAACTGTGCAATTAGGACATAGTGTATTAATGGGCTATTTTGAACAAGATCAAGAAGAAAAATTAAACTTAAATAAAACGGTTTTTGAAACAATTGACGAATTAGCTGTTGGCGAAGTAAGGAAGCAAGTTCGTACTTTATTAGGCTCATTCTTATTTGGAGGAGATGATATTGACAAGAAAGTGAAAGTATTAAGCGGTGGAGAAAGAGGACGCTTAGCTTTGTGTAAATTATTATTAGAACCTTATAATTTATTATTACTTGATGAGCCTACCAACCATTTAGATATTAAATCAAAAGAAGTATTAAAGAATGCTTTACTAGATTATGAAGGTACTGTTGTAATGGTAAGTCATGATAGAGATTTTATGGCGGGTATGTGTAATCGTTTGTTTGAGTTTAGAGATGGACATGTGAAAGAGCATTTATGCGACATTAAGGAATTTATGGAAATTAGAAAAGTAGAGCGATTAAATGAACTTGATTTAGATAAATCGGGTGTAAAATCGCCTGCTGTTTCTGAGAAAAAACAGCCAAGTGTTTCAGAAATTGAGGCTACTGAAAAAAAGAAACAACAATCACAAATACAATCTCAGATAAAAAAGGCAGAAGAAAAAATAGCTCAATTAGAAACTGAAATTAAACAAATTGATACACAATTGGCTAATCCAGATACATATAATGAATTAACAAAGGATCCTAATTTTTTTAATCAATACCATCAACTTAAAAATAGTTTAGAATTAGAAATGAAAAAATGGGAGGAATTAACTAATTCTCTAAACTAGTTTGTTGCTTAAAAATACACTTTGGTTTGAAACGGAACAATTTTACAACACTATGTTTCTTTATGATTTTAGAATAACTATTCTGTCGGAAACAATTGTTTTAAAAGCGTCTTTATGCTCTGAAGTCAAAAATGAATTATCTATCCACCAATGAAATTTATCAGTTTCGTCAATAAATAAATCATAGCTATTTTGAATTTGTTTTGGCGTTAATTCCAAGTTTTGCCCTAAAATATCAAAGTCTTTTTTTGAGATTTTATTTTTTTTGCCATTAAGATTCAAACCCATTTGTTCTTCTTCATCTTTAATTACAAGATGTGTACTTACTAAATCATATGATGGGCTTAAATAAAATGCTCCGTCTTCTCTTTCCATCATTGAGAAATTTTTTAAATGCATATCAGCATTACCCGTAATGAAACTAAATAAAATCAAATGAAAATAATGTAAGATGTCTAACCCATACTGTGTTGAGTATTGTTTGATAGTTTTACCAACTTTTTCATAACTACCTCTATATTTATGTTCTGTAAGGGTTTCTGTAAGCTGACATAAGTCTTCACAAGCAATTTTTTTTACACCATCTCTGTCAAACCTTTTTGTAATGTATGCAAGGTTACCGCTCTTTAATCGAACTAAACTATGAGTTGCTACTTTAATTCCAAATTCATTTGCAAGGTGCATACACAAGTCTTCATTTTCGGGTAAGGATAAATAGAATTCATTTTGAGGTTTAATGATATAATTACTCTTGTCGTCAACAATTGTAAAACGTGTATTTTTTTTAGTTTTTTCTAACCACAAACTTAATTTTGGTTGAACGCCTGTAATTGCTTTATTAGCACCAATGAATTTTTTAGCATAATCACTTAATTTTTTTTCGTCAATGTCAAATTCTGGCATCTGTTTCAATCCTAAAACTTTATCAATACATTTTATGTGATAATCTTTTTCTTCTGCTTGTAACGTTTTATAGCAAAGTAAACAATTCATTTTATTTTATTTTGAATTATGGAGATATCGCCAATACAATCATTACAGAGAGTTAATAACAGACTCATTCTATCTCTCTGATTGAGCTTCCAATTTTCTATAGCAATTTGTAACAACCAACCCTCAGGGATTAATCCGTCAAAAAACGGCAACATGGTTTTATCATTAAATATTTCTGAACGCAAGGGTAGTGTTCTGCTAACAGCACCGTATATAGGATTTAATAAATATTCTTCATTATATTGGAATGAATATCCGTTTTCATCTTCCCAAATTCTTCCTGCTATTTTGTCTTTTTTATAAACTAATCCTTGTTTCATATAAGATGTGCATTACTGATTTTCAATAACAGTTATGTCTGCGTGGATAATTGTTTCCGTTAATTTATCATCTGGTTTTTGTTGATACTGTATAGCATTATTATTCGGAATAAACTTCCATGCGTTAATTTTATTTTCTTTTTTGTCAATAATTTCTGCTATTATAATTCCATACTTAATTACTTTGTTAGATAATGTAATTTTTACACCTTTATTCATGTAATTCCAAAAAATATCGTAAGGATCAATTCGTTGTTTGTTTGGGGTAAGTTGAAATCCAAATAAACGCAGGACTTGTTCAACTTTGTTTAACTGTAATGTTGACTTACCTTGTTCTAACTCACGGATAAAACGAAGTCCCACTCCTGCTTTTGTTGCAAGTTCTTCTTGAGTAATGCCAAGTCTTTTTCTCTGAAAACGGATAAATAACGACAGATTGTTCATCTTTAATTATACCTTTACGGGTACAAATATATTAAAAAATTAAATAAATGAACCATTCGGGTATAAAATAATTTATTTTAATTGATAAAATCCCGTTAGGGTATACTATTATGTTTAAATTATTGAATTATTACTTCTATAGCTTTTTCTAAGACTTCATCCTTCCCTTCTTTAATACCTATAATGGTTGGCTTTACCGTAATGTCGGGAACAATTCCTATCCGTTGTGTTTCCGTTCCATCCAGAAAATAAACACCAATTCCTGAAATCATTGTTTGTAATCCTCCGGGTAATAGGATTTCAGAAACATTTCCGTCAGCTCCTGCTGTTGTACTTCCAATGATGGTTGAGTTTTGGACCGCTCGAAATGCCATTGCAGTATATTCCGCTTGACTTTGTGATTTCTCATTGACCAATACAACCAATTTTCCTTTGTATTTTCTTTTATCACTTTTGATTTTTGTTCCTTCTCTAAAAATGAATTCTCCTGGATTATTAGGATTGCCTTGAGTGAATTTTACAAAATCGGTTGGGTTAGATACAAAATAAGAGCCTAAAGCGAACGGAACAAATGTGGATGGGTAATTACGAATATCAATAATGATTCCTTTAGTATTTTTAAAAGATTTTTTGATTTCAGGAATATCTTCTGCCTTGATATTTGCTAAAGTGATGTAACCGATATTTCCGCCTAATAATTTATAACATTTTTCATCCTTATTTACTTTATACCAATGGTACATATTTAATTGTTCTCTATCGTATAATTTAACCTCTTGTTCTTTTTCTTGATTTTCAGAAATATATTTCAAATTGATTGTGTTTTTTGTAGAACGCAGTAAATCGGCTGAAATATCTCTTAACATAGATGCTTCATTAGATGACGGATAATATACTTTTAAACTATCTACGATAAATTCAACGGATTTTCCGTTGATATGAGTGATTATGTCGCCAATTTTCAATTTAGCTTGGTCTGAAAATTCGGGATTGAAATAATCGGTAACAACCAATTTATTTTCAATAAATTCAGCTTTGAAAGGTGCATAATTATTTCCTCTTAATTCATCAATTTTATTTTTGCCACCCCATAAATTTGCGTGTGTATCGTTTATTTCTCCGATAACTTGAATTGCGACAAGTTCATACTCTAATTCATTATTTGCGTTAATGAATTTAGGAATATATTCTTTAAGGACTGTATTCCATTTTTTATTAGTCAAATGCTTGTTTGGGAAAAAATACTCAATCATATTCCAATATTTGTAAAGAGCTAACAACCTAAAACCACTATCAGGAAAGGGCATATTAAAATACGGATTTTCATTTGTGAAGTCGGGATTTCCAACATAAGGGTGAAGTTTGATGTAATAATTTTCCTCTTGATTTCTATTGTTATAAATTTCTCGTAATGTTGATTTTAGGCTGTTTGATAAATTTGAATCATCAATCCACGACAAATCAGGTTTAAGTACTGCATCTTTAGCTGTAGATTTGCATTTTTTACAAGGTGATAAATTTCCGTATTTTCCAATCCAAGATGTGAGTATTTTATCTCTTTCCTGATTGTTTTTTGCTTTCAAATATTCGGGAAGAATTCTAAACAATTCATAGTCCCAATTGTAATTTCCTTTGGCAATTTCAGGGTGGTGGTATTTTAAAAATCCCCAAATTTTCCCCAATAATTCTAAATTACTTATGGTTTCATTTGTCAAGTTAGAAAAAGTAATGTTTGAACCGTTATCAAACTCTTTGTCTTTTTCTGCTGGTAGGATTTCTCTTGTATAAATTTCAAGATTATTGTTATCCAAATCTTTTCCGTCTATTGAAACTTGCAAATTATCTAACCACATTTTCCCCCTTCCGACTAAAAGTCCACCGATTACAATTTTGTCAGTCTTTTTCGGATTTAGCGGTAAAGTAATCTCGTATTCTTTCCAATTGGTTGTGCCTGTAATTCCTCTACTATTCATATTATCGAAACCGATTTGAGGATCGATTCTCAACCATAATCCTGCATAACCTTCAGTTACATTTTCTGTCTTTATGTATCCCGACAAGCGGATAAACTTTCCATTATAATTATTCGGTAGATTTATTGCCAATGCTTTAAAGTCAGATTTATCCCCCTGACTTTCTATTACAGCCGAAATTTTGCCGTTTTGAGCATTGACCGAATCCACATAAATTTTGTAATCTTTGCTTCCAAAGTTTTCCCATTTTGTGGGATAATTGTTTCCGAATTGTTCAAAGTCAAGATTCAATTTATGAATTTCAGATGTTTGAGCACAACCGAGATTTAAAAGGGATAAAGTAATAGTTACATTTAAGATCAGTTTTTTCATATATTTTTCATTGTAAGTCAATTCATGCAAAATAATTGCAAATAACATCTGAAGTTTTTACTGGCAAGTTACGAATGGAGAGGTAATTTTGCAAATATATTGAGGATTGGATGTTTTGATTAAAATCGAAGTGTATTGATTCGAAATTAATAATTAGAGATATGTTATTAAGTTAAACTTAAAAATAAGAAGCTACTCCAACTATATTATTTATTTTAATTATCTTGTGCTTTATAATTGATTATGAAGCATGTTGTGATTAAAATTCTATTTTTGATAGTTATTTTACTCCCTAGCGTTATTTCTGCCCAACAGCAAGATACTCTGTCATCTTTTTCTAGCTCTGAATCAAAAGAATTACCCTTATTAAAATCTCAAAAGAAATTTATTTATTTTATATCAAACCGATTAAGCGATGATGATAAATTTGATGTATTTAAAGCTATCCCGGGGAGTTCATCGCCTTCATTAGTTGTTATTCGAGGGCACTTTCAGGTAATAGGAAATGCCAATGAAAAGAAAGCTAAGATTAGTGTTTATAACTCAACGAATAATGAATTAATTGGAATATATAACACCAGTCAATTCACAGGAAATTACTTAATGATATTGGCGCCTGATATTAAATACATGTTTAAGGTTGAAGTAGCTGGTTATGGTACAATGCAAGAAATAGTTGAAATTCCATTGAAAATAGATTATGAAATTTGTCAGCAGAATATTTCTATTAAACTTAATGAGAAGCAAAAACCAATGATTTTAATTAATAATTATTTTGCCGATGAAAATGAAAAGGTTTTTTATTTAAGAACGAATATAGATACCGCTAAATTATATGAAGTAACTGATGTCAATAATCTAATAAAACAAGTAGATAAACACGGAAATTTATATGCAAATATTGATGAGCTAGTTAAAAAACAACAATCTGAAGAACAAAAAAAGCCACAAGAGGCCTTAGCAGCATATAATGCTGGAAATTATCAGTTAGCAACTACACTTTACGAACCATTGCTAAAAAACGATCCTTTAGATCCTTTCTTAAATTATTATTATGGCGTGAGTTTATTTAAAAGTAATGGTAATAAGGCAAAAGCTATTAATGCATTACAAGTAGCTACAGGCATCAAAGAAATTCCAGCTGATGTCTATCTGTATTTAGGACAGGCTTTTCATTTATCTTATCTTTTTCAAGATGCTATAAAGGCATTTAATCAATACAAAGCACGGGTAAAACCTTATGATTTTGAAGGGAATAACGGCCCTCAATTAATAAATAACTGCTTTAATGGTACTATGTTTTTGAGTAATCAGGAAAATATAGAAGTGTTAAACCGCACTCCTGTTCAGTTTGAAAGCATACTTTCAAATTATAATCCTGATTTAGTAAATGAAATTGTAAAACTAAAGCCTGAGATTTATTATTCAGATATTGATAAAAAAAAGCAAATACCTTTATGGATGTGCGCCTCCAAATCTAATGAAATATACCAAGTAAGTTATGGTACAAAAGATCAGAAACATACTGATTTGTATAAAAACACAAAATTACCTAATGGCACAATGAGTGCTCCACAGTACATCGGTATCGGGCCGGAAATTAATAGCCCTTATGATGAAAATTATCCATACTTGAGTAAAGATGGATTAACACTTTATTTTTCATCAAAAGGACATAATAGCATGGGTGGTTATGATATTTTTAAATGCATTAGGAAAGATTCAGCTTCTGCATGGTCTAAACCTATAAATCTAGGATATCCTATTAATTCTACTTATGATGATATTATGTATATACCTGATGAAGGTAAACAAACCGCATCTTATTGTAGTAATCGTAAAAATGCTTCGTATGAATATTTGCAAATCAGTTTTCCTAAAGATGAGTTGCAAACTTCCATCATAAAAGGTTGGTATAATTACACAGATACTACTAAGAAAGATGCTTATATAACAGTGTATAATTCGAATACTGGCGAGATTAGTGGAGTGTATAAATCAAACACTCTAACTGGAAAATATTTAATGATTTTACCTTCTGGTACAAAATATGAAATGCTTGTAGAAGTAAATGGAGTTAACACATTTACAACTACATTTGAAATACCTGTTAAAAAGAAAGAATTTGAACTAAAACAAATGATAAAGCTAAGTACGGATAAAAATAATAATGCGTTAAGTGTGAATAATTATTTTACCGAACAAGAGGCATCTAAAGTAGTATTTGAATCAGAAGTTCCAATGAAAAACATAGATGCTAAAACAGTTCAAAAACAAAATAAAATATTAAAAGTAAAAAGAACTCCGGAAGAGATGTTGAAAGATAAAGAGGATTTAGATTTGGCCTTAAAGTTATTTGAACAAGCTACTTATCAGGAAGCTGCACTAATATATCAAAATCTAAACTTATATATTGATTTATCTGTAATTGATACATATAGATATGGCGTATGTTTATTTAATACGAAGAAAGATAAATCAGAGTGTATTAATTTGTTTTCACTATGCGAAGATGATAAAAATATACCAATTGAAGTTTATTACTATTTAGCTAAAGCTAATCAATTAAGTTATCGTTTCAGTACAGCTATCAATTATTATAAAAAATATATGGCCGTTTGTAAACCAGAAGATGTTAAGGCTTGGAAACTAGAACAAGAGATGGTGTATTGCCAAAATGGAATGAAGTTAATTGATAACCCTGTGATATTAGAAGTGTATAATAGAAAACACATTGATCTAGATGTTATACAAAATTCATTCACCAATTTAGAATCTGGTGGAAAAGTTTTAGTGGTAACCGAAGATATGCAAACAGAACTTGATAAAAAAAATGCCTTTAAATCATTATTATATTTATCATCTGATAAAAATATGATTGTATATAGTAGTTACGGGAATGATGAAAAAAAAGGCAAGGATATTTATTTGTTGAAGAAATTAAGTAATGGCAAATGGGCACCTCAGCCTCAAAACTTAACTGATATTAATACCGAATTTGACGAAGAATACCCCGCTTTATCAAAAGATGGGAAAATATTATATTTCTCTTCAAAAGGACATAACACTATGGGTGGTTATGATATATTTAAAAGTGAATGGAACGAAAAAACAGAAACCTGGTCAAAGCCAGTGAATCTTGGCTCTCCATTAAATTCCCCTTACGATGATATGTATTTTTTAGAGTAACTCTCTGTTTATTATCTTATTATTTATCAATTATTATGGAAATTACATTTTTCTTCTTATTACTGATAAATATTTTTTTATCAGTCATAATTTCTAATAATATAAAGTGTACTTTAGTATTATAAATAACATGCTGTCTCAAGAGACGAAAATAAAGATAATTGGGCGAAGAGAATGGGTCGATTTTCCTTTGTTTGATACTTTTAAAATTGATGCAAAGATTGATACCGGAGCCTATTCATGTACTTTAAGTTGTAAGAAGTTAGAAATGATACAAATGAATAATCAAATGCATTTATCATTTACTTTATTTAATGACAAGGAATTTCAAACATCAAAATTTGAAAAAAAGAAAATTAAAAATTCATTTGGTGAAATAGAGGAACGCTTCGTGATTAAAACATTGATTGTTATAGGCAGAAAAAAGATTCTTACAACGGTATCATTAACTAACCGTGAAGAAATGCGCTATCCTGTGTTAATTGGCCGAAAATTGTTAAGAGGAAAATTTATTGTAGATGTAAAACAAAAATATACAAATGGTATAAAACTTAATGATTATATAACCCAATAGTTAACTTAAATAAAATTAAATACTTCCTTTCATGAAAATTGTCATATTATCTCGTAATAAAAAATTGTATTCTACTAAACGCTTGGTAGAAGCTGCCGAGCAACGCGGACACGAAGTGTTAGTTTTAGATCACATGAAATGTGTGTTGCTTATTGAGCAAGGAAGACCACATATCTATTATAATGGAAAAGAAATAACAGATGTAAATGCTGTTATTCCACGTATCGGCGCAAGTGCTACATTTTATGGAACAGCTGTAGTACGTCAGTTTGAAATGATGAAAATTTTTACAGCTGTTGAGTCTCAGGCCTTAGTACGTTCACGAGATAAATTAAGAAGCTTGCAAATTTTATCGCGTGCAGGGATTGGTATTCCTAAAACAGCATTTGCCCACTCACCAAAGGATAAAGATATAAGTAGTTTAATTGATAGTATTGGTGGGGCACCGTGTGTTATTAAATTATTAGAAGGTACACAAGGGATAGGTGTTCTATTAGCTGAAAATCATAAAGCAGCTAAGTCAGTTGTGGAGGCATTCTTAAAATTAGAAGCTAATATTTTGGTACAGGAATTTATAAAAGAAGCCAATGGTGCTGATGTAAGGGTTTTTGTAGTTGATGGTCAGGTGGTAGGTGCTATGAAACGCCAAGCTAAAGAAGGGGAGTTTAGAAGCAATTTACATCGTGGTGGTACTGCAACACTTATTCAGTTAACTCCAGAGGAACGTTCAACGGCCATTAAGGCCTGTAAAAAATTAGGCTTAGCCATTGCTGGTGTAGATATTTTACAAAGTAGTAGAGGGCCATTAGTAATGGAAGTAAATTCCTCTCCAGGTTTAGAAGGAATAGAAGCTGCCACTGGAATAGATATTGCCAGTAGAATAATAGAATTCGTAGAACGCAATGAATTTAATGCACCAGGACAATAAGTTTGTTTTATAGCCTAGGTATTCTTTTTAAAGTTTCTAATAAAAATCCCCAAAATTTTTGTACTGAGCTTATTTGCACACGCTCGTCTGGCGAGTGAGCTCCTGTAATATTTGGTCCAAAAGAAATCATCTGCATTTGAGGATAATTAGTTCCTAATATACCACATTCTAATCCCGCATGGCAAGCACTTACACTGGCTTCGGTTTTATATAATTCATGATATAATTGGCTCATTAAGCTGACGATAGTTGAGGATGGCTTAGGCGTCCAACCTGGATATGCGCCACTTGCTGTAACTTTTGCACCTAATAATTCAAAAGCCGAAGTAATGGCTAATTGTAAATCGGTTTTCTAAGTATCAACCGAACTACGTGTTAAACATTGAAATTGATAATTGCTGTCTTTTACAATTACTCTTGCTAAATTATTGGAAGTTTGTACTAAACCTGCAATATCAGGACTCATGCGATATATACCTACCGGACAAGCATATAAACAATTTAATAATTGTTTTTGAAACTGGTGTTCAAATACTGTAGATGGTAATTCGCAATCTTGTATAATTAATGTAAGATTTGGGTCGGTAGTTTGATATTCTGATTTTAGTACCTGTTCTAATGCTTTTACTTCTTTTTCTAATCTTGCTTTATCTGATATGCAAATTATTGCTACTGATTCTCTAGGAATGGCATTTCGTAAGCTACCACCATCAATACTTGCTATTTCAATATACGATTGTAACTGAAAAAGTATGCGGTTCATTAATTTATTGGCATTCGCTCGTCCTCGATGTATGTCCATTCCTGAATGACCTCCAGTTAAACCTTTTAAGGTAATTTTAACAGCTTGCGTGTGTGTTGTTTTTTTACTTTGATAAGTACCCACTGCAGTTACATCTACACCTCCTGCACATCCAATGGTTAGTTCATGATCTGCTTCAGTATCTAGATTTAATAATATTTGTCCATTCAACACACCTCCTTTTAGTGCTAAAGCACCGGTCATGCCCGTTTCTTCATCAATTGTAAATAAGGCTTCAATTGCGGGATGTGGAATATCTTTCGACTCAAGTATAGCCATAATACTAGCCACACCAATGCCGTTATCAGCACCTAAAGTTGTACCATTTGCTTTTACCCAATCACCATCAACCAACATTTCAATACCTTGTGTATCAAAATCAAATGGAGTGGCTGTATTTTTTTGATGTACCATGTCTAAGTGACTTTGAAGTACAATAGTCATTTTGTCTTCCATGCCCTTAGTTGCTGGTTTTTTTATAATCACATTTCCAGCCTCATCTACTATAGTTGGTAAGCTTAGTTTTTCACCAAAAGATTTCATAAAAGCAATTACACGTTCTTCTTTTTTTGAAGGGCGTGGAACTGCATTCAAATCAGTGAAATGATTCCAAAGTTCTTTAGGTTCGAGTTGACGAATAGTGTCGTTCATATTACTATGTTTTATTGATTATTTTTAATCCAGTTTATTAAATCATTTCCT
The DNA here is from genome assembly GCA_020846025.1 of Bacteroidia bacterium. Classification (GTDB taxonomy): domain Bacteria; phylum Bacteroidota; class Bacteroidia; order B-17B0; family Aurantibacillaceae; genus UBA4416. Next base: position 42,235 of record JADLER010000128.1, on the reverse strand, counting down.
ATATCATTTCTATAATATTTTCCATCATATTGAATTTGTTCTGCTAATTCAAAACTTCTAGAAGTCGCTTCTTCTATGTTTTTACCAAAAGATGTTAAGGCAAATACACGTCCACCATTGGTTACTACATCATTATTTTTTAAGGTTGTTCCTGAATGAAAGATGTGTTGGTGTGATGGTGTAGGTGTTAACCCCGAAATGAGTTTGCCTTTTTCATAATCTTCTGGATAGCCACCAGAAACTAATACAACTGTTGTTGATGTATCGGTTATGGTTTTGTATTGTTTGTTGTGTAAAGTTTGAGTAGCCACACCTTGTAATAAATCTAATAAATCCGACTCAATACGAGGAATAACTACTTCTGTTTCTGGATCTCCCATTCGGCAATTATATTCAATAACTTTAGGCTCTCCGTCACAGTTCATTAATCCTATAAATATAAAACCTCTATAATCAATCCCTTCTTTTACTAATCCATTAATAGTTGGTTTTACAATTTGTTCTTCTACTTTTTGTAAGAAAGTTTTATTGGCAAACGGAACAGGACTAACAGCTCCCATACCTCCGGTGTTTAAACCGGTATCACCTACCCCAATGCGTTTGTAATCTTTGGCGGCTGGTAAAAGTTTATATGATTTTCCATCAGTTAATACAAAAACAGATAATTCAATTCCATCTAAAAACTCCTCTATAACTACGGTATTTCCTGCATTGCCAAACTTTGAATTTAAAATCATATTTTTTAATTCTTGTTTAGCTTCTTCAATGTCATTAATAATTAACACGCCTTTTCCTGCGGCTAAGCCGTCTGCTTTTAAAACATAAGGGGGTTTTAAACTTTCTAAGAAGCTTGCTCCTTCATTAATATTTTGTTTTATGAAACTTTTATATCGAGCAGTAGGCACGCCATGCTTCATCATAAATTGTTTACTAAAATCTTTACTGCCTTCGAGTTGAGCTCCATCTTTTTTAGGACCTATTACAGCCACATCTTTTAAAACTTCATCTTGTAAAAAATAATCATGTATTCCTTTTACTAAAGGGTCTTCGGGACCAACTAACACCATATCTATGTTTTTTTCCCAAACAATATTTTTAATGCCATCAAAATCGTTAACAGATACATTAATGTTAGTACCACATTGAGCAGTGCCTGCATTACCTGGTGCTATATATAAGTTCTCGAGTTGTTTGCTTTGTGCTATTTTCCATGCAAAGGCATGTTCTCTTCCTCCTGAGCCTAATATTAAAACGTTCATATATAAATAATTGCGATAAGATTGTAAATAAAGTGTAAAAATAAAAAATCCCACCGTATTAGGTGGGATTTTGTGAGTTATCTTTTATTAATTGATTAATGTCTTTTTTTCGAGAACGTCTTATTACCTCTTACTCTGTGTAAGCTACGTTGTCTGTTTTGTTGTGCTAATATACCATCTGTTAGGCGTTTACCCTTGGTACGATTACGTTTAAATAAGTGTGGCTGTTCTTTCTTTTGTACTCTGCCAGGTCTGGTAGGTCGGTAAGTCCATGAACTACCACTTTTGTTTCCTTTAAAAACTCTAGCGATAAAGCCTCTTCGGTGTCCACCTTTTGCAAACGCATTAGCATTTCCCCTTGCTTTACCTCCAAATAGCTTCTTTCCTCCTGCTCTTTGGTTGCGATGCTCTTTTTTTCGTCCTCCTCTTGTTTGTGCTAGAGCTGGAGTAACGAAACCTATTGCAAAAAGCAAAAATATAAAGGTTATGAGTTTTGTCAGTTTCATTATTACAATATTATATAAAAAAAATCATAAAAAGGTATGATTCCCATCTTATTTTTGATATAAATCGAATAAGATTTTAACAATAAAGTATGAATAAGTTGCTTATACAAAAATAATTCAGATTTTAGCTTTTCTTAAATCACCTTATTTTTAGTTAATTTTTTCTTTTACTTTAGGGGTTCATGACGGCACCTTCTCTTTCAGTAGCAGATTTTATACAAGCAATTAGGCATCAATTAATAATTGATGTTCGTGCACCAATTGAATTTTTTAAAGGGCATATTCCTCTTGCCATAAACATTCCCTTGTTTGATGATTTAGAGAGAGCCGAAGTTGGTACAATATTTAAACAAAGAGGCAGAGAATTAGCAATATCAAGAGGAAAAGAAATTGTATCTCCTAAAACAGATAAATTTATAGAACAGGTTTATCAATTGTCAAAAAACAAGAAGGTATTTGTTTATTGTTTTAGAGGTGGTATGAGAAGTAATAGTTTTGCATGGCTTTTAAATAGTGTGGGCTTACAGGCTGTTGTATTAAATGGTGGCTACAAAGCTTATAGAAATTATGTTTTAAATTATTTTAATCAATCGTTTCCAGTGGTGTTGTTGGGTGGAAAAACAGGTTGTGGCAAAACAGATATACTTAAAGAATTAGCCCAGCAACACATACAAACAATAGATTTAGAATACCACGCCCATCATAAAGGTTCGGCATTTGGTACTATTCATCAAAAATCACAAAATCCACAACAAATTTTTGAACACCATGTGTTTTGTGAAATGTATAGTTTAAATCAAACTGAAGCTACCCTTATTGAAGATGAATCTCAAACTATTGGTTTTAATAAAATTCCATTTGGATTATGGCAAAACATGAAAGCCGCTCCCATTATTAAAATTGAAGTGCCATTTGAAGCTCGTATTCATAAATTGGTAGAGGAGTATGGAAATGTAGAGAGGGATGTTTTAAAAAAATCTGTTTTAAAGATAAGTCAGCAACTAGGAACACTTAATACCAAAAAGTGTTTAGAATTGATAGATAATAATTGTTTATACGATGTTGTTAAAATGGCATTAACCTATTACGACAAAACCTATGAATTTAATTATCAAAATAAACAACAAACAATTATTACTTTGCATTGCGATGATACAAATGTTATAACAAACTCTCAAAAAGTTAAACAAATATTTCAAACTCTTAGTCATCATGTCAGTTAAATTAACACAATATAGTAAAGCATCAGGTTGTGGTTGTAAAATTGCACCTGCAGTATTACATGAAATTTTAAAAGATTGTAAGCAAAACCAAATTTTCGAGAAATTATTGGTAGGTAATCAAGCAAATGATGATGCAGCAATTTTTGAGTTAGATAACGAGCAGTGTATTATAAGTACCACCGATTTTTTTACGCCAATAGTTGATGATGCTTTTGATTTTGGAAAGATATCGGCAACTAATGCTATAAGTGATGTGTATGCAATGGGAGGTAAACCAGTAATGGCTGTTGCAATATTGGGTTGGCCAATCGAAAAAATTCCTGTAGAACTAGCACAACGAGTTATAAAAGGTGCCCAAGAAATATGTACATTAGCGGGTATTCCTTTAGCTGGTGGGCATAGTGTAGATACTCAAGAACCTTTATTTGGCTTAGCTGTTACTGGCGTAGTTAAAAAAGCTCATATAAAGAAAAACAATACAATAAAACAAAATGATTTACTTTATTTAACCAAACCATTAGGGTTAGGAATATTAAGCACAGCTTTAAAAAGAGGTTTATTGTTGGATAACGAATATGAAGTTTTTATTAAACTTACTACTCAATTAAATAAAGTGGGTTATGAATTAGGTTCTCAAACTTATGTGCATGCTATGACGGATGTAACTGGTTTTGGATTAGTAGGACATTTATTAGAAATGTTACAAGGTTCTAATTTATCAGCCACTATTTTTAAAAATAAAGTTCCAATTATTGAGGTAGCCCAAAAATATATTCAGCAATTTGTTATGCCTGATAACACAACAAGAAATTATAATGCACATGCGCCTTTTATTGATGACGTGGAACATTTAGATTTTATTGCATACTGTGATCCTCAGACATCAGGCGGCTTATTACTAAGTGTTGATGCTATGAATCAAAATGAATTTGAAGCATTATTACTTCAACATCAAACGGCTTTTTATCAAATTGGTGTGGTAACAACGCCTAAAGAAAAGATGATTAATTTTAGCTAGTTACTTTAGTTAAAATTTTCAGGGTTTCTTTCCATGATAAATTACGTGAGCGACAAGCTAAAATAAATGAGATGAGAAAGCTTGAAATGATATTGACAGTGCCTATTAATAATACACTAACAAAAACAGTGAGTATTAAATCTAATCCCAATTGATAACCGCTTCCAAGAGCTAATCCAAAGTAACCTGAGGAAATAGTAACGTGTCTAATATCAAAGGGAATGCCAATAAAATGGCCAATGTTTCCAGCCATTCCGAGCATAAAACCGAGTAATAAATTACCAATAATACCACCTAAATTTTTCCCAATAAACGCAGCGATTTTTTTCCTAAGTGTTAAGGAGTAAATGGCAACTAAACTTGGATGTTTTATAATGCGTTCTGGAATTTCTGAATATACTACTTTATTATCTACATAACCAATAATAATACCTGTAATAGATAAAAATACGCCTGCAATGGCTGCAAAAATTAACGAACCACTATAAAATAGATGATTAGAATACAAACTATTTTTAGCTTCATCCTCATTTAACACATGCAAATCGAGGAAATTCATGAACCCCCATGTTATTAGAAAACACAAGGGTAATACAATAATCAAATTCCCTATTAAGGAAATAAACTGACTATTAATTACTTGTTTAAACATTAACCAAGGGTTTGTATTCTCTTTGTTTGATTTATCAATACCACTGGCAATATAGGCAGCAGTCATAGCGGGTTGTTTGGTGGCTAATGTAAAATGAAGTAAGTGCATTAAAACGAATCCTAATCCATAGTTTAATCCGAATAAAAATCCTTCAAAAAATAAAGATAAATGAAGTGTGTGTATAAATTGTTTGATGAATACTAAAAAAACGACTATTAATCCACCACCCATAGCTGACTTAAGTAATTTTCTATTTTCTTTCTTTGAAAATCCAATGTAATGTTCTCCTTTTTCAGAAGCATGACAAATAATTCGATAAGCCATTAAATGAGTATTTGCTTTTACAAATTCACTTAAACTATTTTTTTTATGCTCTGCTTTTACTAGCTCGGTTAATAATTTAGAGACATTTAAGATATTGTCTTGTTCGCCTTTTGTCACAAATAACTCAAGCAATAATCTAATTCTATCAATATGCTGACGCGCTCGAATGGATAAAAAAGTTAAATGTAAGCTCGTACCTATCTCATCTTTTTTTGATTCTAATTGTAAAAATAATTCTTCGGCTGAGTTTAAGTTTTTTAAAACAATTTCAAATTCGTTATCATCTATTTCAATAGTGTTATCGTTAAAATGTTTTTTTATAAAACTTAAAATTTGGTTATTAAACTCAAAAAAGGTTTCATCGGTATAACCAGTATCCCTAAATTTTGAAGTGATATATGGATTTATAACAATAGATGATAAACGATAGCTTAAAATAATAATGGCTTGATAAATTTGATGTGTGAGTTGTTTGGAATGTGTGATAAGTTGTTTGCCATCTATGAGTTGAGCAATTAATTTCCAATTACTGGAATTTATTTTCTGCAACCATATATAATCATCTTGTTTATGAAATAATAAACGTATAAATTGGTTTAACTCTTTCTCATCATAATTAGGTGGTAAAATTTTATGTTTGAGTCTTAATATAATTTCGGATATAAAACCTCTATCAGAGAGAATACCATATTCTGTAAAAGCTTTTACAAATGAGGCGTTTTCGAGTATCTGAAAACAAAAAATGGTGAGTTCACTTTTTAATAAATCATCTGAAGATTTTGTTCGTAAAAGTTTTTCTAATTTTTCATTAAATAAGTCATGAGAATTACTGGAAAAAGCTCTTACTTGTTTAGTGAGGTTAATGAGTTCTGAATATGTAGTTTGCTCTTGTATCATAGCTTTTATTCAATTGCAATAATACTTATTTTAATAAAGGATTAGTGTTTATTAACGGTGTTTAACACAATAAATATCTAAAAATCATGTTTTTACATATTGAAAAAATAGCGTATTTTTGAAGCAATGGAAATTGTAAAAGGTTCGGGTGTCATTCCTGGGGATTTATTAGCTAAAGTTAATTCTCCTGCCGATTTAAAGAAACTAAAGGAAGATGAGTTAGAACAGTTTTGTTCTGAGCTACGTCAATTTATTATTGATATTGTTTCTGTAAAAGGTGGGCACTTTGGTGCTTCATTGGGTGTTGTGGAATTAACTACGGCACTTCATTATGTGTTTAATACACCTTACGACCAATTGGTATGGGATGTAGGACATCAAGCCTATGGTCATAAAATTATTACCGGTCGCCGAGATGTGTTTCACTCTAACCGTATTTATAAAGGTATTAGTGGTTTTCCTAAGCGATCAGAAAGTGAGTACGATACTTTTGGCGTGGGACATTCATCTACCTCGATAGGTGGAGCTTTAGGAATGGCGGTAGCTAGTCAGTACAAGGGTATAAAGGATAAACATCATATTGCTGTTATAGGAGATGGTTCTATGACAGCTGGCCAGGCTTTTGAAGCCTTAAATCATGCAGGAATTTCTAATGCTAATTTATTAGTTGTACTGAATGATAATTGCATGAGTATCGATCCAAATGTTGGAGCATTGCGAGAATATTTAACTGATATTACCACTTCACACACCTATAATAAAGCAAAAGATATGGTGTGGGATTTACTTGGAAAGATAAGCAAATTTGGCCCTAATGCTCAAGAAATTGCCAGTAAAGTAGAAAATGCCGTAAAGACATCTTTATTACACCAAAGTAATCTTTTTGAATCGTTAAAGTTTAGATATTTTGGTCCTGTGGATGGACATGATGTGGTGCGCTTAACAAAAGTGATGGCAGATTTGAAAGATATTCCAGGCCCTAAATTATTACATGTACTAACTAAAAAAGGTAAAGGATATAAATTTTCTGAAGAAGGAAATGAAACCGTGTGGCATGCTCCAGGATTGTTTAATAAAGATACAGGCGAAATTATAAAAGTAACGCCTAAAGAACCTCAACCACCAAAATACCAAGATGTGTTTGGGCATACCATTATTGAGTTAGCAGAAAAAAATTCAAAAATAATGGGCATTACACCAGCTATGCCTACAGGCTGTTCATTAAATTTAATGATGAAAGCAATGCCTGATAGAGCCTTTGATGTAGGTATTGCCGAACAACATGCTGTTACATTTAGTGCCGGATTAGCTACGCAAGGTTTAGTGCCTTTTTGCAATATTTATTCTTCTTTCATGCAACGTGCTTACGATCAAGTTGTGCATGATGTAGCTCTACAAAATTTAAAAGTAGTGTTCTGTTTAGATAGAGGCGGATTGGCAGGTGCTGATGGACCAACGCATCATGGTGCCTTTGATATTGCTTACTTCCGTTGTATCCCTAATATGATTGTAAGTGCACCAATGAATGAGGAGGAACTTCGTAATTTAATGTACACAGCTCAGTTAGATGAAATTCAAGCACCGTTTAGTATTCGATATCCACGCGGAAATGGAGTAATGGTAGAATGGAAAACACCTTTTAAGAAAATTGAAATTGGAAAAGGAAGAAAATTAAAAGATGGTAAGGAGCTGGCAATTCTTTCATTAGGGCATCCAGGCAACTTGGTTACTCAAGCTATTTCAAAACTTGAAGAAGAGGGAATATCAGTAGCACATTACGATTTAAGATTTGCTAAACCATTAGATGAAACCTTGTTACATGAGGTATTTTCTCGTTATAAAAAAATTATTACGGTAGAAGATGGAACCATTGTAGGTGGCGTTGGAAGTGCAGTATTAGAGTTTATGGCAGAAAATAATTACAGTGCCCAAGTAAAACGCCTTGGTATTCCTGATAAATTTATTGAACATGGTGAACAGCCCGAGTTATATGAAGAATGTGGTTTCTCTGCTTCGCTTATTTATCAAGAAGTTTTAGAAATTCTTAAATTAAAACAACATATTAAGGCTGTTTAATTTCTTCTTTAACACAAATTTCGTTTTATACCTCCCAAGTTTTCGTTAAATTTGGTAATTAACTTATTTAGTGAATACATCACAAAACATACTTATTCTAAAGCTCGATGAGTTTATTCGGAAGTATTATAAAAATCAACTCATTAAAGGCTTGTTGTATGCTACAGGGTTGTTAGTAGCAGTATTCTTATTTATTGTAATTACCGAGTATTTTGCTGAGTTTGGTATCACTGCGCGCACTATATTATTTTATGTGTTTATGACATGCAGCGCTTTTGTATTAGCTAAATACATTGTCATTCCTTTATTAAAATTAAATAGGCTTGGTTCTGTGATTTCTTATGAGGAGGCAGCACATATTGTTGGTAAACATTTTAATTCTATAAATGATAAATTGCTTAATACTTTACAATTACAAAAAAATGCTGGCTCTATTTTGTCCGTTGAATTATTAACGGCAAGCATTAATCAAAAAATGGAAGAGTTAAAGCCTATTCCATTTACTTCGGCAATTAATCTTAAAGACAACAAGCAATATTTAAAATATGCGTTACCACCTATTATTTTATTTGTACTTATTTTTTTGATTAAACCAAGTATTATTACCGATGGTACTGAAAGAATGGTGTTTCATCAAACTTATTTTGAAAAACAAGCGCCATTTCAATTTGAAATTACTAATAAAAATTTAGAAGCCATACAACAACAAGATTTTAAATTGGAATTAAAACTTAAAGGCAATGAAATACCAAATGAAGTTTTTGTATTAGTTGATGGTATTGAACATAAAATGGACAAAGCAGATAAATTAAATTTTGCTTATACATTTAAAAATGTTCAAAAAAATCAAAATTTTGTTTTTGTGGCAGCAGGGTATAATTCTAAATCTTACGAATTATTGGTGCTACCAAAACCTATGTTAATGCGTTTTGATATTCAGCTAACCTATCCTGCATATTTACATAAAGCTAACGAAACAGTTTCTAATATTGGCGATTTACAATTGCCACAAGGCACCAAACTACAATGGTTGTTTCAAACAAAAAACACCGATCAAATTTATTTAAGATTTGCCGATACCATACTTGATGCAAATAAAAAATCAGATAAAGAGTTTTTGTTTTCTAAACAAATGATGCAAAGCACATCATATAGTATTAAAACAATGAATCATTTTTTAAAACAAAATCCCGATTCGGTTAATTATACCATTAATGTTATTCCAGACCAAGTTCCTTTAATTGATGTGAGCGAGAAAGTAGATTCATTAAATTCGAAAAATATTTATTTCTCTGGAACTGTTAAAGATGACTATGGCTTTACTAAATTGCAATTTAAGTACATACTCTACACCCAAGATTCTTTAGGAAAGCCAATAATTAAAACGGGAGAGCAAGCCATGGGAATTGATAAACAACAAATTTCTCAACCTTATTTTTATTTTTTAGATGCGTCTAAATTTCAATTATTACCTGGCGATAAAATTGAATACTATTTTGAAGTTTGGGATAACGATGGCATCATAGGTGCAAAATCAGCAAAAACACAAACTATGCAATATAAATCGCCAACGATGGATGAATTGAATGCTGCTACAGATAAAACAAATTCCGAAATTAAGAAAGACCTTGAGCAAAATGCTAAGCAAGCTAAAGATTTACAAAAAGATATAAATGATTTGAGTAGAAAATTAGTAGATAAAAAACAAATTGATTATGAGGCTAAGAAAAAATTAGAAGAGATTATTAAAAAACAAAATGAGTTGAAATCGAAAATAGACGAGAATAAACAACAAAATCAACTCAACAATCAGCAACAACAAGAAAATCAACAATTGAGCGAATCTTTACTTGAGAAACAAAAACAACTCGAAGAGTTATTTGAAAATATTATGTCGCCCGAAATGAAAAAACTATTTGATGAGCTAAATAAATTGATGGATAAATTAGATAAAAATCAGGTTCAGCAAAAGTTAGAAGAATTGAAACTAACCAATAAAGATATGGAAAAGGAACTCGATCGTACCTTAGAAGCCTTTAAACAAATGGAGATAGAACAAAAACTAGAACAAGCCATTGATAAATTACAAGATATAAAAACAAAAGAAGATGCGTTAAAAAAAGAAACTGAAGGCAATAAAAATAGCGAGAAACCAAACGAAAAGGATAACGAAAAAACGAATGAGAAGGATGCTAAAAATGATGATACATCAAAAACAGATGCTAAAAATGATAAAGAACAAAAATCAAATTCATCAAAAGAATTAGAACAAAAACAAAACGAACTCAATAAACAATTTGACGATTTAAAAAAAGATTTAAAAGAGCTGCAAGAGAAAAATGCAGCACTCGAAAGCCCTAATGAAATTCCAAAAACAGAGCAACAGCAAAAAGAGGTGTCGCAAGAGATGCAAAATAGTTCCAATCAACTAAATCAAAATAATAAAAAGAAAGCATCGCAATCACAACAAAAAGCATCAGAAGGGATGCAGCAAATGCAACAACAAATGCAACAAGCCTTAGATGCCATGCAACAAGAATCTCAAGATGAAGATATGCAGGCAGTTCGCCAAATTTTAGAAAATTTATTAAACCTATCTTTTGCTCAAGAAAATTTAATGGGACAACTTTCTAAAATAAGAAGTGACAATCCACAATATTTAAAAGTAACACAAACTCAAAAAAAATTGCAAGATGACTCTAAGATAATTGAAGATAGTTTATTAGCTTTAAGCAAACGCCAACCTATGATTAGCGCAACGGTTAATCGCGAAATTTCGGCAATTAATATGAATATGGGTAAAGCAGTAGAGGAATTAGCTGAGAGGATGCAATCAAATGCGCAAATGCGTATGCAGTATTCTATGACCTCTATAAATAATTTAGCTTTATTGCTCAACGAATCATTGGAACAGATGCAAAAACAAGCTAAAGACCAGAAACAAGGTAAACCAGGTAGTGGTAGTTGTAAGAAACCAGGCAAAGGTCAAAAACCAAGTCCGGGGCAAAAACCAGGAGAAGGGACTCCGAGTATGCAAAGCTTAAAGCAAATGCAGCAACGTCTAAATCAGCAAATTGAAGAGTTAAAAAAACAATTAGAACAACAAGCTAATAAGCCAGGTGGACAAAAACCAGGACAGAAACCAGGTGGACAAAAACCAGGCGGACAAGGTGGAGTAGGACAACAGGGGCAACAAGGCTCTATGCCAGGCCAACAAGGACAAGGTATGAGTGAGCAATTAGCCAAAATGGCGGCTCAGCAAGAGGCTTTACGTCGCCAAATGCAACAAATGATGGATAAAATTAAAAAAGAGGGGGGATCAAACCCTGGCGGAAACATTGCTGATATGATGGAAGAAACGGAGCGAGATTTAGTTAATCGAAAAATTACACAGGAAACTCTTAAAAGACAGCAAGATATAATAACTAAACTTTTAGAAAGTGAAAAAGCAGAGCGGGAACGTGAACAAGATGAACAACGGAAAAGTAATGAAGCAAAAAATCAAGATTTTAGTAACCCTAGCCAATTTTTAGAGTATAAAAGACTAAAAGAAAAAGAATTGGAGTTGTTAAATACGGTTTCACCAAGTTTAACACCTTATTATAAACAAAAAGTAAACGAATATTTTAATAGTATGAATAAATGATACCGGGAAGAGGAGAGAAAATAAATATCCCATCATCATCAGAAAACATTCGATTAGTAGAGCGATTGGTAGATGATGTGTGCGATGTATTTAATATTAATGAAGACAGCTACGGCAATATTTTAATAGCAGTTACCGAAGCTGTAAATAATGCTATATACCATGGCAATAAAAGTAATCCACAAAAACAAATAAAAATTGGATTTGAATCGGAAGAAAAAAACATCAAGTTTATTGTAGCAGATGAAGGACAGGGTTTTGATTATAATAATTTACCCGACCCTACTGATCCGGTTAATATAGATAAACCACATGGTAGAGGTGTTTTTTTAATGAAAAACCTAGCCGATAAAGTTGAGTTTAAAAACAATGGAAATGAGGTAATGCTTACCTTTCATGTTAATTAATGATTACGTTTTCAAACCTCAGTCTTAATTTTAATTTAAAGAATAAAACTAAAATTAAGCAATGGATAAAATCCATTACCGAAAAGGAGAAACATGTTTTAGGTAATATCAATTATATTTTTTGTAGCGATGATGAGTTATTAGAAATTAATATTAAACACCTCCATCATCATACCTATACAGATATTATTACTTTTGATTATACCCAATCTAAAACTATTAATAGCGATATTTTTATTAGTATAGAGCGTGTAGAAGAAAACGCTAATAAATTTAAGGTAACATTTCAAGAAGAATTATACCGTGTAATGATTCATGGTATTTTACATTTGTGTGGTTATAAAGATAAAACTAAGTTAGAATCGGAAACCATGCGTAAAAAAGAAAACTGGGCACTCAAGTTTATTGAAAAATGATGTTCTTATTTAAAAATTTAATCATCTACTTTTTATTTCCCTTTGCAATAATGGGGCAGAATATTAATGAATTTAAAGTAAATGGTAAAATAGTGGATTACAACAATTGTTATGAAGTGAAAAAGGTAAAACAATTACCAGAACTTTTTTCAGGCTTTGTGTGTGAAGTAAGAAATGCCCAAATGATTGATGACTGCCTAGAGTTATCAGTGGTATATGGTGGTTGTAATGGCAATTTAGAGTTAATGACTGATAACATTATAAATCATCAAAATCAATTAGTGTTTATGCCACGTTGGGCTGAACCTTCTATGTGTAAAGCTATGACTGTTGTGAAAATTTTATTTGATTTAAAACCCTATAAAGTTTTATTAAAAGAACAATCGGCAACCATAAAAATTGCTAACTCTAGTTTCGACTTATTTTATAATTAGCACTGATAAAATAGTCTTAAATCAAATTTGTATATTCGTGTTTTAATTAAAACGGTATGAATTTAGATTTAAAAAATAAGCAAGCCATTGTATGTGGTAGTACACAGGGTATTGGAAAGGCTGTAGCTATTGAGTTAGCAAATATGGGGGCTCATGTAACATTAGTAGCTCGTAATGAAGAGAGTTTAAAAGCGGTAAAGCAGGAGTTGAATACTTCATCGGGTCAATTACATTCGTATTTATGTGTAGATTTTAGTAAGCCAAATGAATTAAAACAAATTATAGAGGCTTATTTACAACGTCAGCCAATTGTTCATATACTTGTAAATAATACTGGTGGCCCAGCAGCAGGCCCGGCACATTTAGCAAAAATAGAAGAGTTTACATCGGCATTTAATAATCATTTAATATGTAATCATATTTTAGTGCAAGCCTGCTTAGAGAGTATGAAAAATGCTAAATATGGTCGAATTATTAATATTATTTCTACTTCTGTAAAAGCGCCTTTACCAAATTTAGGAGTTTCTAACACGATTCGGGCTGCCGTTGGTAACTGGGCTAAAACATTAGCAAATGAGTTAGGTAAATTTAATATTACTGTAAATAATGTATTGCCTGGTGCAACTTCTACAGTTCGGTTAAAAAGTATTATTGAAAATAAGGCTATCAAATCAGGGCATTCTGTTAGTTTAATTTCAGATGAAATGCTAGCAGAAATTCCGATGGGAAGATTTGCTGAAGCTTCAGAGGTTGCCAATGCGGTGGCATTTCTTGCATCGCCTGCAGCTTCTTACATTAATGGCATTAATTTACCAGTAGATGGTGGAAGAACAGCTAACTTATAACATCTTTTTACTGTTAATTACTTTGTGTTAATTTAACACTCGGCTTAGCCTTGTATTTAGCAAAAAGTCTGTATTTTAACCCTATATTTTTTGTGATTTTAAAACTTTAATGATAGCTCTATGAAAATTATTATACCAATGGCGGGAAAAGGAAAAAGAATGCGCCCGCATACACTTACAGTTCCAAAACCATTAATTAATGTAGCCGGAAAACCTATTGTGCAACGCTTAGTAGAAGACATTACTAAAGTATGTGGCGAAAAGGTAGATGAAATTGCATTTATTATTGGCCCTGATTTTGGAAAGGAAGTAGAAGATAATTTAGTAAAAATTGCCCAGTCGCAAGGGGCAAAGGGTACTATCTGTTATCAAGATAAAGCATTAGGAACTGCGCATGCAATTATGTGTGCTAAAGATAGCATCACTGGAAAAACAGTAGTGGCATTTGCTGATACTTTATTTAAAGCGGATTTTGTAATGGACACAAACCAAGAAGGTGTGATTTGGGTACAAGGCATTGAGGATCCACGCCAGTTTGGAGTTGTAAAGGTAAATGAGGCAGGAGTTATAACTGATTTTGTAGAAAAACCCGAAACCTTTGTAAGTAATTTAGCAATTATTGGTATTTATTATTTTAAAGATGGTGATAATCTCAAAAAAGAATTACAATATTTATTAGATAACGATATAAAAGAAAAAGGCGAGTATCAACTTACTAATGCCTTAGAAAATATGAAACAAAAAGGAATAGCTTTCACGCCCGGAAAGGTAACGGAGTGGTTGGATTGTGGTAATAAAGATGCCACAGTTTATACCAACCAGCGCGTGCTTGAATTTGAGAAAGGAAAAGCTTCCTTAAAAGGAAAAAATATTGTAACAGAAAATAGCGTTATTATTGAACCTTGCTTTATTGGCGATAATGTTGAAATAAAAAATGCTATTGTTGGACCTCATACCTCTATTGGAAGTGGTTGTAAAATTACAGATACAGTTATTAAAAACACCATTGTGCAACCTAATACCAAATTAAGTTCGGTGGTATTAACCAACAGTATGATTGGCGAAGGCGCTGAAATAAAAGGAAAAGCTTTAGATGTAAGCATGAGTGATTATACAACTGTATTAAATTAATAGTTTCCAAGAATAATAATTGAGAGGAAAAAGATATATCGTTTTGGTAGTACAACTAATTTTATTAGTTGTGTTAGTATCGTGTAAGTTAAAAAAACAAACAGCCTCAGGTCATACCGAATCAAATTCAAAATCCAAGCACATTTCTGAAAGCGATCAATTAAAATTTACCTTTTATTTTATTGATGGATGTAGAGAGCGAATGAAAGGTAATTTGGAAGTAGCTGAACGTTTATTTAAAGAATGTTTAATACTTGATCCAAATTCAGCAGCAGTAAAGTATGAGTTAGGAAGTTTATATCGCCACATTGGTATGTTAGATGATGCATTAAAGTATGCTAAAGAATGTGCAACAATTAATTCCCAAAATGAATGGTATCAAATATTATATATTGATTGTTTGAATAATAAAAGGCAATATGCTCAGGCAGTAGATGTGTATAATCGTTTAATTAAAAATTTTCCATATAGAATTGAGTTTTTTCAAGGACTAGCAGAGCAATATGTTTATCTAGGTAATATTGAGAAGGCCTTTAAGGTATTTGATGAGATGGAAAACAAGTTTGGTAAAAGTGAAATGGTTATATTAAATAAAATAAAGCTATTACAACAAACTAATAAGAACGAAGAAGCAGAACTTGAACTTAAAAAATTAATTGATAATTATCCACAAGAGATAAGATATTATACTTTTTTGGCTGAGTTTTATCAAAATACTAAACAGTTAGAGAAAGCATTTTCAATTTATCAAACTGCTTTGCAAAAGGATCCCAATAATCCTATGATTCATTTAGCACTTGCAGATTATTATAAATTAAAAAACGACCAAATCAATTTTTTTAATGAGATTAAAATAGCTTTTTCTAGTCAGGATTTAGAAACAGAAACCAAAGCAAAAATATTAGCATCTTATTATGAGTTGTCTGAAAATGATTCGACGATGAAAACTCAGGCATTTCAATTATTTGATATAGCATTACACACATCACCCGATGCATCGGAGATTCATGGATTAAAAGGTGATTTTTATTATAGAGATAACCAATTACATGAAGCTCACATTGAATATCAAAAAGCAATTAAGATTGATAAAGGTAATTTTGAAATCTGGCGTCAGTTAATGCTTGTGGAGTCAGAGTTAGGTGAACATAAATTATTAGATGAAAACTCTACCGAAGCGATGGAGTTATTTCCAAATCAACCTTTACCGTATTTTTTTAATGGATTAGCAAATTCTGCTTTAAAGAATTATTCTAAAGCCATAGAGTCTTTAAATAATGGTGTGGAGTTTGTGTATGGTAATAACGCCCTTTTACTTAGTTTTTTTACAACATTAGGCGACTGTTATAATGCTAATAAAGATTATGCAAATTCTGATAAAGCATTTGATGATGCTTTAAAAATAAATCCAGATAACGCCATGGTACTTAATAATTACGCGTATTATTTGTCATTAAGAAAAGAGTATTTAGATAAAGCAGAAAAATTCTCGAGAAGAAGTAATGAACTTAAGCCCAATAATGTGAATTTTATTGACACCTATGGTTGGATATTATTTCAACAAGCAAAATATGCTGAAGCTGAGCAATGGTTATCAAGAGCGGTTAAACTAAGTAATAAAGGAAGTATTGCTGAACACTATGGCGATGTATTATTTAAGTTAGGGAAAGTAGATGAAGCATTAAATTATTGGAAAATAGCTAAAGAGAGTGGAATTTCTACTGATGAATTAATTAAGAAAATTAATACCAAAACATTAAATGAATAAGTTAAGTACGGTTATATATTTTAGTTTCTTTTTGGCTTTATTGACTTTATTTTCTTGTAAATCTAAACAAAAGACTCAGCAAACTCAGCCTGTTATATCCAATACAGAAGACACCTTAGGTAAATGCCGATTAATTTTTAAAACTGCAAAATCCTTATCACGACACATTAAAGATAATGAGTTAAAATATGATTGGATTAGCTCCAAGGCAGATGTTGAAGTAAGGATTGATGATGAAGATCATAATTTAGATGTAAGAGTAAAGGCTAAAAAGGATAGCATTATTTGGATTTCGATTCAGGCAGTGGGCATGATAGATGTAGCTAAGCTTCTTATAACTAAAGACAGTGTAAAAATGGTGGTATATATTAAGAAGAAATATTTTATAGGCGATTTTAATTATATCAATCAGTTATTAAATGCAGAATTAGATTTTGATTTGATACAAGCTGCTTTAATAGGCAATAGTGCCGATTTTGATGAAGATGACACTAAAATGAAACCAATTATTGATAGAGAATTATGTCATTATATATTAAGTACCGAAAGAAAGCGAAAGCTACGCCGAATAAGCAATAAGCAAGATTCTTTAAAACGCTCGTTGCAGATAATGCGTTTAAATCCTATAAATTACAAGATAGTAAATAACGAGTTTCAGGATATTGCAACCAATAGAAGCTTTAGAGCGGAGTACTCAAATTTTGTAGCTCCAGATTCTGTTTTTGCACCACACCTTGTTAATATTGAGATAAAGGCAGAGAAGAAAATTAACCTTAAAATTAATTATGTTCGCATAGAGGTAAATAAACCTCAAAAAACAAATTTAAACATACCAAAAAGCTATGAACCTATTACCACTAAAAAAGAAACACATTAAAGTTTTTGTGTGTTTTTGTTTTTTTTGGTTAGGTATATTCTCTTTTTCATTAGCTCAAACTAAGGGGCAAAATCAATCAACTTCTCATAAAGAACTTCAAAAAAAACGAAACAAGTTGAATGATGATATAAAGCAACTTAATTCGCAGTTGAGCCAAACTAAGGCAAATAAGAAATCGCAAATTAATTCAATCGTTGTAATTAATACTAAAATTAAAGTAAGAGAGGAATTGATTACTACAATTAATAACGAATTATTACACATCAATACTCAAATTAAAAGAACAGTAACCGAAGTAAATGCTTTACAGGCCAACTTAAATCAACTTAAATCCGAATACGCTAAAATGATTTATTTTGCACAACGTAATCGAGATTCATATACCAAGTTGATGTTTCTATTCTCTGCCGGAGATTTTAATCAAGCTTATTTAAGACTTAAATATTTTCAACAATATTCAGCCTTTCGTAAGAAACAAGCTATGGAAATAGTAAGTACACAAACTTTATTAAATGAAAAAATAAAACAACTAGAAGAACAAAGACACGAGAAAAATGTATTACTTGGTAATGAAAAAGAAGAAAGATTGAATTTAGATGCCGAAAAACAACAACAAGAGATAGTATTAAATGAATTACAACAACAAGAAAAAGAATTAAAAGCCGAACTTGAGAAAAAGAGACGTGATGCTGAAAATTTGCAATTAGCTATCAAAAAATTAATTGAAGCTGAGATTAAACGTAAGGCAGAAGAATCGGCTAGAATTGCTGCTGAGAAAGCCGCCAAAGCAGAAAAATTGGCCAAAGAAAAGAATAAAACCAAAAAACCAAATAAAACGGAAATTAAAACTATTGAGACTAAACCAACGGCCCCTGAACTTACTGAAGCTGCTGAAGCATTAGGTGCTGATTTTTCTAGCAATCGAGGAAAATTACCTTGGCCAGTAACCAAAGGCGTTATTTGTCAGCCTTATGGAGAATATGAGCATCCAGCAATTAAAGGTTTTATGATGAATAATAATGGTATTGATATTTGTACTGGAAAAGGGGCTGAAGCACGTGCTGTATTTGATGGCGAAGTAACCAGTATTGCGATTTCTCCTACAGGTGGTAAGCTTGTAATAGTTAGGCATGGAGAATATTTAAGCGTATATAGTAATTTAGAAAATGTATTTGTAAAACAAGGACAACAGGTAAAGATTAAACAGTCTATTGGAACCATTATAGATGAAGATGGAAAATCAAGTATGAACTTGCAGATATGGAAAGGACAAAAAACGATGGATCCAAGCGGTTGGCTCTATAATGCTCGATAATTTGATTTCTTAACAAATTACATTGAACAATTCCTGAAAATTCTATTTAAAAATTATGTAATTTCTCATTATTTAGCATCTAAAACCTAACTATTTTAGTTATTTTAGGTAAATTTGGTATTAGCTCTGAGTAACAACGGAAATACATATTTTATGGTCAGTAGTAAGCACATGTTTGCTTACTTATGGGTGTTATTTGTATTTTTTAATTCCACTTATCTTCATGCTCAAGTAAAAAACGAAGATGAACTCAAAAAACAGGCTAATCAGTTTTTTGAAGAACAGGAATACGCTCAGGCATACAAACATTATTCGCAATTAGTTTCACTTTACCCAAAGGACCCAGAATATAATTTTAAATTGGGTGTGTGTATGTTGTATTCTGAACCTGATAAGAAAAAACCATTCACCTATTTTCAGGTAGCATTAAAAAATCCAAATGAAGCGCCAAAGGAAACGAAATTTTATTTAGCAAAAACCTATCATGTGAATTATCACTTTGATGAGGCCATTAAATTATATACAGAATTTAAGCAAACCGCTGGTTCCGCATTAGTAAAGAAATTAGAAGTAGATAGAGAAATTCAGTCTTGTAAAAATGGTAAACGCTTATTGTCCAATTTATCAGATTTAGTAATTATTAGTAAAAAACAACTGAATGAAATTGATTATTTTAAAGCCTACGATGTTAAAGATATTGGTGGAAAATTATTAGTGAAACCAGATGATTATAAATCGAGTTATGATAAAAAAAAGAAAGATAAATCGGTAGTATATCTACCACGTACAGGCGAGCGTTTGTATTATTCGAGCTACGGTGATGGTGGTAGTTCTGGACGTGATATTTATTATGTGAATAGATTACCAAATGGTAGTTGGAGTAAAGCCACTAAATTACCAACATCTATAAATACGGAGTTTGATGAAGATTATCCTTTTCTGCATCCTAATGGAAAAACACTTTATTTTTCATCAAAGGGGCATAATAGTATGGGAGGTTATGATGTGTTTAAAACTACTTATAACGAAGCTACTCAATCATGGAGCCAACCAGAAAATTTAGAGTTTCCTATTAATTCTCCTGATGATGATATTTTATTTGTAACTGATTCGTTAGAGAAAACAGCTTTTTTTAGTACAGGAAGATATAGCCCTTATGGCAAGCTGGATGTGTTGAAAATAAATACGGAGCGTCGTCCAATGAATTTTGCCATTATTAAAGGTACAGTAGTAAAAGAAGAAGCATCTCAGAGTTTAAAATCAAAAATTACCGTTACTGATATGTCGAATGGTGAAATTGTGGG
This sequence comes from Bacteroidia bacterium, assembly GCA_020846025.1. Taxonomy (GTDB): domain Bacteria; phylum Bacteroidota; class Bacteroidia; order B-17B0; family Aurantibacillaceae; genus UBA4416. The sequence continues at coordinate 22,137 of JADLER010000128.1, read as the reverse complement.
GACTTATCAAGCGGCTGATAACGGCGATTATTTTATGGAATTACCTAACGGTGGTAAATTTATCTTTAAAGTGGAAACACCAGGTATTCCTACTCAATCAGATGGTGTACAGATTCCAGTGGCTTATACATTAAAGCCGTATCGCCAGATGATTTCGTACGACAAACAGCGGTTAAAAATTACTAATTATTTTGATGGAGATATTCCTGATGAAAATTACAGTGTAATGATGGATTTAATTGAGAAAAAGGCAAAGTTAGAAGTTAATGAAAACGAACCTTACGATCAAAACTTGTTGAACCAATCTAAAAATCAAGCAAATATCCAAAGTAGTAATAAAAATGATTTAAGTGCCGTAAATTCAAATAATCCTACGGTGCAAGGAAGTACAAATGAAACTAACTCTAATAAATCATCGACTACACCAGCAAATAAAAATGTAACTAACGAAGAGTTATTAAATATTGCCAAGGAAGATGCAAAAGAAGCTGAACAAGAATCAACTGAATTAAGACAAGACGCACAAGACGCTTATTCATTAGTTTCTCAAAAAACGTTAGAAGCGAATGAGAAACAAAAAGAAGCCGAGCAAATCATACAACAAGCTAATACTATAACGGATATTGCTAAAAAAAATGAGGAACTCGCTAAAGCTAATCAATTGAAGGAAGAGGCAAGACAAGCAACTGCTATTGCTAATATTGCAACAAATTTGGCTAAAAGTCTTGAGGTAGATGCTAATTCTAAACAAAAAGAAGCTGAATTAACTAATCAATATGTAAACCAATTACAAGAAGTAATAAATAACAAGAATAATAAAGAAGCCCTTACTAAACTTGAGCAAATTCAAAAAGAATTAGATACGGTTTCAAAACAACAAAATCAATCAAACGAGTTGTTGGCTTCTTTAAAGGCTGAGGTTGATTTGAAACAACAAGAGATTTCATCTACAGAGAAATCAATTAATCATATTTCACAAGAAATTACAACGCTAAAATCGGAAGTAGAAACATTAGAAAAGGATAGAATTAATGAAACGGATAAAACATTAAAAGAAAATATCGCTGCACAAATACGTGAAGTTAACAATGAGATAGATGCTAAAAACAATGAATTAACCACCAAAAATAAAAGAATTGATGCATTGCGCAGTGATATTGATGGAATTAAACAAAGTATCCAAATAGCTTCAAATATGCAGGATAATGCAACAGATGCTGTGGCATTAAATGCTTCTGAAAAGAATAATCAATTGGTTTCTAATTCCATTACAACTAATGAAAAAAATAATCAAAATGCCAACTCAGTAACTGCAATTAATAATACTTCATCACAAAATACAACTAGCCTTTCGTATGATGGAATTGTAAATAAATATGCAGATAAAGTAAATGCAGATAAGATCGAACAATCTAGTAAAGAAGAGCTAACCCAGCAAAACGAAATACTGAAGAATTATAACAAAGACATTAATGATTTAATAGCATTAGATAAGAATGAACTTACAAAAACTAAAAACTCAACTGAAAAGAAAAAACTGTCGGATGAAATTAAACAATTAGAAAAATTAAAATCAGATAATAATAAATTAATTGCTAATAACGACGCTAGTTTAAAGAAATTAAACACATCAGAAATTGTAATTAACAATACATCGAAACAACAAAATAATAATGATAGCAATATCGAAAATAATAATCAAAACCCTGAAAGCACTCAGAAAATTGAAAATGATAATAATAATTTAGAAGTAACTAATAATAACGTAACTGTTACTACAACAAATTCTGATGCTAATGCCTCAAAAAATAATACATCAATTACAAATAATAGTTCCGATAATCAAACTGCATTAAAACCTATCACAGCAAATAATTCAAACGATAACCAGGCAGTACTTAATCAATTAAACAATTTAAGAACAGGTTTGCAATCTAACTCTGCAACTGCTTCGCAATTATTTACTTTTAATGAATATAAAGAACAAAATTCTGTTTCTTTAAAACAAACAGCCACACAAAAATTTGAGTCAGCCAAACAACTTGAAAATAGTTTTAATAATGTGCTTAACAAAGCCGAACAGGATATTAAAAATAGCCAACAACAAAATGCAGATGCTTTATTGGCCGAAGCAGATGCTTTGTATAATAAGGCATTTGAGCAACGTAAAGAATCAGCAACAAAAACAAGTGCTGAAAAAGATGCTTTGATAAAACAGGCTGTTGATAATGAAAAACTAGCCATTGATAAAAAGTTGGAAGCTGCTACAGTAGTTAAAAATAAGAATCAAACTTCTTTTGATTTGAATGCTGACAATTTGGAATCTTTGCAAAAACTCACTGCAGGAAAAGAAAGCAACGACATATCTCAAGCAAATATGTTAGTTGATGAGGCAGCCTTAAATTTTAAACAAGCTAAAAACTTACGAACCGAAGCTGAAGCTTATCCTAATGGTGCTGCAAGATTAGGTGGATTGAGTAATGCTGAAGAAAAAGAAAATCAAGCTTTAGCAAAACAGCAAAAAGCTATGGAGTTGCTTATGAAAGCGAATCCTTCATTTAAACCAAAAGAAAATACAAACTCACCAACAACTAACGATATTGTTGCAAATGTAAATAACGAGTTAAACAAAGTAGCACAACAACAGGCTGAATCATTCTTAGCTTTAAGTAAGGCTAATCAAAATGAGTTGAATGTACAAACTAATAGATTACTTAAAAATCAAAATTTATCTAAGCCTGAGAATAAAAATGCACAAGATTTAAAAACGAATGCTGAACAATTAAATAATGAAGCTAAAGCTTTAATTACTCAGGCCTCGAATACATCGGATGCAAGTACTAATGCTAATCTATTGCTAAAAGCTAATCAAAAAGAGATTGAGGCTATTAAATTATTGAATCAGGCAACGACATCACTTGAGAATAATAGTTTAGCCAATTCCACAACGCCTCAAAATAATGAAACAAATACCATTGCCAATAACACACAGGCTAATGAAAATGCCAATAATACCAACCGTGTAACGAGTACTAATTCACCATCAGTAACAACAACCCCTACAACCTCATTAAACAATAATACGCAGGCTGTAAATAATACAACTAATATTGCATCAGCTACAACTCAATCTACAGCGGCTACTAATACCATTTCACCTTCTAATACATCATCTTCAACACTTACAAATACTGATAATGCGTCAGCTAATGATTTAGAAAAACTTAAAGCTTCATTAAATAATTCTAATGAAGCAGCATTAACAGCTTTTGCTTTATACACATCTAATGAATCTGTTGATAAGAAAAATAAAGGAAACAATCAAATTAACTCAGCCTTAGCAAAAGACAAACAATTAGAAGGAGCTATTGATCAACTTAAGCAAATGGGAGGCACAAGCCCTTTAACACAAAATTCCATTTCAAATTTATTATCTGATGCCGAAAAATTAAATGATGAAGCAGCAGTATTAAGAAGAAACTCAGCGACTAAACCTGCTACCGAAAGAGATAAAGATATTGCTCAAGCGAAAGAATTAGAAAAGAATGCCTTATCTAAAAAAGTAGAAGCTGCCAATAAACAAAAACAATTAAATAAGGCGAATTTTGAAGCCAATAAACAAAGTTTAAACGACTTAGAAAAATTAGCTCAAGGGAAAGATATCGCTGAGTTAAACTCGGTAAGTATGATGCTTACAGAGGCGGATTTGTTTAATAAACAAGCTCAAAAGCTACGTGAAGAATCGGATGCTTACCCAAGTGATGCTGCGAAATTAGGAGGTTATAGTAATGCCGAAGAAAAAGAGCAACAAGCCATTGCAAAACAACAAAGTGCATTAGCTTTATATAAAAAACATTTTCCTAGTTATATTCCTAAACAAGCAACAGTATCAACAGAAAGCCCAGAAATGTTAGCCAAGTTAGATGAAACGAAAGGGCAAATTCAGAGTAATAATCAAAGTCATATAGATGGATTATTACAATTAGTGGAAGCTAATAAACTGGAATATAATCATCGTCAGAATTTGTTACCAGCTAATTTGAACTCTAATCAGAATAACCTTAAAACTAAAGCTCAATCGGCATATAATAGAAGTTTAGAATTAGTTAATCAGGCTAATCAAACAACAGATGTGGCTAGTCGTAAATCTTTGTTAGTACAAGCAGTTCAATCCGGCCAAGAGTCTATTAATGTACTAAATCAAATAAATGTGAATTCCGATTCTGTAGTTAATAATAATACAGTAGGAACTACTGATACGAATAGAACCGAAGCAAACGAGAATAATACAAATACAGCTGTAACTAATACCAATACTACGACATCTAATACAAATCTAATCAGTTCAAATGAAAATAATGCAACAACTTCTTCTGCTCCTACCAAGGTTATAAAGGTAGAAGGTTTAGAGGTAAAGAAATCAGATGCTTATTCGGATAGTAAACCCATTCCTATTGATGAAAAGATGCCAGATGGTTTAGTATTTAAAGTTCAAGTAGGTGCATTTAGAACAAGATTACCTAATAATACATTTAAAGGATTAGATCCAGTTATTGCTCAAACAACACCTAATGGTTATATAAGATACATGGCTGGAAATTTTGAACAGTATGCAAGTGCTAATGCAGTAAAGAATGATTTAAGAAATTTAGGTTATTCCGATGCCTTTGTGGTAGCTTATTATAATGGTAAACGTATTACATTGAGTGAAGCAACAGCTCAAGCACAAGTTAAAGGACAAGTGATAGAGATGACTACTAACACAAGTGCTGGTATAACAGCTGATGCCAATATTCCTAGGAATACCATTTCAAGTACAACAACTAATCTCACAACTTCTACGCCAACAGAAACACAACCTGTTGAGGTAAGTGGACAATTAGAGCAAATAAATGGCTTACTTTATACAGTTCAAATTGGTGTTTATTCTAAACAAGTTACGCGTTCCCAATTATTTAATTTAAAACCAATTTATACCGAGAAATTACCAAATGGATTGTACCGTTACACTGCAGGTATTTACAATCAAACTAATAAACTTATTGAAGATAAACGCAAGGTAGTTGATTTAGGTGTGAAAGATGCCTTTGTATCTGCATATTACAATGCAAAACGTGTTCCGTATACTGAGGCTCAAAAACTACAATCAGAAAATAATAATTTAAAGTTAGAACCTGAAAATCCGATTATTTTCCCTGGGGAAAATCCAGTTACTTCAACACAACCTGTATCTAATTCAACTACATCCAATATAACAACTGCTTCAGCAAATCCGTCAACCCAAGCATTTAATAACGGTGTAACAGAAGGACCAAAACCTACTGCCGATAATGGCGTAAAAGCCGATGAATCGGGTATTTCTTTTAAAGTACAAATTGGCGCTTATAAAAATCAAGTGCCTAACGAAGTTGCCGCTAAATTTTTAAATATTAAAACTTGGCCAGTTAAAAATACGGTAATTAATGGCTTGTATATATACACCATTGGTAATTTTATAAATGCATCGTTTGCTAAATCATTAAAAGATGAAGCGGTTTCGCTGGGTATTACCGATGCATTTATTACCGTATTTAAAGACGGTAAAAAATTATATGGGGCAGAAGCCTCTCAATACTTGACGAGATAAAAAAAAGCTGTATCTTTATATAACAATAAAGTTATACTTATGTATAATCTGTAAGCATTAATAAATATAATAATAAAGTATGAATGCAACCTTTTCAACTGAAGTTGATGTTTTGTTAGATGAGAAAGTTCTAACTAAAGAGAATAAAGAAAGTCATTTAGTTTTATTTAATGACGATGTGAATACATTTGAATGGGTAATAGAATGCCTGGTTCGTTATTGTCATCATGATGTGATTCAAGCTGAGCAATGTGCTCATATTGTGCATTTTAATGGAAAATGCTCTATTAAAAAGGGTGATTTTATGAAACTGAAACCAATTTGTGAAGCACTTTTAGAAAAAGGACTTTCAGTTGAACTTAATTAGTTTTCAGTAAATTTAACAATTCAACTTGATAAATTGTATAATAATTGACCTTATATTTATATTAACTTTAAAAAAATAACCACATGAAAAAAATAATTGTATTAGCTGTATGTTTATTTGCAGTTACAACTGCACTAAATGCACAAGTAGCAACTAAAGCTCAAGCAACACCTACTCAACAACCAGCTAAAGAAAAATTAACCCCAGAACAAAGAGCACAAAAGAATGTTGATAGATTAAACGAAATTGCTTCATTATCTGAGGAACAAAAATCGAAAGTGAAGGAATTAGCCTTAGCTCGTATATCTAAAGTACATGACATCAGACAAAAATATAAAGGGCAAGCTGAAAATAAGGAAATCATGCACAAAGAGGTAGAAGCGGCACAGGCAGATTACCGAAAGAGTGTGAAAGCAATTTTAACTCCTGAACAACTAGAGAAAGTAAAAGCTAAAGCTAAGGAACAAAGAGCAGCGAAAGCAAATTCTAGAGCTGCAAATTCTACAGAAGATAACGTACTTGAAGTAAATGATTAGTAGTTAATTTCTATAAATAAATACGATAAAAAGAGGCGAGGAGCCTCTTTTTTTATATTAACAATTTTACTCATTCTGTTAAAAATTAATTCAATCTGCACTTTACTTATTCTGTATTTTTAAGGAATGGCAAAATCAGTAGATACCAAGGAAACACCCTTAATGAAGCAATATAATGAGGTAAAATCAAAATATCCTGATGCTATATTATTGTTTAGAGTGGGTGATTTTTATGAAACATTTGGAGCAGATGCCATAAAAACGGCACAAGTATTAGGAATTACACTTACAAAGCGAGCAAATGGATCGGCATCACACATTGAGTTAGCTGGATTTCCACACCATAGTATTGATACTTATTTGCCAAAATTAGTAAGAGCAGGATATAGAGTGGCTATTTGCGATCAGTTGGAAGATCCTAAGATGGTTAAAGGGATTGTGAAGCGTGGTGTTACTGAGTTGGTAACGCCTGGTGTGAGTTTTAATGATAAAATTTTAGAACATAAGACAAATAATTTCTTAGCAAGTATTTATCTTGATAACGAACATGCTGGAATTTCTTTCCTAGATGTTTCTACAGGTGAGTTTTTAGTTGCAGAGGGTACTTTAACTTATATTGAAAAATTAATTCAAAGCTTTAAACCCAATGAAATTTTATTTGAGAAAAACAAACGCCAGCAATTAATCAATTTAATTGGTGAACGTTTTTATATTTTTGGGATAGACGATTGGGCTTTTACTAAAGATTTTGGATATGAAGCTCTTATTAAACAGTTTGGTACAAATAGTTTAAAAGGTTTTGGAGTGGAACATCTACAACTTGCTATTATGAGTTGTGGCGCTATTTTACATTATTTAAGCGAAACCAAACATGATAAATTACAACATATCACATCAGTAAGTAGGATCGAAGAAGATCAATATGTTTGGTTAGATAGATTCACTATTCGTAATTTGGAAATTTTTGGAACGAGCCATGAAAATGGTAAATGTTTAATTGATGTTTTAGATGACACAGTTACACCAATGGGATCGCGTCTTTTAAAACGATGGTTAGCACTCCCACTCAAACAATTGGAAGTAATAAATGAACGTTTAGATATAGTTGAATATTTTTATCAGCATACCGAATTGCACCACCAACTTTGCGAACAATTTAATGAAATAGGAGACTTAGAAAGATTAATTTCTAAAGTAGCTGCAGGTAGGGTAAATCCTAGAGAGTTGATACAATTAAAACGCTCATTAACGTATATCGAAAATTTTAAACAACAATTGGCATCTTGTGCCAGTCATCCTCTTCAAAAAATTGCCGGACAGCTTAATCCATGTAACTTAATGCGTGATCGTTTGCAAAAGGAATTGAACGAAGAAGCACCTGTTTTAGTGGCTAAAGGTAATGTTATTAATAGTGGAATAAATTCAGAATTAGATGAATTAAGGAGTATTGCTTATAGCGGAAAAGATTATTTATTACAAATACAACAACGTGAAATTGAACGTACAGGTATTTCTTCACTTAAAGTGTCCTATAATAATGTATTTGGATATTATTTAGAAGTTACTAATGCTCATAAGGATAAAGTACCCAATGATTGGATTAGGAAACAAACATTAACTAATGCAGAACGATACATTACTCCTGAACTTAAAGTGTATGAAGAGAAGATTTTAGGCGCAGAAGATAAAATCATGGTTTTGGAACAATCGCTATTTGAGGCCTTAGTTCGTGATTTGACAGACTTTATTATTCCAATCCAATTAAATGCTTCATTAATTGCTCGCTTAGACTGTTTATTAAATTTCACTAAGTTAGCTCGTGAAAATCGATATATACGCCCTCAATTAAGTAATGAGTACGCAATTCATATTGTAGATGGGCGTCATCCAGTTATTGAAAAACAATTACCTATTGGCGAAGAATATGTTAGTAATACCGTTTATTTAGATAATGATTCGCAACAAATCATGATGATTACAGGGCCTAATATGAGTGGTAAATCGGCTTTATTACGTCAAGTAGCTTTAATAACATTAATGGCTCAAATTGGTTGTTATGTGCCTGCTAAAAATGCCGAAATAGGTATTGTAGATAAAATTTTTACTCGTGTAGGTGCTAGTGATAATATCTCGTCTGGCGAATCAACTTTTATGGTAGAGATGAATGAAACAGCTAGCATTTTAAATAACCTAAGCGATAGAAGTTTAATATTACTTGATGAAATAGGACGTGGAACCTCTACTTATGATGGTATTTCAATAGCTTGGGCAATTGCTGAGTTTATTCATTCTCAATCTAAAAATAGAGCGAAAACTCTTTTTGCTACACACTATCACGAGTTAAATGAAATGACTACTTATTTTCCGCGTATTAAGAATTTTAATGTATCGGTAAAAGAGATTAATAATAAAATTATTTTTTTACGTAAGTTACAGGAAGGTGGAAGTGAACATAGTTTTGGGATACATGTTGCCAAAATGGCTGGTATGCCTAAACAAGTGGTAGATAGAGCAAATGATATTTTAAAAAAACTAGAGAGAGAACATGAACTAGAACTAGCAGAAACTGAAGGCAATACTATTGAGCAATTTGCACTTAAATCAAAACCTTCTAAAATTGCAAAGCAAGATGATTTTCAATTAAGCATTTTTCAGTTAGACGATCCAATATTACAACATATACGCGAAGAAATTTTAGGTACAGAAATCAATACGCTTACTCCCGTAGAGGCTTTAATGAAATTACATGAAATTAAGAAAATGATTACTGGAAAGGAATAGTATTGGAATCTAAAGCTTTTATTGAGTAACTTTGTTTAATTACCTATAAGAAACCTAATACGGTATTAGTCTTTTTAGAGAGTAATTTTGTGCATAGGTTATGCAATATAATGGCTGTGCATATTTTATACATCCAGTTATGTAATTAAGGATTAAATTTTTTCAAAAAAATTTTGCAAAAGTAAAAAAACCTATATCTTTGCACTCCCGATTGAAAAATTGGTTGTTCTTTTAGATAATTACAGGCGAAAGTAGCTCAGTTGGTAGAGCGTAACCTTGCCAAGGTTAAGGTCGCGGGTTCGAGACCCGTCTTTCGCTCAACAGTTTAACTGTTACGCCCCGGTGGTGGAATTGGTAGACACGCAGGACTTAAAATCCTGTGGCGGCAACGCTGTACGGGTTCAAGTCCCGTCTGGGGTACAAAGCCTCTCAGAAATGAGAGGCTTTTTTATTTTTATTAATTTGTTTGATTATTCACATATACAACTTCCTGTTACCGAGATTATTCCGGAGTTTATAAAAACACTACAAACTCATCAAACACTGATTGTTGTTGCGCCTCCAGGTGCAGGAAAAAGTACAATTCTACCGTTAGCACTATTAAATCAATCATTTTTAAACAGTAAAAAAATCATCATGCTTGAGCCTCGACGCTTAGCTGCTAAGTCTATTGCTAAGCGTATGGCTGATTTATTGGGTGAGGATGTTGGGAAAACAGTTGGTTATAGAGTGAGAATGGAAACTTGTGTAAGCGCAGATACAAAAATTGAAGTAGTTACCGAAGGTATTTTAACTCGCATGTTGCAACATGATAATGCTTTAGAGCAAGTAAGTGTAGTATTGTTCGACGAGTTTCATGAAAGAAATTTACAAGGCGACTTAGCTTTAGCTTTGTGTATTGAGTCTCAACAAATTTTAAGACCTGATTTAAGAATTGTGATCATGTCGGCTACTTTAAATGTGCCTCAACTACAACAAAAACTTTCAGCTCCAGTTATAGAAAGCAAAGGCAAGCAACATCCTGTTGAACTAATTTATTCAAACGATGCGGATGAATTTCTGCTTCCTGAGTTAGCCGCTCAGATGGTTTCACGAGCCATACATGAACAACAAGGTGATGTGTTGGTTTTTCTGCCTGGTGAATCGGAAATTAAAAAATGCGAATCCATTTTACAATCTCAAATTCCTAATATAAGCATTCACCCTTTATATGGCATTTTACCTTATAAAGAACAATATGTCGCTTTAGTTCCAAGTAAATTCGGAAAACGTAAAGTAGTTCTAGCTACATCAATTGCCGAAACCTCATTAACCATTGAAGGTGTGAGAGTAGTGATTGATACTGGTTTTACACGTCGTTCAAGATTTGATATTGCATCGGGTTTATCAAAACTTGAAACAGTAAGAATTTCAAAAGATGCAGCCGATCAAAGAGCGGGTCGCGCTGGAAGATTAGCTCCAGGTGTTTGTTACAGAATGTGGTCATTAGCAACTCATGAACGATTAGCCGAGCAGCGTATTCCTGAAATTATGGATGCCGATTTGTGTAGCTTAATTTTAGAGTTAAGTAAATGGGGTGCCCATGATGTAAACTCATTTTGTTGGCTATCACCACCACCAAAATCTGCTGTTCAACAAGCCTATGAAACCTTGCATCAAATTTCAGCCTTAGAGAATTTTAAATTAACTGAACATGGGAAGCAAATTCATCAATTAGCCTGTCATCCTCGAATTGCACACATGTTATTAATGGCTGATACTACTTTATTAAAACAATTAGCTTGTGACATTGCTGGTATTTTAGAAGAGCGAGATTTTTTATCAAAAGATGCAGGTGCTGATTTGAATTTAAGAATTGAAACATTGAGAAGGGCTAGAGTTCAAAACACATTTAATAATAAATTAAAACGGGTTGATAAAAACGCTGATAGTTTTCGGAAACTTTTAAACATACCAGAAAATAATGCTGTAGTAGATGCTTATGATACAGGTTTACTTTTGGCTTATGCTTTCCCTGAAAGAATTGCATCGGCAAAACCAGGGAATAACGCTCAATTTCAACTCTCTAATGGAAAGATAGCGGCAATAGGTCATCAAGATAGCTTAGCTCACGAATCGTGGCTGGCTGTAGCAAATATGAGTTTACGAGATGGAATAGGTAAAATATTTTTAGCTGCGCCGCTTAACCCTAAAGACTTAATTCATTTAGTTAAAGAAACAGAAACAATATACTGGGATACACATAAAGGTGGCTTAATATGTGCCAATGAGTTGAAAATAGGAAATATCGTTCTTCAATCGAAACCTTTACAAAATCCTGATAAATCAAAAAATGTAGATGTAATTATTAAAGCTATTCAAACAGAGGCTGATACTTTGCTTCATTTTAATGAAGCATTTTATCAGTTACAAAACCGAATTAATAGCCTAAAAATTTGGAATAAAGATGACACTTTTCCAAATGTTGAGTTAGATGCTTTAATTAAAAACGCTTACGAGTGGTTAGCACCATTTTTAAACGATATAAAGTATTCTGAAGATTTAAAGAAAATAGATTTATCGGCATGTCTTTTGCATGTTTTATCTTGGGAACAACAACAACAGCTTGAACAGTTGGTTCCAGAAAAGATAGAAGTGCCTAGCGGTTCAAAAATTAGAATTACGTATTTTTTTAATGGAGAAAGTCCTGTAATTGCTGTAAGATTACAAGAGGTGTTTGGTTGGTTACATACACCTTTACTTAATAATGGAAAAATAAAAACGCTTTTACATTTATTATCACCAGGGTACAAACCTGTACAAGTTACTAATGATTTGGATAGTTTTTGGAACCATACTTATTTTGAAGTTCGAAAAGAATTACAACGCCGTTACCCAAAACATGCTTGGCCTGAAAACCCATTACAGGCTAAACCCGTTGCAAAGGGTAGAAAATTTAATAGTTGACGAATATGACTGAAGTATATAGTAGAGTTGATAAAGAATTTTTTTTAATTTTGAACTTTCATTATGGAAACCGAAATTATATCTGAAGCAGAGGTAAAAACTTTAGAAAGTGAAGAACGACAAACCATTGTGCATTGCATGTGCCCTGCCGCCGATGATAGCGCCTATCGTATTTGGCCAAGCACTTTTTTAATTGAACATGGTACAAATAAAAAAGTACGTTTAATTACAGCTTTTAATATTTCATTTGCACCTCAATGGACATTAAATGATGGCAAAGGATTTACTTTGATTTTTGCCGGATTAAGCAAATCTTGTCAATCATTTGATTTGGTAGAAGAAATCCCTCAAGCTGGTGGGTTTGAAGTTTTTAACATTCCTCGCAATGAAATGGATGTGTATCACGTTAAGTTTTAAGTTTTTGTTTAGATGGTTACTAAGCAGCAAATTTCAAAGAATGTTTTAAATCAAATTCTTTAAGTACACTAAATTTACTAGCTGTACCAAACTCGATGGTGCGTTGTAAAATACTAATTTGATAACAGTTAAACTGATCTTTTATACTTCTGTTTTTGAAAAGCGAGGCTATTTTATCAAATTTATGTCGAGGTATGGTGCGTGCAATGGTAAGATGTGGAATAAATGTACGCACTTTTAATCCTAATAACTGGTGCAATTCGTGGTAAAGCTGATTTAAGGAATCTGTTTTTTGAACGTGAGCATAAAGTGTATTTGACACACAACCATGTTCAAAATGAGCAAAGCCATCTATTTGTATTTCGAAATTGGTAATTCTATCAAGTAATTGCTGAACCGCCGTTATAAAATTTTGATTTACGGGACGCATAGTATGAAACGACATTAACGTAATATTGGGCGTAGCAAATACGTTATAATCACTTAATCCTATTAATTTATGTAACCTTAGCTTTAGTTGTTTAATTGACTGTGAAAGAGTAGGGGGTAGATTAATTACAAAAAAATACTGATACACAGTATTAAGTTGATTACTTTCTTGAGTACTTGCATTGCTTGATGGAAACAGTGATAACTGTGCCACTCCTTGTGTTGAATTAAGTTGTACTGTATTCATGGGTATAATTATTAACAAAATCTTGTTACAAAATTACTATAAATACAAACGATAGCTTGCTATAAATTGTAGCAAGTTGTTTTTAGTCAGAAAAATAGGCTGATTTAACTTAAGTCAGCCTATCTTATCAAAGCAAAAAATCTTTAGTTTCTAAACACAATTTGATTTTCAAACATATCTACAATTATTTCTTTATCCTTATTAACCTTATCCGCAAGTATTTGTTTAGATAACTCATTCAGTATTTGTTTTTGTAAGGTACGTTTTACTGGACGGGCACCAAAATGTGGGTCGTAACCTAATTGAGCTAACCAATCAATTGCTTCCTCGGTAGCACTTATTTTAATGTGCTGTTCTTCTAATCGTTTAGCAATACTCATAAATTGTAATCGAACTATTTCAGTTACATCTTCACGAGATAAAGGTTCAAACATAATGATTTCATCTATTCGGTTTAAAAACTCAGGACGGATGGTTTTCTTTAATAATTCAAATACTTCGTTTTTAGTTTTAGATAATGTTTGTTCTTTGTTGCCTTCATTCATGGCATCAAAGTTTTCTTGTATGAGATGCGAACCAATATTACTTGTCATAATAATAATGGTGTTTTTAAAATTCACTGTTCTACCTTTGTTATCCGTTAATCTTCCATCATCTAATACTTGAAGTAAAATATTGAAAACATCGGGATGTGCTTTTTCTATTTCATCTAATAATATAACACTATATGGTCGGCGACGCACAGCTTCGGTTAGTTGACCTCCCTCATCAAATCCAACATAGCCTGGAGGTGCACCTATTAAACGACTTACAGAATGGCGTTCTTGATACTCACTCATATCAATACGAGTCATAGCGTTTTCGTTATTAAATAAATAATCTGCTAATGCCTTAGCTAATTCGGTTTTACCAACACCCGTGGTACCTAAAAAAATAAACGAACCAATTGGTTTTTTAGCATCTTGTAAACCCGAACGACTTCTTCTTACTGCATCAGAAATGGCTTCAATTGCGGCATGTTGCCCCACTACACGTTTGTGTAATTCATCTTCTAAGTACAATAATTTTTCTTTTTCACTTTGTACCATCTTGGATACAGGAATTCCTGTCCACGCACTAATAACATCTGCAATATCCTCACTGTCCACTTCTTCTTTTACTAATTGAGAACCACTTTCTTTAGCTTCAGTAAGTTTAGTTTCTAATTCTTTTAATTTAGCTTCAGCCTCCTGAATTCTGCCATAGCGTATCTCGGCTACTTTTCCAAAATCGCCTTGCTTTTCGTAGTTCGATGCTTGCAATTTTAGGTCTTCAATTTGTAATTTTATTTTTTGAACACCTTCAATTGCTTCTTTTTCACTTTGCCATTTAGCTTTTAATGCTGAACGTTTATCATTAAGCTCTGCTAATTCTTTATTTAATTCGGTTACTTTAGAGTCTTCTCCTTCGCGTTTCATGGCCTCACGCTCTATTTCAAGTTGCATAATCTTACGTTCCACTTCATCAAGTTCAATAGGCATGGAATTGATTTGCATTCTTAATTTAGAGGCTGCCTCATCCATTAAATCAATGGCTTTATCAGGTAAAAAACGATCACTGATGTATCGAGTAGAAAGTTCTACAGAAGCAATAATTGCTTCATCTTTTATTCGTACTTTGTGGTGTGTTTCATATTTTTCTTTAATACCACGTAAAATAGAAATCGCATCTTCTTCGCTAGGTTCATCTACCATTACTTTTTGGAAACGACGTTCAAGTGCTTTATCTTTCTCAAAATATTTTTGATACTCATTTAGTGTGGTGGCACCAATGGCCCTTAACTCGCCACGAGCTAATGCAGGTTTTAAAATATTAGCGGCATCCATAGCGCCCTCTCCGCCACCACCAGCACCTACTAGTGTGTGAATCTCATCAATAAATAAAATAATCTCTCCATCCGAACTTATTACTTCTTTTACAACCGATTTTAAACGTTCCTCAAATTCGCCTTTGTATTTAGCTCCGGCAATTAACGCGCCCATATCTAAGGAATAGACTTGTTTTGATTTTAGATTTTCAGGTACATCACCTGCAATGATACGATGTGCTAAACCTTCGGCAATGGCTGTTTTTCCAACGCCTGGTTCACCCACCAAAATAGGATTGTTCTTAGTTCGACGAGATAAAATTTGTAGTACTCTTCGTATTTCGTCATCGCGCCCAATAACGGGATCGAGTTTTCCATTTCGAGCTTGCGTGTTTAAGTTAATGGCATATTTATTGAGTGAGTTGTACGTTTCTTCGGCTGTTTGACTGGTTACATTAGAGCCTTTTCGTAATTCAGTAATTGCCAATTTTAATTCTTTTTCTTTAATATGGTTATCCTTCATTAATTGCGATACTTGATCGCCACTGGCTAAGATACCCAATAAAAGATGTTCGATAGAAACATACTCATCTTTAAACTCTTTTAAATAGTTAGTGGCTTTTGCAATGGTTTGATTAGCGGCATTAGACAAGTACGGCTGTCCGCCACTTACTTTAGGATAAGAATTTAAAATGGCATCAATTGTTTTGGAAAATACCGATTGATTAATACCTAATTTTTTAAGTACAAAAGGGGTAACGTTTTCATCTACTTCAAGAATAGCTTTTAGTATATGACCGTTTTCGATGGATTGATTGCCATTTGCTGTTGCAAGGGTGATGGCTTGTTGGATAGCTTCTTGCGATTTAATAGTGAAATTATTTAAGTTCATATTTATATTGTTTTTGGTTTAAGATTAAAATTGTTTTTTTTACAAAACATTATTTCAATAACAATGGGCTATCCTCAACAAATGTTCCAGTTCATATTTTATGAAATAAAGTCGTGAAACCGTGTTATACTGCGACTTTTTGGCGGATTGGCTCGTTGTTTTATGACGAGTTTACAGTAGGCGAATGATTTTTATATTTAATCTTGTGAGATTTGATAACCTGCTTTTTCTGCTGGATAGGCGTTAAAAGTACCAATGGCCTTAGCAATGATGCAGTTTCTTTTTTCACATATAATATCACCACTAACTACCAATAAACGTTTTCCTTGTTGTTCTACTTTACCAATTCCTTTTAATACATCACCTTCAAAAGCAGCATTTAAAAAGTTTATTTTAAACTCAACTGTTGAAACAATTTGCTGATGGTGTTGAGTAGCTGATAAGGCTGTAACACCAAGTAACCCATCCATTAAACTAGCAATAACACCACCATGTGCAGCCTGTGGAGTGGCTAAATGATTTGAAGTTATAGTTAAAAAATAATTTACTAAGCCAGGTTCTATGACTTTAAATTCCATACCCAAGTATTTACCATATTGATTATGTGTATTGTATTGCTCAATTAAATTCATATAAATACGTTGCGATGTGGTTATATTTGAAAAAATCTCTTGTTGTTTAAGCTAAAATATACTTTTTAAAAATACTGAGCAAACTATTTTGATTTTCTTTTCATTATATAAACATTACACCAATTACTTCAAAATAGATTGGATTAAAAGAAGCTATTTACTATTACCTACACTTTTAGTTTGGTAGTATTTTGTAGATTTGTACAATTTAATTGAATATATATAATTTGCCGAAAATACTTTTTATAGTCGATCATCGCTTAAATCGTTCGCCTAGTCAGCGTTACCGCTTCGAACAGTATCTAACATTTTTTAAGCAGCAAGGTTTTGAGTGGGTTTTATCGGAGATTATTAGTGAAAAGGATGATAAAATATTTTATCAATCTAAGAAATACATTGCTAAAACTTGGGTGATATTGAAATCAATTCTTATTCGTTTTAATGATTTGAAACGTGCCAAACAGTTTGATGTTATTTTTATTCAACGCGAAGCTTTATTAATTGGTTCTTCTTTTTTTGAGAAACAATTTTATAAACGCCATCGTAAAATAATTTTTGATTTTGATGATAGCATTTGGCTATTAGACACCTCTCCTGGAAATAAAAAATTTGAGTTCTTAAAAAATCCTCAAAAAACTAGAATTAATATTCAGCATGCTCATATCGTTATTGCCGGAAATAGTTATTTGGCCGAGTATGCCAAGCAGTTTCATAAGCAGGTGGTAGTTATTCCAACAACGGTAGATACCCAGTTTCATTTTCCAATTCAAAAAGTTACAGTGGAGGATTATAAAAGAGATGGGAAAATTATTATTGGATGGAGTGGAAGTATAAGTACTATTAAACATTTTGAGATGGCTATTCCTGCATTGTTGGAGCTTGATAAAAAATATCCCGGTAGATTAGAATTTCATGTAATGGGGCAAGGAAATTATACCCACCCTGTATTACAAGTTGTGAGTAAAAATTGGAACCCTAAAACAGAAAATGCTGATTTGAATGCCTTTGATATAGGAATTATGCCTTTGCCAGATAATGAATGGGTAAAGGGAAAATGTGGCTTAAAAGGTATAACTTATATGGCATGTGGAACGCCTACTATTATGTCGGCTGTGGGAGTTAATACCCAAATTATACAACATGGTGAAAATGGATTTTTAGCTCATACACATGAAGAATGGGTGCGTTATTTATCGCAACTTATTGAAGATGTTGAGTTAAGACACCGATTGGGCTTAGCTGGTCGAAAAACAGTTGTTGAGAAATACTCGGTAGAAGCCAACAAACATCATTATTTAGAGGTTTTGAAATCCCTAATATAATTGTAAATTTACCTCATTTTATATCAACAACTTAAACCTATTATGAAAAACACATCATTAACTGAAAAACATATTGCCTTAGGTGCAAAAATGGTTCCTTTTGCTGGATATAATATGCCCGTTTCTTATAGCGGATTAAATGAAGAACATCATACTGTTCGTAATGCCGTGGGTGTATTTGATGTAAGCCACATGGGAGAATTTATTTTAAAAGGTGATAAAGCTTTAGATTTAATTCAAAAAGTAACTAGTAATGATGCTTCTGTTTTAACAGATGGAAAAGCCCAATACTCTTGCCTACCTAATGCCGATGGTGGTATTGTAGATGATTTAATTGTATATCGCATTGACGAGAAAACTTATTTATTAGTGGTAAACGCATCTAATATCGAAAAAGATTGGAATTGGATTAGTAAGCATAACACTTTTGGAGTAGAGATGAAAAATATTTCTGATGAAACATCGTTATTAGCTATTCAAGGTCCTAAAGCATTAGAAACCTTACAAAAACTGACTGATGTGAAACTGGCTGATATTCCATATTATTCCTTTGCAAAAGGAAAGTTTAATGGATTTGATAATGTAATTATTTCTAACACAGGTTATACAGGCGCAGGTGGTTTTGAAATTTATTTTAAGAATGAAGATGCTAATAAAATGTGGGATGCTATTTTTAAAGCTGGCGAGGAGTTTGGGATTAAACCAATTGGCTTAGGAGCACGAGATACCTTGCGTTTAGAGATGGGCTTTTGTTTGTATGGAAATGATATTGACGATACCACATCTCCAATTGAAGCGGGATTGGGTTGGATAACTAAATTCACTAAAGATTTTACAAATCGTTCAGCAATTGAAAAACAAAAAATAGAAGGAGTAACCAAAAAATTAGTTGGCTTTGAGATGATTGATAGAGGTATTCCTCGACATGATTACCCAATTGCAGATGCACAAGGAACTATCATCGGAAGAGTAACTTCTGGTACTCAGTCGCCTACATTAAATAAAGCAATAGGTATGGGTTATGTTTCAAAAGATTTCTCAAAGGTTGATACTGAAATTTTTATTATAATTCGAGATAAAGCCATTAAAGCTAAAGTTTGTAAAATCCCTTTCTTAAAGAAATAAACCATTTATTTAAGCACATGAATATTGAAGTCTGTTTTACACCACAAGCTTATCATCTTTTTCACAAAGACGAGGCCATTGTAGTTGTAATTGATGTACTAAGAGCAACGTCGGCTATTGTTACAGCATTTTATAATGGCGTTAATAAAATGATTCCGGTAGCCACTGTTGATGAAGCCAAAGAATATCAGCGTAATGGATTTATGGCGGCTGCCGAACGTAATGGAGAGATGATAGAAGGATTTGAACTAGGTAATAGCCCTTTTGGTTATATGAATAATAAAGTAAAAGGTAAAACCATTGCAATTTCTACTACCAATGGCACACAAGCTATTGAGGCTAGCAGAAAAGCATCGAAGGTGGTAATTGGTAGTTTTTTAAACTTAGATGTATTGTGCGAGTATTTAATTGAACAAAAGAAAGATGTGGTATTAGTGTGTGCAGGCTGGAAAAACAAATTTAATTTAGAGGATTCAACCTTTGCAGGAGCTATTGTAAGTAAATTAACCAAAGAGGCTGGCTATGAAACCAATTGCGATTCGGCCATTGCCTCACGTTTATTATACGAAACTGCTAAAGATGATTTGTATGAATTTTTAGCAACATCATCACATCGTAACCGTTTAGCAAAACTAGATTTAGAAAGAGATATAAAATATTGCTTAACACCTAATCAATGCCCTGTTATTCCGGTAATGGAAGGAAAATATTTAGTGAAATTATAAAGAATGGAATCTACTCAAACACTAGGTAAGCGCAGTTCGTTATTAATCAAAAATCAAATTTATAGTTTGGTTATTTTACCCACTTCCGAGAAACGAAAACTCAATTTGTTATTCTTGTGGTTAATGGCTTGGAGTGTGAGTGGTGTTTTAGTAATTGCTAATTACTTTACATTAACGAATGAGAATGAAAAAACAGTATTAATTGTTTGGTTGGCATTTTGGGCATATTTTGAATTTAAGATTATGCGGGTGTACATGTGGAAACGCTTTGGAAAAGAAAAACTATGGATTAAAAATGGTACTTTATTTTATCAGCAAGATATCAATGGGCGTGGTAAAATAAAAGAATATGACATCAATCTTATTTCTGAATTTAGGGTATTACCTATTAAAGAATCCAGTTTTGTGGACTCTTTTTTTCAATCGTATTGGGTAAAAGGTGGAGAGCGAATAGAATTTAATACCCAACATAAGTTACAACGCTTTGGCTTGCAGCTCGAAGACGATGAAGCCAAAAAAATTGTTGCTTCGCTTCATAAGTTTTTAAAGTTGTAATAGGTTGTTATATTTTTTCTTTCAGAAATTATTAGGCCTGTGTGTAATTGCTAATACCCTGTTATGTTCTATCTGAACTTAAAACAGACAGTAGATTTTTTTGCGTATTTTAGAGTAAATACTATAAAATAATTTTAACTTGCGATTACAACATCACAACCACCGAAATATACACCCACGTGAACTCTAAAAGTTTGCAAAACATCAAAAGCCCGTTTAATGATTTATAATATAAAAACTACACAAAACCAACCAAATGCAAATATTTGTGTATATTTGATACTCATATAACTGAGTTACCAGCAATTTTAAAAACGGACAGTATGCCGACAGCTAACGAAAAATTTAAAGAGTGTTTTGAAATATTTTCAACTAAAGCCATTGACGAAGAAGGTACACCAAACGCCTGTAAAATACATGATGCTTTTGGTGGCATGGACGGTGAACACCACAACTGTTTAGGTTGCAACTTCGCTGACAGCACAACTTTAATTTCACGATACTTAGAAAAAAATGATGAGTTATCGGACATACAACAAGATTTTACGGTTTATATACTTCTGATATATCTTCTGGTTGAGCGTATAGAAATTGTCTTTGACATTATCCAACTTCCAGACACTTATAGGGAAAAACACTTTAAAGTATTTC
The DNA here is from genome assembly GCA_020846025.1 of Bacteroidia bacterium. Taxonomy (GTDB): domain Bacteria; phylum Bacteroidota; class Bacteroidia; order B-17B0; family Aurantibacillaceae; genus UBA4416. Next base: position 1,040 of record JADLER010000128.1, on the reverse strand, counting down.
AACAAATTAGAAAGTGGGCAAACTTCATTAAACACCCAAAAGCATTTATTCTGACACATCATCCAGAGTATGACTTTGAAAATAGCGGGACAGTTCATGACGGACAATTTTCGGTTATAATTAATGAGCAATTTGTTGAACAGTTTTACAAAGGACATTCTGACACTGCTGACCAAAAAAGACAAAACAAAGAGTTATACAATCGCTTAAAAAATAAAAAAGACATTCTTGTTTTATTTCCTGACATTGCAAAACTGACTGACAAGCTGTGTTATTCATATAACAAATTCGTTGACCTTATTTTAACTAATGACGCATACAAAGAGATACTAAATGATGAAACAACAATTAGCACATACTTTGAAAACGAGTAGTGTCCTTCTGCGGACTCGAACCGCATTGACAGGAACAACCGACAAAGGTTGTTTATCAAGTCTCCACCGTGTGCCTACGAGACTAAGGACAGAAAAACTGCTGGTAACATATAGGGATTAAACGAAGCTCTGCTTCGATTTAATCCTGTGTTGAATGAAGCTTCGGGAGCCTCTGTTGCAAATAAAATATATTATGGGGTTTTAAAAATTGATGGGTGGCTTTTTAAATTAAAACTGCATTGAAGTACTCAACGTTTTTAGTTTTTATTTTAATTTTTTTCTTTAAAAAACAAACAGCTTGTGTTAATTATATTGAGTTTTTTCACAGGCTGCCGTTAGTAGCAATTTTGGCGAACCGAACTTCTGACAAAAAATCAATAACAAAACATAAAAATTTAATCTTAAAAATTGCTTATTTACCAATTTTTGGTAACTTTGAAGAAAGTTTATAAAAATGAAAAATACATCAATATCACTTGGAAGCTATTTTGACCAGTTTGTGAGTAGTCAAGTTTCAGCAGGACGATATAAAAATGTAAGCGAAGTTATTCGTGCAGGACTTCGACTTTTAGAAGATGAGGAAAGTAAAATTTTAGCGTTAAAAACGGCAATTCAAGAAGGAATTGACAGTGGAATTGCTCACGATTTTGACCCTAAAAAACATCT
>JADLER010000127.1 GCA_020846025.1 Bacteroidia bacterium | reverse complement strand
TATCAGAACCTACTTTAAGTCAAATATTAGGTAAACACCCACGTATCCACAAAGTAGTACTAAAAGATGCAAAACAACGTACTTTTATTACTGATGATGAGAATAGAAATGACCTCGTTAATTTAGTGTATGATATAACTTATGACACAGTAAAGAAAAACATTGATACTTTGGTAGTTTTAGATGATAGTATTGTAAGAGGAACAACCTTAAAGCAAAGTATCTTACGAATTTTAGATCGCTTAAATCCTAAAAAAATAGTTGTCGTTTCTTCTGCTCCACAAATTAGATATCCTGATTGTTATGGCATTGACATGGCTATTATTGGACGTTTTATTGCATTTGAAGCAGCTGTAACACTTATAAAAGAATCTGGTAAAGAGTCTTTACTTCAAAATTTATATGAAAAAGCAAAAACTGAACTCTTAAAACCAAAAGAAGAACAAATAAATGTTGTTCAAGAAATATATAGAGCCTTTACTAACGAAGAAATATCACAAAAAATTGCTGAGTTATTAAAACCAAAAGATTTAAAAGCCGATTTACAAATTATTTATCAAACTATTGAAGGCCTACATCAATCTTGCCCTCAAAACTTAGGCGATTGGTATTTTACCGGAAATTACCCAACACCTGGAGGCACCAAAGTTTCAAATAAATCCTTTGTGAATTATATGGAGGGGAAAAAAGAAAGGGCTTATTAATTAATAAGCCAATTTCTTTAGTTTAGCTTTTACAGTATCGTTAGGTTCTACTAATGGTAATCTCACATACGATTGTGTAAGTTTTTTAAGCGACAATACATATTTTATGCCCCCCGGATTTCCATCGGCAAATAGTTGCTCTGTTAATTCCATTAATTTATAATGCAATTTTTGAGCAGTTTTAAAATCATGAATTAATGATGAACGTACCATATCACTAAAATCTTTCGGGTATGCGTTAGCAACCACAGATATTACACCATCTGCGCCACTAGCAATGAGTGGTAAGGTAATATTATCATCGCCGCTAATAATTAAAAAATTATCCGGACGGTGCTTAATAATTTTCATACATTGTTCAACATTACCACTAGCTTCTTTAATAGCAATAATATTTTTAAACTCTTTTGCTAATCGAATAGTTGTATCCCATGCTATATTAGACGATGTACGCCCTGGCACATTATATAATATAATTGGTAGTGGACTTGCCTTAGCAATAGCTTTATAATGCTGATAAATCCCTTCTTGTGATGGTTTGTTGTAATAAGGCGATACTGATAAGATAGCCATGAAGTCGGATAAATCTTCTTTCTTTAAGGTATTGACAATCTCTGATGTATTATTTCCACCAACTCCAAGTACTAATGGCAAACGTTTCTTATTAACTTTTACAATGTGTTTAATTACTTGTAGTTTTTCTTCCTTGGATAGCGTAACCGATTCGCCAGTAGTTCCCATTACAACTATATACTCCACTCTACCTTTTATGAGGTGTTCTACTAATTTTGTTAAAGCTGGGTAATCAACATCTCCTTTGCTTGTAAATGGTGTAACTATTGCCACACCTGTACCTGTAAAATTATGTGCTTTCATTTATTATTTTGTTGTTTTAATCATGTTCAAATATACAATTACTTGTTGTAAAAAATCGGTAGGAGTCATCATCTTTTCAGATTGAATAGATATATCAAATATTTGATTTTCAAAATTGGCAATCCTACAGTGGCAAGGTAATAACTTACTTAAGGATAATGCTTGTATCTGATCTTGTGTACCAAGATTTATAAGTACGTCAAACGTAGATTGAACGGATTGCAAAACCGAATCTTTGGGTAATTGAAAGATAGAGTATTGATCTTTTGTAATTATAATATGATTAAATTGAGGCTTTGGAGCAAATTCGGGTTTCCCATTATAAATCACAAAAACATTAACTTGTATATGATTATTTTCACAAGAATTAATAAAATCAACTAAATAACTTAATTGATTATCAAAAGTAACAATAGCTATTTTTTTTATTCGAGTCCAATTTAAAAAACGTTTCTCAAGTATTGGAGCATTTCTCTTAGAAAGAATCAAAGATGCTATACTATTTAAAACTTGCATATTTAGCTAATGAATTTTCTGATAAATATTTTCAAGAAAGTTTAGTTACCTAATTTGATGAGCTGAATGGTAATGACTTTATCTTTTATATTTCTTTTTTAGATGCTTTAAGTGTATTTTGTAATAACGATGCTATAGTCATCGGCCCTACTCCACCTGGTACAGGTGTAATATAAGATACTTTTTTAGAGACTTCATCAAATTTTACATCACCAACAAGTTGATAACCCTTTGGCGTAGTATTATCTTCCACTCTATTAATACCTACATCTATTACCGCTGCACCTTGTTTAACCATATCGGCAGTTACAAAATTAGGACGTCCAATAGCTGCAATGATAATATCTGCTTGCAAAGTATGTTCTTTTAGGTTTTTGGTTTTACTATGACATAAAGTAACCGTACAGTTTCCAAGATTGGTATTTTTTGCCATTAAAATACTCATGGGTGACCCTACAATATGACTTCTACCGATTACAACACAATGTTTACCTTCAGTAGGTATTTGATAGCGTTCTAATAGATGAACTATACCATACGGCGTAGCACTAACATAAGTTGGTAAATTTAATACCAGTCGTCCTACATTTACAGGATGAAATCCATCTACATCTTTACTTGGGCTAATTGATTCAATAATTTTTTGCTCATTAATATGTTTTGGTAATGGTAACTGTACAATATACCCATCAATATCATCGTTTGAGTTTAACTCCTTAATTTTCTCCAATAATTTTTGCTCAGAAGTGTAAGCTTCCATCTTAACTAATGTAGATTTAAACCCCACTCTATCACAAGCCTTTACTTTACTGGTTACATAGGTTTGCGAAGCAGGGTCATCACCTACTAAAATTGCTGCTAAATGAGGTTGTTTTTTCCCTTCAGAGATTAATTGTTTAACTTCTTTAGCTATTTCCTCTTGTAGTTCGAGAGATGTTTTTTTTCCGTCTATCAGTATCATAATAAATTGGTATAAAGTTACGATTTTTTAGGAAAGAGAATTAAAAAACTATTTATCCTTTTCCTCATCATCATCTCTATATTTATCATAATCCAATTTATTACCCCAAAAATTCATTTGTTGTTTAATCCACATTTTTCTACCTGAAATATAAGGACTAGGAGGGTTTGCTTTAAATCTAAGCGGGTTTGGTAAAATAGCAGCAATGGCTGACGCTTCGTCTTTAGTTAATTTCTTAGCCGATTTTTTAAACCAATATTGAGCTGCCGCCTCAGCACCATATATGCCTTTACCCATCTCGATACTATTCAAATATACTTCCATAATGCGTTCTTTACTCCAAAAAGTTTCAATAAGTAACGTAAACCATAGCTCAAGGGCTTTTCTAAAATAACTACGCCCTTGCCATAAAAATACATTTTTGGCAGTTTGTTGTGTTATGGTACTTCCACCTCTTAAGCGTTTTCCTTTTTCATTTTCTTTCATGGCTTTTTGGATAGCACCCCAATCTACACCAAAATGTTTCAAATAATTTTGATCTTCACTACACACAACCGCTAATTGTAATTTTGGAGAAATGTCATCTAAAGAAACCCAATCATGCTTCATAACAACCCCATTCCCATCGCCTACGCTCTCTATACTACGAATTATCATTAAAGGGGTTATCGGAACTGGTAGCCATCGGTACAAAACTACTGACAAAATAGAGATTAACATAAATGCTATAATTGATTTCCATATAATTCTCCAAAGTTTTGAAAGTAGTTTCATAATCTTTTCTGAACCGTGTATTAATTACAATTTTTATTAAATATGTTTTTTGTCTTAAAGCTAATAGTATAAATAATAGTATGTTTGTATTTCATTACTTTTTTAACAACATCAGAATATTAATAACATGATAAAGAAAAATAGTTTTTTACTTTTGGGTATTGGCTTAGCTGTTATTATTGGTATGTATCTTTATAAAAAATATAATGTTGCTCCAAAAATAGACTTATCAAAAATAGAGATAATTGATATGGACACTAATGTTTTTGAGATTAGCTCATTAAAAGGCAAAAAGGTAATAGTAAACTTCTATGCTTCATGGTGTCCAAATTGCATTGAAGAATTAGCGGAACTTAACAAAATTAAATCATCTAAACTAAATGATGTAGAAATATTAGCAATTACAGATGAATCGTTAGAAAAACTTATTTGGTTTAAGAATAAAAAACAGTATCCATTTATTTTTATGAAATTAAATGATGTATTTCCCAACATTGGTATTCATTCTATTCCAGTTACTTACTTATTAAATACTAAAGGCGAAGTTGTTTACGAAAAAGTAGGTTACATTGCTTGGGATGATGACAGTAATTTAGAATATTTGAAACAACTGATGGATTAAATATCCAAACTTAATGACTGAATAATAAGCGGTTAATTTTTTGTGCAATGCTATCAGCATAATACCTAGGTCCACAAATGTGACATTCCTTTATTTCATAAAATTCCTTAAGATAATTTGCTTTTTCAAATAATTTTTGTCCCATTTTAAAAGGAATGGTTTCATCTTGAGTACTATGAATAATTAATATAGGTTTTTTGATGTTTGAAATCGAAGCTATTGCACTATATTTCTCACTCACTAAAATTCTACCAACAAAACCTGCCATATCAGCTGCAATATCTTTATGTGAGGAGAAAGCACCCTCAATCACTAAAGCATCAATTTCATCTTGTCGTTGACTGGCCACTACTGCCGATAAATGTCCACCTAAAGATTGGCCATAAATTACAAGTTTTGTATTACTTATATCATTCCTAGTTTTAATATAATCAATGGCAGCATGTGCATCTTTAAGCACATTATTACGAGTTGCTTTTCCTGTAGAAAATCCAAAACCACTATAATCAAATACAAAAATTTGAAATCCAAATTTTAATAATGGTGTCATCGCTCGATGCTGTCCTAAAATATTTCCAGCATTTCCATGAAAATGAATTATGGTAGTAGTTGGCTTAACGTTCTTTGGTTTAATTAACCATCCATTTAATTCATTTTCATTTTTGCTTTTAAAAACAACACTTTCAATTGTATAATCAAATTGCATGGTGTCTGTTTTCCCTTTTAAATAAGTAGGCTGAAAATTAAGTGGATTAATTGCAATGTAAACTGTATCATTATTTCGAACTTGTTTTAATAGTTGAGTATTTGATGTTAGTTTACTTGGTCTTAAATATAGCTTATTAAAAGCACAAGCCGACAGAAACAACATGATTAATATTAATCCTAACAATCTCATTTGTAAACGTTTTGTCTATATACTTAAAAAGTTGCTTTAATCTATTAAAGCAACTTTTTATTATCATAAAAAATTAAAAATTAAGCTTTAACCGAAGCTCTAATAATATTTAAAGCACCACCTGCTTTAAACCACTCAATTTGTTGTGCATTATAGCTATGGTTTACTTTAAATTCTTCTTTGCTACCATCAGCATGCGTTAATGCTACGGTTAATTGTAAACCTGGAGCAAATGATGTTAATCCAATTACATCAATTACATCGTCTTCTTTAATTTTATCGTAATCAGCAGTATTTGCAAATGTAATTGCTAACATTCCTTGTTTTTTCAAATTAGTTTCATGAATACGTGCAAATGATTTTACTAATACAACTTTTACTCCTAAATGACGAGGCTCCATAGCCGCATGTTCACGTGATGATCCTTCTCCGTAGTTTTCGTCACCAACTACAATTGAACCAATGTTTTGAGCTTTGTATTGGCGTTGAACAACTGGAACACCTTCATAAGCACCTGTTAGTTGATTTTTTACAGAATCGGTTTTATCATTAAAGGCATTCACAGCACCAATCAGCATATTGTTAGAAATATTATCTAAATGTCCGCGGAATTTTAACCAAGGGCCTGCCATCGAGATATGGTCGGTTGTACATTTTCCTTTGGCTTTAATTAATAATTTTAATCCTTTAAAATCGGCACCGTTCCATGCGGCAAATGGATCTAACAATTGCAAACGTTTCGATGTTGGTTCTACAATAACTTTTACTGAACTACCATCAGCCGCTGGAGCTTGATATCCAGCATCTTCTACAGCAAATCCCTTAGTTGGTAATTCATCTCCACTTGGTGGGTCTAACTTAACTTGTTCTCCTTTTTCATTGGTTAACGTATCAGTGATAGGATTAAATCCTAAATCGCCTGCAATAGCTAAAGCCGATACAATCTCCGGAGAAGCTACAAAAGCATAAGTATTTGGATTACCATCGGCGCGTTTAGCAAAGTTTCTGTTAAATGAATGTACAATGGTATTTTTCTCTTGTTTTTCAGCACCCATACGATCCCACATACCAATACAAGGTCCACAAGCATTTGTAAATACAATAGCGCCACACTCATCAAAAACTTTTAGGAAACCATCACGTTCGATAGTATAACGAATTTGTTCTGAACCTGGGTTAATCATAAATCCTGCTTTAGACTTTAATCCTTTTGCCTTTACTTGTTTGGCAATAGATACAGCACGCGAGATATCTTCGTATGATGAGTTGGTACAAGAACCAATCAAACCAACTTCCACTTTTAAAGGCCAACCATTTTTAGTAGCTTCTTCTTTTAGTTTAGATATAGGCGTTGCTAAATCTGGTGTAAATGGACCATTAACGTGTGGTTCTAATTCAGACAAATTAATTTCTATAACCTCATCAAAATATTTTGATGGATTAGCATACACTTCAGCATCACCTGTTAAATGTTCTTTAATACCATCAGCTAAAGCAGCAACATCAGCACGGCCAGTAGCTTTTAAATAACGACTCATTGAATCATCGTAACCAAAAGTAGAAGTAGTAGCACCTACTTCGGCACCCATATTACAAATAGTACCTTTTCCAGTACAACTCATTGATTCCGCACCTTCGCCAAAATATTCGATGATTTTATCTGTTCCACCTTTTACGGTAAGAATTCCTGCTACTTTTAAAATTACGTCTTTTGGAGCTGTCCAACCGTTTAATTTTCCTGTTAGTTTAACACCAATAAGTTTCGGCATTTTTAATTCCCAAGGTAAGCCTGCCATTACATCGCATGCATCGGCACCACCAACTCCAATTGCGATCATTCCTAATCCACCTGCATTTACAGTATGCGAATCGGTACCTATCATCATACCACCTGGAAAGGCGTAATTTTCTAATACAATTTGATGAATAATTCCAGCACCTGGTTTCCAAAAACCAATACCATATTTATTAGACACTGAAGACAAGAAATTAAACACCTCTTCACTTTCTGTTTTTGCTCTGTCTAAATCGGCTTTTGCGCCAACCTTTGCTTGAATTAAATGATCACAGTGAACCGAAGAAGGTACAGCTACTTTAGGGCGACCAGCTTGCATAAATTGCAATAAAGCCATTTGAGCAGTAGCATCTTGCATTGCTACTCTATCTGGATTAAAATCCACATAATCTTTTCCTCGCAGGTAATTCTTTACTTCAAACGAAGCATCTAGATGTGAATATAAAATCTTTTCAGCCAACGTTAATGGGCGTCCTAAGGTTTTACGTGCTGCTTCAATGCGTGAAGGCATATTAGCATAAACCTTTTTAATCATTTCAATGTCAAAAGCCATAGTATTTAATTTTTAGAATTGTGTTTAAAAATGCGATACGAAGTTAATAATAATATACCGTTTTTGGTGTATTTTATAATTAAAAAAAGATACTAAAAAAAAAGCTACCTTTTAGGGTAGCTTTTTTATAAATTAGATTTTAATTTCCTAAATCCTCGAAATTTACATCTGTTGAATTTGAAGTGTGTTCGCGTTCAACGATAGGAGGTGCATTCTTTTTAATAACGTCCACTGCCTCGTTAAATCCCTCCATAAACTTCTCAAAGTCTTCTTTATATAAAAAGATTTTGTGTTTTTCGTAGGTAAATTTACCATCTGTACCAAACCGCTTTTTACTTTCAGTAATTGTTAAGTAATAATCGTTTCCTCTAGTAGATTTCACGTCAAAAAAATACGTGCGTTTTCCGGCTTTTACCGCTTTAGAGAATAAATCCTCTCTTTCTGTTCTTTCAAAGTCTTCAGACATAATCTTGTTTTTAATTTTCCGTAACAAATATTGTATTTTTTATCGAAAACTTTAATGGTGTTGAAAATTAGTTAATAACTATAAGTATTAGAGAAATGGAAAAAAATAGGCTGCCTCAGAAGAGACAGCCTATTTTATATGAGATGACCTTAATACTATTCGATAATAAGCTTTTTAGTAATTCTTTGATTATTTACATCAATATTTACAAAGTAAATACCCGAAGCTAGTTGATTATTTTGATTAATAATATATTCAATTGTATTGCCATTATCAGTTGTTTTATCAACTGATTCTAAAATACGTCCCATTACATCTAACACACTAATTTTAGCGTATTGTTTTTCATTTAATGTAAAATGTAAAGTTGAAGTAGTATTAGATGGATTAGGATACAATTCTATTTGCATTGACTTTTCAAGTTCAGTAATTGCTGTAACAACGTTACCAGTTAAATTAATTTGGTCAATGTAAATATTATTTGAACGACCTGTTCCAATATCACTCTTAAACCAAAAACGTAATTTCACACTTGGTTTGTTATTTAAAACATTTAATAGAGCCGTAGGGTGCGACTTAAGAACCCATTGACTCGATGTAGGAGTAAATGCTGTAGTTGTTGTACCACCAGAAGCAGTAGCCATTTGCGCAGTAGTTGGAGCGCCTAAAACATTGGACCAAGTTCCACCACAATCTAACGAATATTGAACTTTAAAGGTATCGGCTTGTGCTGCAACACGTTTTGCATAAGCATAATAATACGATAAAGTTAATCCAGTTGTATTTGTGAAATCATAAATAGGTGTTTCAAAATAATCAATATGTCCACCAGTACTTGATGAAGATGCGTTATTCATATAAATACTTTTAGTTGTTGAGTTTGCTCCATTTGTAGTATGTTGTATCCAAGTAGGCGAACCTGTGTTGCCATTTGTTACAGTAATACTACTAGGCAATGTAGAACCTTGAAAATCATACATTGTTGGAACTAATATACCGTTTGTTCCATCTGTAACTGTTACATAAGAGGTAACCGTTTTGGTGTTTGTTCCATTTGGATTTGTAACTGTATGACTAACCGAATAAGTTCCAGCAGTAGGATAGGTTACAACTTGAGAAGTTGCAGTAGATGTTGATGGCGTTCCCCCTTGAAATGTCCAACTTACATTACCTGATGAGCCGTAAGCGCCAGTAGTTGTATATGTTACTGTTCCTCCTTCACACACAGCACGTTTGTTCGATTTAAAATCGGCAATTGGTGAACAAGTATAACCAGGTGTAATTCCTGTTGCTAATAAGTTAGCTGCTGACCATAAATTATTACGTCCTGATGTAGAACTTGCTAAAGCCGTTCTCATTCTAGTAACTTGTCCTTGTGTAAACATTTTAGGGCAAGATGCATAGTCCATTATATTTTCAACGTTTGCGTTACCAGAAGCATCGCAAGTATTTCCACCAGAACTAGATGGACAAGTACTAAAATAACCTTTAGTTGGTGGTGTATCTGCAACACCATCATCTCCACAAGTTACCCCTGGGTTATTTGTGTTACCAAAAGTGTGAGGTAAATTTAACCAGTGTCCAATTTCATGACTGATGGTACGCGAATCTTTTGGATCAATTTGTGCTAATTGGCTTTTTAACATTACAATAGCATCTTGTGGTGCATTAGTACTCCATGTTCCAGGTAAATAAGTATATCCCCCAATATAAGCACCACCAGTTGTAGGGCAAGTATATGTAGAACTTGCAATACATTCTACAATATATACATTCAAATATTTATTAGTTGGCCATCTATTTACGCCTGATCCTGAATAATTGTAATTTCCACCAGACTGACTCCAATAGATATTTTCGTTATCATGACGAATGATACCGTTTGTACAATTGCCTAATGGGTCCTTCTTAGCAATTTCAAATCTAATTTCAGCATCTACATATAATGAAGCAAATAACGGGCTAATTGTCCCTTTGTCGCTTCCTAAAGCTGCAAAATCGTTATTCACATAGCTAATCAGATTTGTGAAAACTTGGTCACTTATACTCTGAGGGCCCATTATGTGAAATACCACAGGAATTGTATAAATAGGCACTGCTACTTTAGCCACTGAACTAGCTTTTGCTAACTCGTTTTGATATTCTTGCTCTAGTTGTGTTTGCACTTGTTGATAACGAGTATTTGCACTTGGATTATTCTTAAATACCTCATCCATTGCATCATAGGTTGTACAAGGAATCATATTAGGGTCTCTTTGAGCTATTAAGGTCAAAGAAAACATTGCTGCCGATAGCGCAAATAGTATTTGTTTTTTCATGGGTAACTCTATTTTTGTGTTTGTTATTATTATTTTAAAGTAGCAATTTACAACTCAATTTTGTTATTTTTTTGAATTTAGTAAATCTTTTTGGTTCATTGCCATCATTTGTTTTAATGTTTTATCCATTCCTTCTACACTACCATCTAAGAAAATAACATTTCCTTTACCATCTTGTGCAAAATTCCTAACTGCTTCTGTCCACATACTAAACAAGATTAAAGACGAATCTAATTTAGCATCTTCCATTTCTTTGGCTGCACCTGCCATACCTCTAGCTACTTCTTGGCGGAACAAAGCTATCCCCTCCCCTTTTAATTGAGAAGCATCTTTTTCGGCTTGAGCAGATATTTTTATAAAATTCCCTTCAGCCTCAGCTGCTTTAGTACGAGTAATTAATAAAGCTTGCCCTTCGTTTTCAGCTGCTGCTTTTAAATTGTTACTGGCCACTACTTTAGCCATAGAGCGCATAACCTCTTCATCAAATGTAATATCATTAAGTTGTAAATCAATTAAATGATAACCCCACTCTTCTAGCATGACATCGAGTTGTTCTTTAACGGCTTCTACAATATCTCGACGTAATGATAACACCTCAGATTGTTTTTTAGTAGCTACAAATGCTCTTACTGAACCCTCTACCGAACGCACTAAGGCTTGCATTAAATTTTTATCATCAACAAACTTAAAAGCTACATTTTTAATTGTTTCTTCGGCTTGATTAACAACAGAATACAACAACATAGCTGTAAAATTCACATTAGCTTGATCGCTTGTAACAGCTTGAAAACCAAGTTCAGCACTCCTATTCTGAATTGATATCTTTTTATATACTTTTTCAATAAATGGAATTTTCATACTTAAACCAGGAGTTAATATCCTCCGGTATTTTCCAAAAACAGTAATTACTGCAACTGTTCCTTGTTGAACAGTAACAAAAGATAGAATAATTAATAATAAACCAAAAACAACAAGTGTAATAATATAAGACATAATTTATAAATATTTAATTTGTATTACGTAAATTTAAACAAATAAATAGAATATCAAAATTATTTTAATAAATAAATTTCTGTATCATGCGCTCTTACTTATATTTATATGGAGTACAACCCTTGCTATTGCTCAAAAAGATACAAGTAAGCATAAAGCACCTGAAGTAGATTTATTTAAAAATGCTTGTAAATTAATGGATTCATCAAAATACAAAGAAGCCATTGTAATTTTTAAAAATGCTATTAAACTAAAACCAGACTATACTGAAGCCCTAAATAAAATGGCTCAATCAAAAATAAAATTAAAAGATTACAAAGGAGCAGAAAAAGACTTGAAGGCGGCCTTAAAGATTATACCTGACAATTATGAGAGTCAAAAATATATAGGGGTAGTTTATTTGGAAACAAAAAAATATAAGGAAGCTAAGGCTACTCTTGATTCTGCACTTAAACTAAACACGGATGACGCTGAATTATATTATTACAGAGCTAAACTTATGTATGAAGGAAAATCATACAAAGATGCCATTGAACAATGTAACTCAGCACTTGATTTAAAACCAAAATACACTGATGTCTTATTTTTAAAAGCAGAAATTAGATATGCTGCTAAAGAATTTAATTATTGTGTAAAAGAGATGTCGGAAGCAATAAAAGAATCGAAAGCAACTGAACCAAATTACAATGCCTATAAGATTCGCGCAAAAGCAAGGGCCGAAATGCATGACTTTAAAGGCGCCCTGAGTGATTGGAATGTGTATATGGAAGCATTTCCAGATGAAGAGGAAGCACTCATCTTAAGAGCAGCTTGCAAAATTGAAACTAAAGACAACTCAGGCGCAATCTCCGACTTAGATGCCGCTATTAAAATAAACTCTAAAAATGCAATTAGTTACAATTATAGAGGCGTTGCAAAAGGTGAACTTAGGCAATTTGTAGAGGCACTTAAAGACTTTGATTACTCTATAAAACTAAAATTTGATTATGCCTCAGCTTATGTAAATAGAGCCGCCGTTAAATTTGCAAGTAAAGATAAACACGGTGCATGTGAAGATTTGAATAAGGCCGAAAGTTTAGGAAGTGAATTTGCTATTCAGTTAATTGAATCTTATTGCAAATAAATCATTAATATTGCTGTAAAGTAAGTTGTTATAATTACCTAAAATATGTTTTAAATCCATGAAAACTGCTGTTTATAGAAAAGCTAACTTTAATGCAGCTCATCGCTTATATAATCCTAAATTTGATGATAAAACCAATAACGAGATATTTGGGCTATGTAATAATCCAAATTTTCATGGTCACAACTATGAATTAATTGTAAAACTTGTAGGTGAAGTTAATACAGACACTGGATATTTATTTGATTTGAAAATCTTAAATGAGATTATACAAGAGGAAATTATTGAACGATTTGATCATAAAAATCTAAATTTAGACACTATTGAGTTTAAAACCCTCATTCCTACTGCCGAGAATATTGCTAGAGTGATTTATGAGATTTTAAGAAGAAAAATTGATTTACAATATGATCTGGAAATTACATTATACGAAACTCCAAGAAATTTTGTAGTTTATCCTGTAAAGTAATTTACCTTTTTCCTATTTTTTTAAATATTTTTATTAGCTACAATTTGTAGCAAACACCTGCTATTTTTTCGTTTAAATTTGATGTATTAAATAAAATATTATGTCAAAGTTAAAAACATCTTATTTCTGTCAGAGTTGTGGAACTCAGGCAGCCAAATGGTCGGGGAAATGCAATAGTTGTGGTGAATGGAATACCATGGTAGAAGAAGTGCTAAAAAAAGAAACCAAAAACGACCGCTTACAGCTTTTTTCGGGTAATAAATCAGATAATTTACGTTCTAATCAATCCGTTAAACTTCAAGAAATTGGCGTATCTGAATATCCTCGTATTCAAGTACCAGGGCAAGAATTAACAAGAGTTTTGGGAGGTGGCGTAGTGCCCGGAAGTTTGGTGTTATTTGGTGGCGAACCTGGTATTGGAAAATCAACCTTAATGTTGCAGTTAGCGCTTAGGTTAAAAAACATTCGCGTGCTATATGTAAGTGGCGAAGAAAGCGAACAACAAATTAAAATGCGAGCCGAGCGGATTGGAATTACTACTGAAAATTGTTTTATACTTCAAGAAACCAACACACAAAATATTTTTGTACAAATAGAGAAAATCGAACCACAATTAGTAGTTATTGATTCCATTCAAACCATTCATACTGCTTATGTAGAAAGTAGTCCAGGCAGCGTTAGTCAAGTAAGAGAATGTACGGCCGAATTTTTACGTTTTGCCAACGAAACTAATGTCCCCGTGTTTATGATTGGACACATTACCAAAGATGGCAATTTAGCAGGACCAAAAGTGCTAGAACACATGGTTGATACTGTTTTACAATTTGAAGGAGATAGGAATCATATTTATCGCTTATTAAGGGTTACCAAAAATCGTTTTGGAAGCACCAATGAAATGGGAATTTATGAAATGAGTGGAGATGGCTTAAAAGAAGTAAATAATCCTTCCGAAATATTAATTACCAATCGGCAAACCCCAACAAGCGGTGTAGCCATAGCCGCCACTTTAGAAGGCAATCGACCATTACTGATTGAAACCCAAGCATTAGTAAGTACCGCAGCTTACGGCACACCACAACGTTCCTCAACAGGTTTCGATTTAAGAAGGCTATCTATGCTACTGGCTGTTTTAGAAAAAAGATGTGGTTTTAGATTAGGCGCTAAAGATGTATTTATAAATATTGCTGGAGGTATTAAAGTAGAAGACCCAGGCATTGATTTGGCGCTACTTTGTGCTGTACTCTCAAGTAACGAGGACTTAGCCATTCCTCAAAATATATGTTTTGCTGCAGAGGTGGGTTTAACAGGCGAAATAAGACCTGTGAGTCGAATTGAACAACGAATATCTGAAGCGCAAAAACTTGGATTTGAAAAAATATTTATATCTTCATATAATCTAAAAGGCTTAAACATTCAGCACTTTAAAATTGAAATTATTGCCGTATCTAAAATGGAAGATGTGTTTGTTAAGTTATTTGGATAAGAATAACATCATATTAAATGAAAAAACTAACATTATTTTTTCTAATACTATTTACTTGTAAAGGTATAGCACAACTCCCTGCTAAATTAGATAGTTTAATGCCTGAATATGAAAAATTAAAAGAGGATACTTTAAAAGTTGAAAAATTTTTATTTGTTGCTACGCAATTAGCAACAATAGATACAACTCTATCTGGGAAATATGGCAGAAGAGC
>JADLER010000126.1 GCA_020846025.1 Bacteroidia bacterium | reverse complement strand
GATGATAAAGGTGCAGTTGGAAGAAGATACCGAAGACAGGATGAAGCCGGAACCCCATTTTGTATAACTGTAGATACGCAAACAATGGAAGATAAAACTGTAACTGTTCGTGATAGAGATACGATGCTTCAGGAAAGAGTTGCTATAGATCAGCTTACACGATATTTGAGTGATAAACTTTTACAATAATTTTTAATGCTCAATAAAATTAAATTTAACATTTTTTATAAAATTAATTTTATTTCATTAAATCCAATAAATTTAATTGAATAAAAACGAATAAGATGAAATATTTAGATGAAGAAGAAAAAGAAATTGTTGAATCATTTAGCCATAGTGAATGGAAATCTTTAAAAAAGAAAGATCAAAGTAAATATATTGATGCAGCTAAAGAAAATATTGAATTGATGAAAAAAGTTAACATTCACTTATCGCTTAAAGATTATAATAGAATAAAGATAAAGGCAATGCAGGAAGGAATTCCATTGCAAGCTTATATCTCAAGTATTATACACAGGTATAACAAAGGTGAATTGAATTTTAAATAGACCCAAACATAGTTTGAGATTTATTTTAGGCGATTTGAAAAAATCGCCTTTTTGTTTTTTAACAATTTAATATTTAAGTAAAAATTTTTACTTGTTTAGATAATTTTTTACCGCCTATTTTGACGGTGGCTTGAAATTTGTTTTTTTTTTGAACTATTTTTTATGGAATAAATTTTGACTTAAATTTAACATAGCGGGAGGTTATACAAATGCTTAAACTAAAATTAACTAATGTTTCTTTTATAAGATTCTTTTCTAAAAACAAAAAACTAAAAGTATTTTTACTTTTGGCTTTACCTCTATTGGCAATTCTTAGTTGCAACACAACAGAACCAACCGATGAAATAAAACCTGGCAGTAGAAATTATGAATGGACACTTGACACACTTAAACTAAAGAATGGTGATTTTTTAACTCTTACAAGGATGTGGGCAAATTCTTCAAATGATGTTTGGACAATTGGTTTTGGTGATGTAAGCCGAAATTTAATCTGGCATTTTGATGGAAATCGTTGGTCAACTGACTCAATTCCAAGAGGGATGTCACCAACCGGAATTTTTGGTTTTGGAAGTAATAATGTTTGGCTTGGTACTGCAGAAGGGGCATTCTGGCATTATAACGGAAGCACCTGGAGCGAGATAAGCAAGCATTCAATTACAGGATATGATAGGGTTGTAATAGAAAATATTTGGGGTTCAGCGTCAAATAATATTTATGCAGTTGGATTTGCAGAAAACTACGTGACTTCTGAATATAAAGCCATTTTGATGAAATATAATGGTCTTAAGTGGGACTTTGTTCAAATACCAGATTTGCAATTAAGTTTTACAAATATTAGGCAACAACAAAGCACAGGACTTTTTATCATAAGCGCATATAATCTTGCCGGAACAAATAACAACAACAGACTTATAATTTACAAAGGAGCTGATTTCACTGAAATAAATGCTGGCAATTCTTCAACTACCATTTATGATATGAACGGAGAAGTATATATAACTATGGGTAGAAAAATTTATAAATATTTAAATAATCAGCTGACATTATGGAAAGACTTATCATCCAATTTTTTTGGATATGGAATTTATGGGAAAACCGAAAAAGATTTTTTTAGTTTTGCTGATGCAGGTATATCTTATAGCAAAGATATGGTTGGGCACTATAACGGGACTGATTTTAAAATACTACTAGAGACTAATTTGCATTATACAGGTGCCGGGGCTTATGTTGATAATAATATTTTTGTTACTGCTTTTGACGATTCATCAAACAGCAGTGTAATAATTCACGGTAAAATAAAAGAATAAATAATAATTTTTAGGAGGTTAGAGATAACAAATTATCGATATAAAAAGAGGAAGCAGTGCGGCAACACTGCTTCCGGGTTTTGCAAATAAACTTTAGGCTGCTCACCTATGGTATTTTAAATACCGTTTTTATTTGCAAAACAATAATAATTGTTTTGCCTAATAAAATAAATGTAAAACGGAGTTTTTTATGAAAAAGTTTACAACTTTACTCGTAATATTTGTTTTACTCAACAAATCAAATGCTCAGTCTGTTTGGTTTGTATATCCAACAAATGGTCTGGATGTAACAAACATTTACTCAGAATCTAAAGTATCATTAAATTTTCAATACAATTGGCAGAGGTCTTCAAATCCAAATCTTATAACTTACTATATCAAATTGTTTGCTGCGCCTATCGGAACATATCAATCAAATCAAGGAAGCGGCATCCCACAGGGGTTTTATTTAACCCCTGGATCTTATTCGTGGCGCCTTGAATTATATGAGGGCGATGGTATCCAGGGCTCGGTAAAAACAGCAGAGCAAACTATTGCATTTAATGTAAAACATACTTTTAATGTAAAAAATAGTTTTGGTTATGGTTATATAAATGTTGATTATGTCCAAAGAAATAGCCCTTACCAGATTAAACGGTTTACTGGTAATACAGTTACTGGTGGTGCTATTGACCAGGTTTATCAAAGCATTAACAGGGTTTGGAATGGAAGTGGAATTAATAATAGTGATTGGAGAGTACAGAAAAAACTTGGGGCATATAGCAATAGTTTAAGTCAATCCAGAGATTATACTTATGCGATTGTAAGCGATGATAACGGTGCCGCATTAATTGCTAACCTAAGAAAAATTGTAAAGCCAATCTTCCAGAACAGCTTTGTTGGAGTTGGTAATGGTGGTATTATTAAAGTAAACAACACTCAGTACAATTCCCCAACTTCTCAATTTAATGTTGTAGAATTAAACCCAATTACCGGAACCGCTGTTTACCAAGTTATTAATGAAATTGGTTATAGTTTTCATCATTGGAGTGATAATTCTACAACAGTAACTAAAACATTTAACCCCGGTATTACTCAAACATATACTGCTTATTACACCGGCAAACCTTTAACAACAAATAGAGCTCTTCATACTGGTACTGTTTATAATCAGCCTATTGTTTTGTATTGGAATGAGCATCCAAATGTAAATGTGACTCAATATCAAATTTGGAGGCAGGTGAAACATAATGGAGTTATGGGTAATCCTTATTTAATCGCCACGGTAAATAGAGGAACAACAAGTTATGTTGATGATGAATACAATTTAACACGAAGCTACTCAAATGATTTGTTGTACTATGATGTAAGACCTTATTACTCAACAGAGGGTACGGTTTCTGATAATAATTGGTTTGCTGTATTTGGTGTATTGATGCCAAAAACTTCTGATTCAACATCTGTTGCAGAAGTGGAACTTGAAAATTCATTAGCTAACTTTCCAAATCCATTTAACCCTGTAACTAATATTAGTTTTAGTATTAAAGAAGCTGGTCACGTTAATATCAAAGTATTTGATTTGATTGGTCAGCAGGTAGCGGAACTTGTTAATGAAGAGAAAGAGGCTGGAAGTTATCAAATTAGTTTTAATGCTTCACATTTACCTTCAGGAATTTATATTTATACTATAAATGCCAGAAGCTACTCACAAACTCGTAAGATGCTGTTAATGAAATAATTTACAATTTCAAATAGACCCTCTTTCAATTAAGGCGATTTGAGAGAATCGCCTTTTTTATTTGCACAAAATATTGTACGTTTAAGCGCACAAAATATTAAAGGTATAAAATGCAAAGAATTCAATTGCAAGAAGATATTCAACCACTTTCAGAATTTCGTTCGAAGGTTGCATTCTATCTTGAAAAAGTAAATAAAGATAAACGTCCACTTGTTATCACCCAAAATGGTAAGAGTGCGGCAATACTTCTTGGCGTTTCAGAATATGATAGCCTGATAGAGAAGATTGAAATTCTTGAAGATATAAAACTCTCTGAATCTCAAGTCGCTAAAAGGTTAGGAGTTAATCATTCAGTTATTAAGAAAAGCAAATCAAAATGATTAAAGTTTTATTTATTTCATTTATAATCGCAACAAACTTGTTTGCACAAACCATAGATTTTGATTCACGCGTTAATGAAGGCATCAAACAAATCTATAACATCAAATTTACGGAAGCAGAAAAAACATTTCGTTCTGTAATTGCTGATTATCCAAACCAGCCCGCCG
>JADLER010000125.1 GCA_020846025.1 Bacteroidia bacterium | reverse complement strand
TTGGGTAAAATTTACAGATAAAAATGGTTCGCCTTATTCGGTTTCAAGTCCTACGGCCTATTTATCATCTAGGTCAATTGCTAGAAGAACAAATCAGGGTATAGCTATCGATATAACAGATATTCCAGTAAATCAAACATACATTAATCAAGTGAATGCTACTGGTGCTCAAGTGTTTGGTCGCTCCAAATGGTTAAATGCAGCTATTGTTGTTGTAAATAATTCTACACAATTAACAGCTATTAATTCTTTATCTTGTGTAACTACTTCTTCGCCTGTTGCTAAAATGCACAAAGGTAATACAGATGATTTATCGACTCCAACTCAGCAAGCTCATAGAGAAAGTCAAATTACGGGATATAATTATGGTAATTCGTTTACACAAAATAATCAATTAGGAACACCCTGTATGCATGAAAATGGATACAGAGGACAAGGGATGATGATTGGTGTATTAGATTCTGGCTTTGATAATGCAAATAATAATGCTGTATTTGATTCGTTAAGAAATGAAAATCGAATTATTGCTACACGCGATATTGTAATGGGCAATTCGTCTGTATATGAAGATCATAATCATGGAGCTATGGTGTTATCATGTATTGTAGGTAATACTCCAGGTGAGTTAATAGGTACTGCTCCAAAAGCGAGTGTGGTGTTAATACGCACAGAAGATGTATCTTCTGAGAAACCAATTGAAGAATGTAATTGGGTTGTTGGTGCTGAGTTTGCAGATAGTTTAGGAGTTGATATTACAACAACTTCGTTAGGTTATACCACTTTTGATTCGCCATACACTGGGCACACTTATTCCGATTTAGATGGAAAAACATCTCCAATGTCGGTTGCAGCAACTATGGCTGCTCGTAAAGGAATTTTTGTATTAAATGCTGCAGGAAATGATGGTAATAATGCTTGGATGTATATTGGTGTGCCTGCAGATGCCGATAGTATTTGTGCTGTTGGTGCAGTGGATGGTTCTGGTGTTCATGCTGGATTTAGTTCTGTTGGTCCAACAGCCGATGGTAGAATAAAACCTGATTTAAGTTCTATGGGGCAAGGCTCTTATGTGTGTGCTCCAAATGGTACTTTTATGTCGGGTAACGGAACTTCGTTTGCAACGCCTATATTAGCAGGAGCGGTGGCTTGTTTGTGGCAGGCTAATCCAACTAAAACTAATATGCAAATTATGCAAGCATTAAAATCTACTGCTTCACAAAGTGCTTCGCCAGATAATAATTATGGTTGGGGTATTCCAAATATGTGTGCCGCGCATAACTTAATGAATGGAACATCTATCGGCATACAAACATTTCAAAATGATTTGCAAGTTTCTATTTTTCCTAATCCAGCAAAAGATGTTATGACTATACAAGCACCTCTAATTAAAGAAGTGAAGATGTATGATGTATTAGGAAAGCAATTTGATATAACTCAAAATCGTAAAACGCCAAACCAAATAGAGATTATATTAGAGAGTGCCTTAGCAAATGGTGTTTACTTTCTATCAATAAAAGCAGATAACGCCATAGTTACACGTAAGTTTATAAAAGAGTAAGCCCATTTATAAACCAGTGTATTTTCTGAATAATTTAATGGCAATAGCCAATAAAATTACTCCAAATACTTTTTTAAGAATAGCAATTCCGCCAGCACCTAAGAGTTTTTCAATTCGGTAAAGATTTTTTAATACTACAAATACAATTATAACATTGAGCAATATGGCTATGATAATGGAAATAATATTGTATTCGGCTCTGATGGATAAAAGCGTAGTAAGCGTACCTGTACCTGCAATGAGTGGAAAAGCAAGAGGAATTACAGATGCGGTTGCCGGCATGGTGTCTTTTGAAATCTGAATTCCTAAGATCATTTCAAATGCTACAATGAAAATTAATATGGAACCAGCAATGGCAAAATCCCCAATAGAAATGCCAATAATGTCAAGTATAGTTTGTCCTACAAATAAAAACACAATCATAATACCAAAAGAAACGAAAGAGGCTTTAGGCGCATTAATTTCTCCTGTTTTTTGTTTTAAACTGATAATAATTGGTATAGAACCAATGACGTCTATTACTGCAAAAAGCACCATAGTGGCTTTTAGTATTTCTACAATATCAAACTTAAAATCCATCTTACAATTTTTTTAAAAAGACTACAAAGATATAATTGAATTTACGGATAAAAAAATGTAAGTTTACCTTATGATTAAAAATATATGTTTTTTATTAGGTGTAATTTGCTTTACATCGTGTACACAAGTTAATACCACTACCCAATCTAGTATGACACAAGGGCACGATACCATTGGAAAAGTTGCAATTTCTATTACTAAAAATGATTCTGTACCTAAGATTGAATCTGTCTTGTTATTTAAAGCAACAGGAACAGAGCCAGGTTGGTTTGCCGAGTTTTATTCTGATAAATTAAGATTAGTGCTAGATTATGGAAGTGATAGTTTGTTGCTTAATCATTCCTTTACTAATATAGAAAATGAAAATGGGTTTCGATATGAAGAACCTAATGTATTGGATATACAAATACATAATACAGCCTGTGTAGATGCAGGTTCTGGAGAGAAAAGAGAGAGAGAAATATTTGTAAAATATAAAGATAAAACCTATAAAGGTTGTGGCTATTATATTAAATAAATATAATGGTAATTTTTGTTAATAATTATTGGAGATGTTACCAATTTAGCTGGTTTTGTATCTAATTATTGAATAATTTTGTCCTATGTTTTATAATTGGAAAAGTGCCTTTCTAAATTCTAAATTCAGAAATCGTTTTTTAATTTCTGTGATGAGTTTAGTGCTTATTTTAACAGGCTTTGCTTCTTTATTAGCATATATCGAGACGCGACAAGGACATATTTTTTACGATCCTATTTTAAATTTTATTAAGCCGAGAGATGTTTCATTTTTTATATTTATTGTTACTTATTCTACAGCTTTAATAGCAATTATTTATGCACTTGCTTCGCCATATAAATTTTTGCATTTTATTCAGATGTATGGAGCATTAACGGTGTTAAGAATTATCACCTTATTTTTTGTACCTCTTGATCCTCCAAGTACAATTATACCTTTAAAAGATGAAATTTTAGCGAATACCTTTTATTCGGGCGGTAATAATTTGAAAGATTTATTTTTTAGTGGCCATGCTGCAACTTTATTTTTATTTTATTTTTTTGCCCGTACTCCTTTTCTTAAGCTTATTTTTTTATTAGCTGCTATTGCTGTGTCGGTAGGTGTGGTATTACAACATGTGCATTATAGTTACGACGTGATTGCCGCGCCTATTTTTGCTTATATAGCTTACCGCCTGGTAGTTAAATTCTCAAAGCTATACGCTTACCAGGAAAATACTCCCCTACAAGTTTAACATACATTTGTTATAAATCGCTTTTTTTGTTGCTTTAAATAAATGTATTTAATGCCTAATTTGGTATTTATGAATTATGGTGTTAAATACGCATTACTCCTTTTAATCGTTACATTATTAGTAGCTTGCAAAGCACGTAAAGAGACAGTGAAAACAAAGCCAAATACAAAAGAGTCAGTAGCTGTAAACTCAAAATCTAATCTGCTTAAGAAACAATATGCAGAGAAACTCTCGGTGTCAGAAAGTGCTATTACCAATGAAGCATTATATCAATTTATTGATGATTGGATGGGCGTGCCATATAAATATGCAGGAAAGGACAAACGTGGTATCGATTGTTCGGCACTTACGTCAACATTATATCAGCAGGTATATCAAAAAAAAATATCAGATAATACCAAATCATTAGTTGAGGAAACTAAAAAAATAACAAAACAAGAATTAAAAGAAGGCGATTTGGTATTTTTTATTACCAACGGTAAATCTATTTCGCATGTGGGTGTTTATTTGCATAACAACAAGTTTGTACATGCATCTTCTAAAAAAGGAGTGATGATAAGCGATTTGAATGAACCTTATTTTATTAAAACTTTTAGCCGTGCGGCTAGTGTGAAGTAATTGAAGGAGGAGTTGTGTGATTTATAAAGAAGTTCTGTATGTCCTCAGGAAATTAGGACTATTTGAAACGAACTGCTTCGCAACTTTTTCTCTTTCACCGTAACATTGGCTACACTTCATTCGTAAAAGTTCATATTTTATTAGGGCTTTTAACTCTCACTACTAATTTCTAACGCACAATCTGGGTTAAATGTATTTTTCAAACATTTCATCAAAAAGCATTAAAATTGTGAATAAATTCCCCTATTTATTCGACTAAAACCTTGAATTTTTTTTGAGATTTTAACTTAAAGCCCTACATTTGCACCCGAATTTTAAAAAACACATTAAACATGTCAAACCAAGTTGGTAAAATTGCACAAGTTATTGGTCCGGTAGTGGACGTTAGTTTTGATTTAAATGGCGGTAAATTGCCTGGATTGCTTGATGCGCTTGAAATTGTGCGTGAGGGCGGAAATCCTTTAATACTTGAAGTTCAAAAACATATTGGCGAAGATATGGTTCGTGCGGTGGCTATGGACAGTACCGATGGTTTATATCGTGGTATGGCTGTTAAAGCAACTGGTTCGGCTATTAAAATGCCAACTGGCGATAAAGTAAAAGGTCGTTTGTTTAACGTAGTAGGCGATGCTATTGATGGTATTAATACAATGACTAAAGCAGATGGTGTTTCTATTCACCGTTCGGCTCCAAAATTCGAAGATTTATCAACCTCTACCGAAGTATTATTTACTGGTATTAAAGTAATCGACTTAATTGAGCCTTACGCAAAAGGAGGTAAAATTGGATTATTTGGTGGTGCGGGTGTAGGTAAAACCGTATTAATTATGGAATTAGTAAATAATATTGCTAAGGCCTATTCTGGTTTATCGGTGTTTGCTGGTGTTGGTGAGCGTACACGTGAGGGTAATGACTTATTACGTGAGTTCATCGAGTCAGACGTTATTAAATATGGCGAAGATTTTAAACACGATATGGAAAAAGGTGGTTGGGATTTATCTAAAGTGGATTTAAAAGCTTTAGAAGATTCAAAGGCTACCTTAGTTTTCGGGCAAATGAATGAGCCTCCAGGAGCACGTGCTCGTGTGGCTTTATCTGGATTAACCATGGCTGAATATTTCCGTGATGGAGATGGAAGCGGTACTGGTCGTGATATCTTATTTTTCGTAGATAACATTTTCCGTTTTACACAAGCAGGTGCTGAGGTTTCGGCTTTATTAGGTCGTATGCCATCAGCGGTAGGTTATCAACCTACTTTAGCTACTGAAATGGGTGCTATGCAAGAACGTATTACATCAACTAAAAAAGGTTCAATTACTTCGGTGCAAGCGGTATATGTACCTGCCGATGACTTAACTGACCCTGCTCCAGCTACTACATTTGCTCACTTAGATGCAACTACAGTATTAAGTCGTAAAATTGCCGAGTTAGGTATTTATCCTGCTGTAGATCCTTTAGATTCTACTTCTCGTATTTTAACGCCTTCGGTAATTGGTGATGCGCATTATAATTGTGCTCAACGTGTTAAAAACACCTTACAACGTTATAAAGAGTTACAAGATATCATCGCCATTTTAGGTATGGATGAATTAAGTGAGGAAGATAAATTAGTAGTACACCGCGCACGTCGTGTACAACGTTTCTTATCTCAACCATTCCATGTTGCCGAGCAATTTACAGGTTTAAAAGGTGTATTAGTTCCAATTGAAGATACTATTAAAGGATTTAATATGATTTTAGATGGTGAAGTGGATCAATATCCTGAAGCAGCCTTTAACTTAGTAGGTTCTATTGAAGATGCTATTGAAAAAGGTAAAAAATTATTAGCAGACGCTTAATTCACTTTTAAAAAGTTTACAATAAAATGAATTTAGAAATTATAACACCTGATAAAAAATTATTTGAAGGTCAAGTAAAGTCAGCTGTTTTTCCAGGTGCAGAGGGTTCATTTGGTGTGTTAAATAATCACGCACCCATGATTGCTACTTTAAAAGCTGGAAACATAGAGTTAATTGCCGAAAATAATACGCCACAACATTTTGCTGTAAAAGGCGGAGTAGTGGAGGTGTTTAAAAATAAAGTGATTGTTTTAGCTGAATAATCATCACTCATAGGTTATTAAAAAAAAGGTTACTGTTTTTAGTAACCTTTTTTTATGTGTTTATTCCAGTTTTGTATAATTGGAATTAAGCATTGGTTAAGTTGTGTAATGGCTAATTCCATTTTCCAGTTTGCTTTGTTGCGTTTCTCTACATAATTAGAAATACTTCGTATTTGAAAATACCTTGCTGTTGTGTTTTCAAGTGTAGCAAAAAAGGCAGCGCCTTCCATACTTTCTACATCTGGTTGATACAATGCTTCTATTTTTTGTATAGAAACTGCATTACCATGAATGGTATTAACCGTAATGCCCTTTGCTATTGGTAGATGAAGTGTAGAGGCTAATAAATTCGGGTTTTTAAAACAATGTTTGCTGGGTAAACCAAGTTGATCGTAGCTTATAAATTCTTCGCCATCTTCGGCACCCATTTCGCTTAATATATCTTCGGTAATTTGCACCACATCGCCAAGTTGTAGTTGTTTGTTAAAAGCACCAGCAACGCCTGCATTTATAAACATATCATAATGAGCAACGTTGTGTTTACTCAACATCATGGCGGTATTAACCATGCCAACTCCTGTTATTAAAACATCTACTTGATGTTGATGAATAGGCTTTTTGCCAATATTTAAGGCGTATATTGGCTCTGTAATACCTATTATTTCAAGTATGGGCGATACCTCAAAGTGAGTTGCGGCTACAATTAAAATCTTCATTTATTATTTGTATTTTTACCCCGTTAAGTTACTATGATTTATATTACTCGCAAAGAACATTTTAATGCTGCTCATAAATTATTTAATCCGTCGTGGAGCGAGGAGCAAAATAACGCCGTATTTGGTAAATGCGCCAATAAAAACTGGCACGGACATAATTATGAGTTGTTTGTAACCGTAAAGGGTAAAATAAATCCAGAGACTGGTTTTGTGGTGAATTTAAAAGATTTAAGTACACTCATTAGAAAAGAGGTGTGTGAGGTGTTAGACCACAAAAACTTAAACTTAGACGTAGAAAATATGCCCATCATGCCTTCTACCGAAAATGTGGCTATTTTTATTTGGAATATTTTAGCTCCCAAAATACAAGCGATGTCGGCTACGCTACATTGTATAAAATTGTATGAAACCGATAGTAATTATGTGGAGTATTTTGGCGAATAGATGTGTATAAATTTAGAATAATAAAGCAATGTTAAACGAAGAATTTGAGCAAGACTTAACTGGGTATAAAAAAATTGATCATTACAATGATGGTTTAATTGATTCAATTTCGGATATGTATAAAAACATACTGAACGATATGGGCGAAAATCCTAATCGGGAGGGACTGGTTAAAACTCCTGTAAGAGCTGCAAAGGCTATGCAGTTTTTAACCCAAGGTTATGACTTAAATCCTGCTGAGATTTTACGTTCGGCTATGTTTAAGGAAGACTATAGTCAAATGGTGATTGTAAAAGATATTGAAGTATATAGTTTGTGCGAACACCATTTATTGCCTTTTTTTGGAAAAGCACATATTGCTTATATTCCTAATGGTCATATTGTAGGCTTGAGTAAACTACCTAGAATAGTAGATGCCTTTGCAAGAAGATTGCAAGTACAAGAGCGTTTAACCAACGAAATTAGAGATTGTATTCAGGAAACACTAAACCCAACAGGCGTGGCTGTGGTAATGGAATGTTCGCATTTATGTATGCAAATGCGTGGAGTACAAAAACAAAATAGTGTAACAACCACATCAGCATTTACAGGCGAGTTTTTAAAAGATGCCACCCGAAAAGAATTTATTAGCTTAATAGGTACTAAATTGCATTAATTAGATCGCTTTGTAAGCCTTGTAAAATAAGGTATTTTAAACGATTATTTCATTTTCCCTTTTTTTGTTGCATAAAAATTTGTTTTTTAGGTAAATATAATTTTATATTTGCCTCGTGAAAAATTCCACAACATATCTTAAACATTTTGTACAGTATTGTACGAAATGCTCGTGGCATTATATTATTATGCGCTAAGCATTATACTTTCATTAACAATTTTCAATTTATTATTTTTTAAAGATTTTTACCCATGTTTGCCATTGACATACAGGATCAAATCCTAGATAGACTAAATACACTTATTGTTGTTTTAAACAAAAGAGGGAGTATTGAATACGTGAGTAAATCTGCTCAACACTTATTGGGTTACAACCCGCATGACTTACTTGGTAACGCTTGGTGGGAAATTATTCGTTTTTCAAAACCTGAAGGCGAAGAAGTGAAACGAAAAATTTTATCAAGTTTTGATAATACATCTATTACTTCTCAGTCATTTGAGCATAAACTCAGAACTTCGGTAGGTGGAGTAAAATGGATTCACTGGAATGTATCTTATTTGAACGAAGAACAATTAATAGGAATAGGATACGATATAACAGAGAATAAAAATAGTGAGAGGCGTTTAATAGAAACGAATAAGCGATTATCTGAACAAAATAAAGATATTACAGATAGTATTTATTATGCACAAAGAATTCAGAAAACGATACTACAAAGACAAGAACAACTTAAAGAAATGTTCTCTGATTCTTTTTTATTATATAAACCCAAGGATATTGTGAGCGGCGATTATTATTGGTTTTATGAAGATGATGAATTTAAGTATGTGGCTACTGTGGATTGTACTGGACACGGTGTACCAGGTGCTATGATGAGTATGGTGGCTAATGCTATGTTTAAAGAGGTATTTATAAATCGGAAAATCTCAAATCCAGCCGATATATTATATGCGTTAGATGAAGAATTGCTTAAATCCATCAATGTTAATCAAGAAACAGTTGCGTATGATGGCATGGATGTGTCTTTGATAAGAGTTGCCAAAACTACCAATGAGTTAGCCTTTGCAGGAGCATTTCGTTCTTTACTCATTGTGCGTAATGGCGAAGTGATGGAAATAAACGGCAGTCGCTATCCAATTGGTTTTTATTCTGGAATTGATAAAGTTTTTGAAACGCAGTATGTACAACTGAAAACCAATGATTGTATTTACTTGTTTACAGACGGGTTTACTGATCAATTTGGTGGAGAGAAGAACAAAAAATTGAAGAAATCAAATTTTAAGGAATTATTGAGTACTATTTATGAAATGGATTTGGAAGAGCAGGAAGCATTTTTAGTATATTCATTTAATAATTGGAAACAAGATATTAGTCAAACAGATGACGTATTGGTTATAGGAGTTAAAATTTAATTGTACAAATTTCTCTTGTTTCTAGACCAATATGAAATAAACTATCCAAACAACTAAGATTTTTTATAAAACCGTACTTGTGTGCAAAAACTTGGTAATAGTTATAATTATTGGGGGTTGGAATATTGTTGGCATCTCTTAAATCCAAATAATGAATAGGATTACTTTCGTATTGTGATGTAAATTGTAAAGTCTTTTTAATTCGTATGATATGTAGGATGGTATGTAAGAGTGCAGTATTGTATTCCAAAAGAAATTCGTATTGTGTTTCGTAAAATGGTTTTAAGTCATCTTCAAAATATTCAAAGTAAGGCGAGTTTTTATAGGCACTTGTAATGGCTCGCCAATGCTGTTTTTGCCAATCTTCAGCGTAAGAAATACGTTTGTCTTTTATGAGTTCTTTATCGGCTTGTTTTATTAAAGGAATACTTAAAGTTTGTTTGCCATTTGAAGAAAATAGCTCACATCTGTTTCTATAGGTTTGTTTTATAAAATGCTCATATTGTTCTATATATACTTCCTGGTAAGTTAAAACATGGCTTAAGTAGGCAATATTTGGTAAGTAGGCAGTACTTAATAAAATGGTTTTCATTATTCTATCAATTTAAAACATCTGTTCCAACGAATACCTTTTATATATAGCTCATCTTTAGAAAACACGATACAGCTTGTTTTCCCGATGATGTGGTCTTCAGGGACAAATCCCCAATGTCTGCTATCTTGTGAGTTATGGCGATTATCCCCTAACATAAAATAATAGTTTTGTTGTATTTGATAGGATGTACAATAAGTTTGATTTATAAAGATACTATCGCCTCTTACCACTAGTGTATTATGCTCAAATTGCGTAATTATATCTTTGTAAATGCAAAGATTAGTGGTGTCCAGATTAATTTGAGCACCTTTTTTGGGGATAACAAGAGGGCCGTAATTATCTACATTCCATTTGTAGTGGACGTTTTCTGGAAAAACATATTCATCCCACATATCTTTTTTCTCGTTGTTTTTTTCAATAACGCTGATGAATGGTTTACTTTTTAAGGTGTCAACTAAGGTTTTAGTAAGTGTAAAAGAATAATCATTTTTGTCAGATATTTTACCACCTTCATATAATGAATAACGCGCCACAAAACTAGAATCAAGCACTTTTTCGGATTTAATATGGTAATTGTATTGTAAATTATTTTCATTATCAGAAAGCTGTTGATTTATATAGACTAAACCATCAATGATAGTGAGCGTGTCGCC
The DNA here is from genome assembly GCA_020846025.1 of Bacteroidia bacterium. GTDB lineage: Bacteria > Bacteroidota > Bacteroidia > B-17B0 > Aurantibacillaceae > UBA4416. Next base: position 2,342 of record JADLER010000125.1, on the reverse strand, counting down.
AGGAATGGCTACACAGCGTTTTACAAAATAGGTACGGTGATCCACAGGGTAATCAAATTCTTTTGGAAAATTAAAAACCACAATATCATTTCGTTTTACATCAGGTTCTCCAAAAAGGCGGATGTAAGGTAAAGTAACTATATCAGAGTAAAAGCGTTGATTTATAAAAGGAGTACTCAACAAAGTGCGTATTAATCGTGGCCCGTATGACAGTTTGTTAATTAACATATAATCGCCAGTGAGTAGTGTTTTTTCCATAGAAGGCGAATAGACTGGAGAGATTTCAAACAAAAAACTTCGAACGAATAACACACACAAGAAAGAAATTGATATGGCTTTCAGCCATTCTTTCAGCGATTGAATATTGGGTAATTTTTTCTTCATTACCTATTTAAAAACTTGTATTGTTGCTTTGTTTTTATTTACTAATTGACCACAAGCAGCATCTATGTCTTTTCCTCTACTGCGTCTTACATTTACGATGATGCCTCTTTTTTCTAAATGTGCTACAAAGGCATTTAATCGTTCAGGGCTTGTTTGTTTAAATTCGCCACCATCTATGGGATTGTATTCAATAATATTAACTTTTGCTGTTGTTTTATCACAAAAATCACCTAATTCTTTTGCGTCTTGTACACTATCATTAAAATCTTTAAATACAATATACTCAAAGGTTACGCGAATACCTGTTTTATCGTAAAAGTAATTAAGCGCGTGTTCTAAATTTTCTAATGAATTAGTTTCATTAATTGGCATGATATGATTACGCTTCTCATCGTTTGCTGCATGTAGTGATAAGGCTAAATTAAATTTCACTTTATCGTCACCCAATTTCATTATCATTTTAGCAATGCCAGCTGTACTTACTGTAATGCGAGATGGACTCATCCCAAGTCCATCGGGCGATGTAATTCTATCTATAGAGCGAAGGGTCTCAGTATAATTTAATAATGGTTCGCCCATACCCATATACACAATATTAGTAAGCGATTGATTGTATTTAGTTTCAGCTAAATTTTTTACCAAAGCTACTTGGTCATAAATCTCATCTGCATTTAAGTTTCTTAAGCGTTTTAATTTTCCTGTAGCACAAAATTTACACGTTAAACTACAACCTACTTGCGAAGAAATACAAGCAGTCATTCTTGATTTTGTAGGAATTAATACACTTTCTACAACGTGATTGTCTGCTAATTTCATGGCGCATTTAATAGTTTTATCACCACTAATTTGCATCTCATCAATTCTTACAGCGTTTATCACAAAATGTTCTTTCAACCAGTCTCTTAAAGATTTAGAAAGGTTAGACATATCATCAAACTGATGTGCTGTTTTTTTCCAAAGCCATTCATAAATTTGCTTAGCACGAAATTTCGGTTCACCTTTTTCTTTCAGAATATCAATTAACTCTGCTTCGCTTAAAGCCCTAATATCTTTTTTTATAGCATACATACAAGTTACAAAGTTATTGATATTTATGTTTATTTAGTGGTTTTACTTCCCATTTGCTTACCTAGTTTCTCATATTCCACATCATTAGCTTCCCATAGTTCAATTTTATTGTTTTCAATATCTAAGATGTGTACAAATTTGCCATAGTCGTATGATTGTATGCTATCTAATACCGTAACACCATTCTTTTGAAGTTCATTAACTAAGTTGTGTAGATCATCAACTCGGTAATTAATCATAAAATCTTTGGTAGATGGAGCAAAATATGTTGTTTTTTCATTAAAAGGCGACCATTGTGTAAAGCCTTTTTTAGTGCTGTCGGCTCCCTGATACCACTCAAATACAGCACCATATTGATTTGTGTTGATTCCTAAATGTGTATGATACCATTCCCTTAGTAATCTCGGATTTTTACATTTAAAGAAAATACCTCCAATGCCTGTTACTTTTTTATCATTAATTGTGTTTTTCTCTTGTTTATCAATATAAGATTTTAAGGCAAAGCCTGATATAAATGATGTAATAATTACTAAAAGTATGAATCCTATTTTTTTCATTTTAAAAATGGTTTAAGGTTGTTTACCTTTTTGGTTAATTGTTTTGTGGTAGATAAATGGTACGCCTATTTGCAGTGTAGGCTCTTTAACTTTGTGTTTATAGCTTCCTTTTTGATAATCTGAATAATATATTTTCAATAAAATTAAAAAATAAGAAATTAATAAAGGGCCAAAAATTAAGCCTGTAATACCCAAATATTTTACCCCAACCAATAAGCCCAAAACGGTTACAATTGGATGAACATCAGCCATGCGTTTAGCTAATAAAAATCGAATCACATTATCCATGCTACCCATAATCAGTGCACACCATATAATCACAACAATTCCTTG
>JADLER010000124.1 GCA_020846025.1 Bacteroidia bacterium | reverse complement strand
TTGTTATATTATAGATGCTAAAGGGCAAAAAGTTTCAGATATGTTAGGGAAATGGATTTTGCCAGAACAAAACAATTACGAAGCCATTTTTAATATAAAAGGACTTAAAAAAGGAGATTACAAATTAGTATTAGAAGGTTTAAATAACACTGTTTTTGAACGTGATTTTAAAATTTGATCCAAAACAGATTCCTGTAATCAACATAACTATCTGATAATGTGCTATTTGAAATAAAATTAAGAAACAAATAATTTTAAAGAAGGTGTTAGCATAATTCAATAATTTTTTTACTTTTGCGTGAAAATTAAACCTTAACATTATGTATTGGACACTAGAATTAGCATCATGGTTAGAAGATGCGCCTTGGCCAGCAACCAAAGATGAGTTGATTGATTTTGCTATTCGTTCGGGTGCACCAATGGAAGTAATAGAAAATTTACAAGAAATGGAAGACGAAGGCGAAGCCTACGATACCATTGAAGATATTTGGCCTGATTACCCAACAAAAGACGACTTCTTTTTTAACGAAGATGAGTATTAAACAATACTCATCTTTTTTTTTAGCTTATTTATAATGCTGCTAAGGTATCAAAATCAAAACCTGCTCTTGTTAGTGCCCGTTTAGCTGCTTCCAAGGCATAGCCTGCTGTGTTATATGGATGTACTGGCACTTCGGTAGTTTGATTGAGTTGCAGTAAAATATTTTCCGTTTCATGTTCGGTAAGTTGTTCGCAAGCTTCGTACATCCCCCCTTCCTTTTCTTCAAGTTGATCGTGTAACTCAATAACGTGTTTTATTACTTTTATAACTTCAGCACTTGGTGGTACAACCATTAAAGAGGTAAGTGCGCCATGATCGAGTCGTAATTTAGCCGCTAAAGGCAATGGTATATTCCCATTTGCTTTTTGTGCCGCAAGAAATAAGATTTTCTCTTCCATCTTGATGTGTTTTAATAAACCAACTCTAAATTGATGGTAATACATTTCTTGTATTTCGCTCTTATTTTCAGTAGCCTTTTCAAATAAAATTTCAAGGCGTCGATGATCTTGAGTGAAATATTGGTATAATGGCTTTGTCATGTTTAATAAATAATTAATCCTCCATAGCATCAATAGCTATGGTGGCATGTGCATAAGCTGCACCCGCACGCATCTCTGAAGCAACCCAGATAGCTTCCATTATTTCCTCTTTACTTGCTCCTTTTTTCATAGCCTGTGGCACATGCGATTTAATGCAATAAGGACATTGCGTAACATGAGCCACTGCTACTGCAATAAGTTGTTTAGTTTTCTCATCCAAAACACCTTCTTTAAATATCGTTCTACTAAAATTCTTCCAAGCTTCCATTTGCTTAGGAGCTAAATCTGCTTTCTTCTTTAAGCTTTCGGCTGTAGCCTCAGGATACATCTTATTATTTGTACTCATTGTGATATGTTATTATAAAATTAGGTTATTTTTCGGCAACAATTGCGTAAGAAATTAAATGATTTTCATATTTTTTAAATGTCTCTCTCATTTTAAATATTTTCTTTTTTTCTTCTGGATGTGTGAGTACATTAAGTCCAATTTTTAGAGTTCTTAAAATTCCTTCATCAGCAATGATACGTTTTACCTTTAGTAAATCCATCGCATTTTCCTCAACTAGTTTAATTTTAAATCCTTCTTTTTCTAATAAAGTACACCATTCCGTTTTTGTTAACGGACGTGCATTTACTTTAATAGATTTAGCCAAGCCTTGCTGTATTTCTTTTTTAATTTCAAAATCTAAATTATCTGGTGCTAAACCTAATTCATGAATACCATAACATCCACCTGGCTTTAAAATTCGATAAGCCTCTCTCATAATCTCGGATTTTCGATGATCAGGTTGCATGGTAAGCATAGCCTCGCCAATTACCTTTGTAACTGATGATGTAGCAAGGCCAGTTTCGGAAGCACTGGCATTTAGCACTTTGTAATGTGTAGAATTAATTTTGGCTTGCAGCAATTGAGCAGCTTCTTCATTAAGTTCTACACCTGTATAGTTCTTAGGGTATTTTTGCAATAATAAATTTGCAGTAAATCCCATTCCTGGCGCAAATTCTACTATTTCATCCTCTTTTGTGATTTGTAGCCCATTCACTAGTTTCATAGTTAATTCCTTTCCTCCTGGTCTTAACACTCTTTTCCCCATTTTTGCTAAAACCCAATGGCCTTGTTCGGTATTGATTGATTTATAACTCATAAGATTTAAATTTTTTAGTTAGTAATGAATCTTTAATTCAGACAATTTAGTCTTATTTAGAATAATTCAAAATTACATAATATATGTGAATTATAAAAACTTAATCTAGAAGTAAAAAATTAGATATAAAATGAATACTAAATATCCAATACCCAATTCCATAGAAATAAAATTATGGAGTTCGAAACTTTAATAGTTAATTTTTAATAAGTCTATTCTAATCAAAATGATATATTTTTAGCTTGAATGGATTTTAAGTAAGATGAATCTATTTTTATATACAAGGATATTGTTTAGCGATATTTATAAGTTCCAAATAAACTCACTATAAAAATTAATTGTTGTCATCATAAGAGTTATAGTCTTTGAAGTGTAAATATTATACCTTGTCTTGTTACAATTTTCTTATCTTTGTAAGGTAAATTTAAGGCAACTAAATGTCAAAAGTTAAATATAAATTTAACACCAAGTCATTAACCTATGAACGGGTACGTGTTACATTTAAGCAACGCTTTTTTCAAGTGTTGTCTTATTTGGCTATTGGCTTAGTGTTTGCGGTTATTACCATGTTAATTGCCTACCGTTTTATTGATTCTCCTAAAGAAAAACAACTAAGAAGAGAAGCCGAAGTAATGAAGTTGCAATACGATTTGTTAAATAAAAAAATGAACCAAGTACAAATAGTATTAAACGATTTACAAGATAGAGATGATAATATTTATCGTGTAATTTTTGAAGCAGAACCTATTCCCACTTCTATTAGGCAGGCTGGTTTTGGTGGAAGTGATAGGTATAAAGATTTGGAGGGGTATGAAAATACTGATTTAATGAAAGTAACAACCGAGCGTTTAGATAAACTGACCAAGCAATTATATATTCAATCAAAATCGTTTGATGAAGTGGTAAAATTGGCAAAAAGTAAAGAAAAAATGATTGCCTCTATTCCAGCTATCATGCCGTTGAATAATAAAGACCTCAAACACATGCCAAGTGGTTATGGTTGGAGAACTCATCCCATATACAAAACTCAAGAGTTTCATCCTGGCATGGATTTTACAGCTGAACAAGGCACACCAATATACGCTACTGGTGATGGAACAGTTGAATTAGCAGATGCTTCTGGGCATGGCTATGGAAACCATGTTATTATTAACCATGGATTTGGTTATAAAACATTGTATGGACACATGAGTAAAATTGCCACTAAAGCAGGTAATAAAGTAAAGCGAGGTGAATTAATTGGATATGTTGGAAGTACTGGTTTAAGTACAGGACCTCATGTGCATTACGAAGTTATTAAAAATGGCGAAAAAGTTAATCCTATAAATTTCTATTATAATGACCTTACTCCTGAGCAATACCAAATAATGTTGGAATTAGCCTCTAAATCAACTCAATCTTACGATTAATATTTATGATTAAAAATAAAGTAGGATTGACTACGGCCATCTCCGTTGTTATTGCCAATATGATAGGAACAGGAGTTTTTACATCACTTGGTTTTCAGGTAATTGATATACAAAGTATCACTGCAATTTTATTATTATGGGTTATTGGTGGTGTAATGGCACTATGTGGCGCATTGGTGTATGGCGAGATTGGATCGGCTTTTCCTAATAGTGGAGGAGAATACATTTATTTATCTAAGTTGTATCACCCTTTAGTGGGCTTTTTGTCTGGTTGGGTAAGTGCAACTGTTGGTTTTGCCGCACCAATTGCTTTGGCAGCAATGGCATTAGGGCAATATGTAAATGGAGTTTATGAAAATATAAATAGTGCATTTTTGGCAGTGAGTATTGTTGTCCTTATCACTTGTATTCATGCTTACGATTTAAAAATTGGAGCTGCCTTTCAACGTATTTCAACAAGCATCAAAGTGATTTTTATCCTATTATTTATTTTTCTTGGCTTCATCACAATTCCACACCATACCATTTCTATCATGCCAGATGAGCAAACTGTTTCTAATATATTTAGTGGTTCGTTTGCTATTTCATTATATTGGGTATCGTATTCGTATTCTGGTTGGAATGCGGCTTCGTATATGACAGATGAAATTGAAAACCCAACTAAAAATTTACCAAAATCTTTATTTATTGGAACGATTTTAGTAACAATTCTGTATGTTGTTTTAAATTATATATTTCTATATACCACACCTATTTCTCAATTGGCAGGGCAAGTAGAGATTGGCTACATAAGTGCGCAAAACATGTTGGGAGAACAAGTTGCAAGTGTGGTAGGTATTGTCATAGCTATTTTATTAATTTCTTCAATTAGCGCCATGATAATGGCTGGACCTCGTGTTGCATCTAGTATTGGGAAAAATTTAAAGCCACTTCAATTTTTATCAATCGAAAATAAAAAAGGTGTTCCTTACCTTGCTATTATATCACAATCCGCGATTGCATTAATTCTTATACTTACTGCAAGTTTTAATGATGTGTTGGAATTAATTGGATTTATTTTATCTGTATTTACATTTTTGACGGTTTTTGGGGTATTTATTTTAAGGTATAAGTTTTCAAACCTAACAACCCATTATAAAACTTGGGCGTATCCTGTAACACCAATTATTTTCTTAATAATAAATGCTTGGATTATTGGTTTTGGATTTTATAGTAAACCTAAAATGAGTTTGTATGGAATTGGTTTAATTGTCATTGGCTGTTTTGTTTGGTTTTTAATTAATGGATTTGGAAAACAAAACAAAAAACATTTATTATTAAATGACAAAGAATATTTATGAAGCAATTTATTACAATAATGAGTTTATGCTGTTTGTGTGCTTGTACTACTGAACAAAGCCAACAACAAATAGATAACAAAGCCACGACTACTCAAGCCTCGGAGGTAAAAGATTCTATAGTTGTGAAAGAAGAACTACCCGAAACCAAGAAAAGTTTTGAAATAGATGATAGTTTAAATGCTTTAGCTAATATTATTTCTGGTATTGATGATGATAATAACATGTTTGATTTTGTGAAAAAATCTGAAGATTTTAAAGACTTTAGTAAAAGTTTCAGCAAACGTTGGAAATCTTATGATACCACGCGAATAGCACGTCTTAAAAACTTTAGAGAAAATGAAATTTCTAAAATCGTTTCAAATCAATCTACGTTATTTTACCCTTTTTCAGGCCCCGATATTTTACATGCTCAAACATTTTTTCCAAAAGCAGATAAGTATGTTATGATTGGCTTAGAGCCAGTGGGAAGTTTGCCTGTATTTAAAAAAGAAGAAACTGATTCACTAGAATCCTATTTTCAAAAAATTAACACCTCGTTAAATGCCATATTAAAATTTAGTTTTTTTAGAACTCAAAGTATGAAAGAAGACTTAAAAAATGAAGAAGTCAATGGGACATTACATCTTCTTTGTTTGTTTTTAAAACGTACAGGAAATCAACTTGCCTCTATAAAACCTGTAATAGTGGATAGTTTAGGACAAATTGAATTTGTAAGTACATTTGAAAAATTACAAAAGTTAAAAACTAATACTCGAGGTGTTGAAATTAAGTTTAACGATATCAATCAGACACCTAATGTTTTATACTATTTTTCATTAAATGCTTCGGATGCAGGGTTAAAGCATAATCAAAATTTCTCTAACTATTTAAAACAAATGGGAGAAATTAATACCTATCTCAAAGGAGCGTCTTATTTGATGCACAAAGATTATTTTTCAATCATTAGACAAGTTATTTTAGAACAAAGTAAAGCTATTATTCAAGATGATAGCGGTATTGCTTTTCATTATTTTACCGAGAGTAAAGTAAAATGGAAATATTACTTTTATGGCGATTATACTAAGCCAATTCCAATGTTTGCGCAACATTACCAACGCGATTTAGATTCATTATCTCATTTACAAGGTTCAAAACCTTTAGGTTTTGGAATTGGTTATAATTTTAGAGATAAAAACAGTAACTTTATGATAGCCGTAAAGCAGTAGATTGAGAAAAAACTTGCGATTAAAATTATTACTGAATAAATCGGCTTTTAAAAATCATTTGGCTTTCTTAGTTTCGTTTTAAATAATGAAGAATACAAAACGAAGCTCTGCTTCGATTTAAAACTGTGTTGAATGATATTTCTACTTGGCTCAGATAACCAGCATTAGTTGTTTTCCATTTTTATTTGTATTTTAGTTTCACAAATAACAAACAGCTTGTGTTGATTATATTGAGTTTTTTCACAGGCTGGCAGTAACAGCAATTGAAGATAAAGCTTATTTTAATATTTATTATTTTTTCTGTTTCATATAGTATTCAGGCTCAAACAACTTTTACTTTTGATTCTGTTTTTTCAAAAAGCCCTTTGCTTACTAAGATTACTCATCAATATCAGAAATATAAACTACAGATAATTTATACTCAAATTGATAGAGACGCAACTGGCACTCCACATTTTACAACGCACACTTTTCACCTCGATTCTTCTAATTATTTTTATTGTGCAAGTTTAGTAAAATTACCTTGTGCTATTTTAGCTTTAGAAAAAACAAAAGCACTTAGAATTTATAGTCAAACTATTATGTTTACTGATAGCTCAAATGCTTGCCAACATACTGTAAAAATTGACACAACTTCTAAAAATAATTATCCAAGTGTAGCACAGTATATTAAAAGAATGGCATTGGTGAGTGATAATTTTGCCTATAGCCGTATCTATGAATTTTTAGGAACCGATTATATACATCAGCGCTTAAATGAGTTGGGTTATCCAAATATAAGAATTGTGCATCGCTTTGATGGAGGATGTGTAGGAAAGGAAAACACCAATACAAATGCCGTTGTATTTTATGATGAAAATTTAAAACCAATTGCATCGGTTCCAAACCAAGTTTCAGAAATAAATTATAAGCACCCTTTAGGCAATGTGAAAATTGGGAATGCTTATATCAATTCAAAAAATAAAAAAGTGAACGAACCTAAAGATTTTTCATATATGAACTATATGTCGTTAGATAACACTCATTCTATCTTACAAAGATTAATTTTTAATGATTATTTGCCATTTGAGAAACGTTATAATATAATAAATGATGACAGAAAAATGTTGATTCAATATTTAACCCAATATCCTAGAGAATCTTCTTATCCAACTTATAATAAATCATATTATGATAGTTATAAGAAATACTTTTTATTTGGAGATAGCAAAAAAAACATAACAGATTCTGATATTAAAATTACAAATATAGTAGGACAATCTTATGGTTTTATGTCAGATTGCGCTTATATAACTAATGAGAAAAAAAGTATTGAATTTATGTTGAGTGCAGTAATTTATACGAATGAAGATGGAGTGATAAATGATGGTAAATATGAGTATAACAGCATTGCACTCCCTTTTTTAGCCGAACTTGGTCGGCAAATATATCGTTATGAAGAAAACAGGAAGATAAAACAGTAAATTAACTGCTTCCTGCTTATTTAGTAATTAATAGTTTGCTCTTGAATATTTACAGGTAATTCTCTTTCACCGTATTGTTGATTTCGGAGCTGTGGAATAAATCCTGCTTCTTTAATAGCATCTTGAATGGTTTTATAAGTAAAACGATGTGGGGCACCAGCGGCACTTACCACATTTTCTTCTATCATAATACTTCCAAAATCATTTGCTCCGCCATGTAAACAAATTTGTGCTGTTTGTTTACCAACAGTGAGCCACGATGCTTGAATGTTTTCTATATTTGGTAACATAATCCTACTAAGTGCTAACATACGAATGTATTCATCAGCACTCACGTTATTTGAAATACCTTTTACTCTTTTTAGTAATGTGCCATCATCTTGAAATGGCCAAGGTATAAAAGCTAAGAATCCTTTTGAGTCTTTAGGTTTTTCGTTTTGTACCTCGCGCAGCCACACTAAATGTTCAAAGCGTTCATAAATAGTTTCTACATGACCAAACATCATGGTTGCAGATGTTGTAATATTTAATTGATGACAAGCACGCATAATATCTAACCATTCTCTTCCTGTGCATTTTCCTTTTGAGATGAGGCGGCGCACTCTATCGTTTAAGATTTCTGCTCCTGCTCCGGGTAAACTATCTAAACCCGCCTCTTTTAATGCTTTTAAAACTTCGGCATGAGTTGATTTTTCGAGTTTTGTGATATGTGCTACCTCTGGAGGACCGAGGGCATGTAATTTAATTTGAGGAAATAAAGTTTTTAATTCTTTAAAAAGATTGACATAAAAACTCAAACCTAAATCGGGATGATGCCCTCCTTGTAATAACAATTGATCTCCGCCATATTTAATGGTTTCTTCTATTTTTTGCTTGTATGTTTCAATGTCTGTAATATAACTTTCGGCATGACCTGGAATACGATAAAAATTACAAAATTTACAATTGGCAATACATACATTGGTGGTGTTTAAGTTTCTATCTATTTGCCAAGTTACTTTTGGTGAATTGTTTTTCTTAATATTTCTAATTTGATTAGCTACAAACATTAATGCCGAAGTAGAAGCATGTTGGTACAAAAACATCCCTTCTTCAATGGATAAAAACTCTAAATTTTCGGCACGCTTTAAAAGTGAATCAACGGTCATTTATTATAAATTTAATAAATGGTAAAGGTACGCTTTAAGTATCAATTATCAATTATTTCTTAACTTAAAAATCGGATGTCTTTCACATCAAACTCTTTAATGACATCATGTTCTAACTCAAGTACTAAATGCCCTTTAGGCGTAATGGTTTTAATTTTTCCCATAAATCGTTTTTCATGTGCATCGGCAAACATAGCAACTTGTTGCATTAGGTATAAGTTTTTAAAATACTGTTCATCAATCATGGCTTGTTTGCCTTCTTTTAGTTTTAAATACCACTTCTCTATATTTTTACACAATTTTTGTAATAATTCCTCTCTCTCAAAATCTTGGTTTAATAAAAGTTTTATAGAAGTAGCTTGCCTGTTGTAATTGTCAAAATCAGTTTGATTAACATTAATACCAAAGCCTAAAACCGAACTTTGAATATTGGTATGTGAGAAATTATTTTCAATTAAAATACCTGCAATTTTTTGTTTATCAATCAAAATGTCATTTGGCCATTTTATTTTAATGTCATAATGGCGATTAGCAAAAATTTCAGTCAATACGTCATGCACCGCTAATGCACTTATTTTGCTTAAATAAAATGAGGCGTTGATGCTTAAAAAATGTGGTTTTAAAATTATAGATGTTGTGAGGTTTTGCGCTATATTGCTATGCCACAGGCTACCTCTTTGTCCTTTTCCCTTTGTTTGATGATCGGTAATAATTGTAGTGCCTTCTATGGCATTAACATTCCTTAACAGGTTCATGGCATAGGTATTGGTACTTTCCACCTCAGGTAAAAAAAGCATATTCTTTCCGATAAACAGTGTCTCCATTCGGGTAAAAAGGTTAAATTTGTTCTTTGCAGAACTGGAAACAAAAATATAAAACGGAAAATTATTCGCAACTATAAATTATGATAAAAAAAACGGTAAAAAAATCAGTTGTAAAAAAGAAGGCAACCAAAAAAACTGCACCAACTAAAAAAGCAAGCCCTAAGAAAGCTGCCACTAAAAAGCAGTCTAAAAGCACAACTACTGAAAAAGAAAAAGCTCAAAAAGAAGCCAATCGTTTGATTTATAGTGCGAGCAAGAAAAAAAATTCACTCACTTCAAAGCGACCAAAAAAAACAAGCACCAAATCTCAAACCACTAGTTTATTAGACGCAGTGGTTCAAGGTATGCAAGAAAAGAAGGCAAAAAACATAACCATATTAAACTTAACAAAATTAGAAAATAGAGTATCTGATTATTTTGTGTTATGTGATGCCGATAGTAACACACACGTGCAGTCAATTGCTGATGCGATGGTAGATGTTGTTACAAAGAAAACAGGAGAGAAACCATATCATAGCGAAGGTTTCCAAAATGCCGAATGGATTTTAGTAGATTATATAAATATTGTAGCACATGTTTTATTAAGAGATACACGTGACTACTATAACCTAGAGGCATTATGGGCTGATGCTGAAATTACACATATCAATTAACATCTTTTTTAATAAAGAACTCTTTTAGAAAATTTTTATGAGCGAACAACAACAAAATACTTCTAATAATAAGCCTTCGGCCGACGAAGAAAGAAAAAAGCAATTTGAGAAAATGAAGGAAAGATTTGGGAAAAAATCTTCCAATCCATTTGGAGGTAGTGGTAATAATAATGGAGGTAATACATTTTATTGGATTTATGGCTTAGTAATATTAGCACTACTTACCTTTGTATTTTTTGGTCAAGATTTTGAAGGCAGAACACATGAAGTTGATCAAATAAAATTTGAACAAGACATGTTGGCAAAAGGCGATGTGCAGTCTATTGTTATTGTTAATAACAAGATGGCTGAAATCACAATAAAAACTGATAGTCTTTCATTACCTCGTTATGCCTATGTCGATTCTAAATCAGGAAAAGTAGTACCACTTTTCCCAAATCCTAAGGCTATCAAAGGGCCACATTTTAGAATGTCAATTCCTGATGTCAAAGATTTTTTAGAGCAAGTACGTTCAGTTCAGGCAAATGCGAATATTCCAGAGACATTGAGGGTGGCGCCATCTAGCGAAGAACGCACTAATTGGTCTGATCACATGGGATGGTTATTACCTATCGCTATCATGATTGTTTTTTGGATAATTATGATGCGTCGTATGGGAGGTGGTAGTTCTGGTGGACCTGGCCAAATATTTAATATCGGAAAATCTAAAGCTGTATTATTTGATAAAGACTCCAATGTAAATGTTACATTTAATGATGTGGCAGGATTAGATGGAGCAAAAATTGAAGTGATGGAGATAGTTGATTTCTTGAAAAATCCTAAAAAATATACTGACTTAGGAGCTAAAATTCCTAAAGGTGCCTTATTAGTTGGACCTCCAGGAACTGGTAAAACTTTATTAGCAAAAGCAGTGGCTGGCGAAGCCAAAGTACCATTCTTCTCTTTATCAGGTTCTGATTTTGTTGAAATGTTTGTTGGTGTTGGCGCATCAAGAGTTAGAGATTTATTTAAGCAAGCTAAAGAAAAATCACCTTGTATTATTTTTATTGATGAAATAGATGCCATAGGTAGAGCCCGTGGTAAGAATGCAGCCACAGGAGGAAATGATGAAAGAGAAAACACTTTAAATCAGTTATTAACCGAAATGGATGGTTTTGGCACTAATAGTGGCGTAATTTTATTGGCTGCTACCAATCGTGCGGATATTTTAGATAGAGCGTTAATGCGTGCTGGCCGATTTGATAGACAAATATATGTAGATATGCCAGATGTAGTTGAACGCCAAGAAATTTTTAAAGTGCATTTGAAAAAAATTAAAATTGATGATTCGGTAAATGTGGAATTTTTAGCAAAACAAACACCTGGATTTAGTGGAGCTGATATTGCTAATATTTGTAATGAGGCAGCCCTAATTGCCGCTCGTTCTAATAAAAAGCAAGTAAGTAAACAGGATTTTTTAGATGCAGTAGATAGAGTCATTGCAGGTTTAGAAAAGAAAAATAAAATTATAACTCCTTCCGAAAAACGCACTATTGCTTTCCACGAAGCAGGTCACGCAACTGTGAGTTGGATGTGCGAACACGCTTCTCCACTTATTAAAGTTACCATCGTGCCTCGTGGTCGTTCATTGGGTGCTGCTTGGTATTTACCAGAAGAACGCCAGATAACTACGACCGAACAAATTATTGACGAAATGTGTGCAGCCTTGGGGGGAAGAGCAGCCGAGGAAGTTATCTTCGGGAAAATTTCAACTGGAGCATTAAGTGATTTAGAAAAGGTAACTCGTCAAGCTTATGCCAGCGTAGTGTATTATGGCTTAAATGAAAAAATAGGTAATATTAGCTATTACGATAGTACGGGTCAAAGTGAATATAGTTTTAGTAAACCATATAGCGAAAGTACAGCTAAAACAATAGACGAAGAAGTTAAAAAAATGGTTGATATTGCCTATGCAAGAACCAAAGCTATTTTATTAGCTAACAAAGAAAAGTTAACACAATTAGCTGAGAAATTATTAGAAAAAGAAGTGATTTTTAAAGAAGATTTAGAAGCTATATTTGGAAAACGCCCTTTTGATAAAGAGTCTGAAATAGAAACTAAAGTAAACGAAACTATCGAATCAAATATAGTTCCTCCTACAACTGATAATACGGAAAACATGGTTTAAAACTTTCTATTGTTTCTGACTAAATATTATTGTAACTTGGGTTTTAATTAATATTTAGAATATGAAAAAACTAAGACTGTTTTTATATGTTTTCTTGCCAATTGGATTGTTTGCTCAAATACCTAATGCAAGCTTCGAAAATTGGACAGCTGTATCTACATATAGTGTACCAAATAGTTGGGGAACTTTAAATAATACTTATACAGTTCAAACGGCAACTAAGGGAACGCCAGGAAACCCAGGTAATTCGTATTTAAAATTAACGTCAAGAACGTATGGTTCATCTGTTATTAATGGAATAGCAGTGAGTGGTGTCATAGATTCAGTTACTAAATTACCAAAATCGGGCTTCCCATTTTCTCAAAAACCATTGAGTTTAACAGGTAAATGGCAACACATGATATTTGACACGAGTCAAGGTTCTGCAAAAGTTTATTTAACGCGTTGGGATAATGTAAATCAAGTTCGAGTACCAGTGGCTAACGGTAATTTAAAATTACAAGGTATGGCAATGAATTGGCAAAGCTTTAGTATTCCATTAACTTATGTGGATTCTAATGCGCCAGATTCTTGTATCATTTATTTTGAAGCAAGTGGACCATATCCTGGTAATAATGATTATTTATGGATTGATGACCTGTCTTTTTCAGGAGTTTATACGGGTGTATCAGAAACAAATATTGATAATTTGATTAAAATATTACCTAATCCTACAACTGATAATCTAAGAATTTCTTTTGTGAAAGAGTTTGGTTCGTCATTATTAATTAAACTTTATGATGTTTCTGGAAAAATAGTGTATGAAGATAAAATTAAAAATGCTTCACCTACTTTAAATTATCAAATCGATGTTAAATCATTTACAAAAGGATTTTATACCATTGAGATAATTAACGAACAACAAGTCGTTTCAAGAAAATTAGTACTTGAATAGATGGACTAAAAGAACTTTGAAATTTTTAACAAAATAGATATAATTGAATAATAAAACACAGTATTTTTGTAAAAGATAAATGAAGTCCTTATTCCTTAAAATATTTTATATTTCCTTAGTAAGTGTGTATTTATTTACTACGGTTGGAGTGTGTGTGATTGCGCATTATTGTGGTGGCGAATTAGAAGAAATTTCAATAATTACTGATTCTTCCTCTTGTTGTGATGATGAAGAAAATACAGATGATTGTTGTGAAAATGATAGTAAGCATGTGTCGTTTCAGGCAAGCTTTTTTATTGATAAAGCAGTTTCTGAAATTAAAACAAGTATTACTAAGTTATTTATTATTGTTCTTTCATCAATTCATTATGCGTTTCAATACCTAGGTGAAGATATTACGCTAAATCATTTAATTACGCATCCACCTAATTTAATCCAAAATCATATTGTTGATATTAGTGTTTTAAGAATTTGATTTGTTGATTGATACCACTCAAACAACTTATTAAATATTTAAACTTAAAATACTAATCAATATGAAATCAATCATTTTAATACTTGGATTATTTACATCCATCCAATTAGCTGCTCAATCTACTATACAAACATCTACCATTGCTGTAAAAGGAAATTGCGATGAGTGCAAAGAACGCATTGAAAATTCAGTAGATATAAAAGGTGTTAAGGATGCAACTTGGAATGAAGAAACTCAAGCAATTACAATTACTTTTGATACTAAAAAAGTAAGCATAGAACAAATAGAAACAGCTATTGCTAAATCCGGCCATAAAACAGCTAACAAAGAAGCTGATTTAAAAGCTTATAATGGTTTGCCTGATTGTTGCAAATACGAAAGTAAACACTGCGAGAAAAAATAATAACTCTATAATTTAAATTATAATGAGAACGTTATTATTTTTCCTCTTGGGGATATTTCTTGCTATGCCTTATTGGGCACAGGTAAAAGGTAAAGTGCAAGAAATATCTTTAGATAAAAAGGATACAACCGATTTACCTGGTGTAACAATATTTTGGTTAAATACTTCCATTGGTACAACAACTAATGCTAATGGACGATTTAATATTCCAACATCGAAAGAGAGTAAGCAATTAATTGTAACAGCATTAGGTTTTAAAAGTGATACATTAAATGTAAAAGATACCACGAAATTTATTACAATTCGACTTAAAGGAGGCGTTGCTTTAAACGAAGTAGAAGTGGTGTACGAAAGTACTGGAACTGAGTTATCGTATTTAAATCCAATTAAAGTAGAAACACTTAATGAACGTTCATTGATGAAAGCTGCTTGTTGTAATTTATCGGAGAGTTTTGAAACAAACCCAAGTGTAGATGTGAATTTTTCGGATGCGGTAACTGGAAGTAAACAAATACAAATGCTAGGATTATCAGGTCAATATGCTCAAATTACAAAAGAGAACATGCCTTATATGAGAGGCCTAGCCAATGGTTATGGTTTAAGTTTTATTCCTGGGACATGGATTCAGTCTATACAATTGAGTAAAGGCGCTGGTTCGGTAGTAAATGGTTATGAAAGTTTCACAGGACAAATTAATACAGAACTTCAAAATCCAGAAACCTCTGATAGATTACATTTTAACACCTATATCAATCAAAATGCACGTAATGAATACAACTTAAACTTAAAACATCGTTTTAATGAAAAATTCTCAGTTGGGTTGCTAACTCATACTAGTTTTAATCCCATGAAAGAAGACTTAAATGCAGATGGCTTTATGGATATTCCTATAGGTAAACAATATAATGTTTTAAATAAATATGCTTATAATTCGGGTAATGGCTTTGAGGCACAATTTGGTGGTGGTTATATGATAGATGATAGAGTTGGAGGACAATATCTTAATGTAATGGATTCTACAAATCTCGAAGGTCATAAAATGGGAGGAATTATGGCAGACACTGCTTTGTTATACAAAATAGGTATTAAAAATTCCAAATGGGAAGTGTATAGCAAAACAGGTTATGTGTTTCGGAAAAAACCAGGAACTAGTATGGGGCTACAACTTTCGTATTTGAATCATGAGCAACACAATTATTATGGCCTAAACTCTTATAATGGCATACAAAAAACCTTTTATGCCAATTATATCTATCAAGGGATTATTGGAACGACTGCAAATACTTATAAAATTGGAGCCAGTTATTTGAATGATTTTGTAGATGAAAAATACCGATTATTCAAATTTAATCGAGAGGAGAATGTGGGCGGAGCATTTATAGAAATGGCACATAATAAAGAGGATAAATTTAATGTGGTAGCCGGATTAAGAGCGGATTATCACAACTATTATGGCCTGTTTTTCACACCAAGGCTACATCTTAGATATGCTTTAAATGAAAGCAAAACGGTGTTTCGTGTTAGTGGTGGTAGAGCCTTAAAAACAGCTAATGTATTTGCAGAAAACACAGCTTTAATGGCATCATCAAGAGATTGGATCATTCAACCTTCTGATTTAAAAATGCCTTATGGATTAAAACCAGAGACTGGGTGGAATTACGGATTTAATTTTACTCAAAAAATGAAATTAAATTATAAGGAAGCATATATCACCATTGATTTATATCGAACCGATTTTACACAACAAGTGGTAGTAGATGTGGATTATAATACACAACAAGTTTGGTTGTATAATCTGCAAGGTTCTTCATATTCTAATACGGCTCAAGCCGAATTTGGTTGGGAAATTCGTAAACGACTAAATATGAAAACTGCTTATCGCTATGTTGATACAAGAGTGAATTATAAATCTGGATTAATGCAAAAGGCATTAGTATCTACTCATAGGGCATTTATCAATTTGTCGTATGAAACTAAAAATAAACATTGGATGTTTGATGCTACTTTACAGTATAATGGTAGAAAACGACTACCGCAAACACTTAATAATCCTAGCGAGTATCAACGCGCATCTTATTCTCCAGATTTTTATAATGTGTTGTCGCAAGTAACATATATGACTAAAATTAAACGTGCCGATTTTCATGTGTATTTAGGAGTTGAAAACGCTTTAGATTATAAACAACAAAATCCAATTGTGGCAAGTGATGCACCATACAACAAATATTTTGATGCTAGTATGGTGTGGGGACCAATTTATGGTAGAATGTTTTATGTAGGTTTGAGATTTAAAATAAAGTAGAATTTTGATTAAAAGAAAGCTGTATCTTACTTAAATTTAAAACTGCTACTAATTCAATATTCTAGTTCAATCATTTAAACAATACATTCACTCAAAATGCTGTAACTTAATTAATAATATTTCGTAATATAATATAGAACCTCAAAAATTATTAGTTATGAGACAGTTAAAAATAACCAAGCAAATCACAAATCGTGAAACAGCTTCATTAGACATGTATCTACAAGATATAGGTCGTGTAGAATTAATTACCGCTGAAGAAGAGGTAATACTGGCTCAAAAAATTAAAGCGGGCGATCAAAAAGCATTAGATAAATTAGTAAAAGCAAATTTGCGTTTTGTGGTTTCTGTTTCAAAACAATACCAAAACCAAGGGTTAAGTTTACCCGATTTAATAAACGAAGGAAATATGGGGTTAATAAAATCGGCACAACGCTTTGATGAAACGCGTGGTTTTAAATTCATATCTTATGCTGTTTGGTGGATTCGTCAATCTATTTTGCAAGCATTGGCCGAACAATCACGTATTGTAAGATTACCTTTAAATAAGATAGGTGCAATCAATAAAATTAATAAAGTGTATGCTAAGTTAGAACAAGATTTAGAACGTGAGCCTACAGCCGAAGAAGTATCTGAAGCTTTGGATATTTTACCAGATGATATAAGAGATATTATGAGAAATCAGGGGCGACACATGAGTATGGACGCACCTTTAAATATTAATGAAGATGGAGGAAGCATGTATGAATTAATTGAAAATAAACATGAAGAAGCTCCTGATAATTCATTAATGCTTGAAAGCCTGAGAAATGAAATTGAACGCGCTTTATCTTCTTTAACAATGCGTGAGGCAGATGTTATTAGACTTTATTATGGATTAAGCGGCTCTCATGCCCATTCATTAGAAGAAATAGGAGAGAAATTTGAATTAACCAGAGAAAGAGTACGCCAAATAAAAGAAAAAGCAGTACGACGCCTAAAACGTACATCTCACAGTAAAATGTTGGTGGGCTATTTGGGCTAATAATATAAAATTTTGTGTTTGTTCGGTTTAGTTTAGTGAAAAATGGGAGGCGATAGCCTCCTTTTTTTTAGTGTTTATTAAGTTTTTTAGTGTAATAAAAAAGTGTATTTTTAAAAACCGATTATCTCAAAAATTGTAGATAAAAAATATGGCTTCGCAAACAAAATTACAGGTTATTTCACAACGAGATTTTTCGAATAAGAATTTTGAGTTTGATGAATACACAAACTATGAATTTGAAAATTGTACCATTACCGATATATCAAATATAGGATTTAGTCAATGTACATTTACTTCATGTAACCTTAGTAATTGTAAATTACATGCTTCAAAATTACAAAATGTAACTTTTAGAAATTGTAAACTCATTGGTGTAAATTTTTATCAAGCAAAAGATTTTGCTTTTGAAATTCATCTCGAAAATTGCCTAACCGATTATGCTTCGTTTGATAGTAAAAAATTAAATTCAAGTACTTTTAAACATTGTAAAATGCACGAAGTAAACTTTTCGAATGCTGATTTGTCAAAATGTCGTTTTTTAAATTGTGATGTACAGGAATCTGTTTTTAATCACACTAATTTATCTGGACTTGATTTAACATCAATGCAGAATTTCTTAATAGACCCTGAGATAAATATTACTAAGTATGCTAAAATTAATGCGTATGATTTGGAGCGCTTGTTAAATAAATATGAATTAAATATTCAATAAATAAATAAATTATGAATAACATCTTAAAAATTTCAATTACTCTATTTTTTGCCACAGTTACCCTTGCTCAAGATAAAGGTATTCGTTTTGATCACTCGTCATTTTCCGAGTTAAAAGAAAAAGCATTATCAGCAAATAAATTAATCTTTATTGATGCTTATACAACTTGGTGCGGGCCATGTAAATTTATGGCTGCAAAAATTTTCACTGATAAAGCAGTAGCAGATTTTTATAATGCCAATTTTATTAATGCAAAAATTGATATGGAAAAAGGCGAGGGAATTAAATTAGCCGAACAATATGAGGTTTTGTGCTATCCTAACCTTTTATTTATTGATGGAAATGGGAAACTTATTCATCGCGTAGCTGGTTCTATGGAAGCTCAAAGTTTTATTAATCTCGGTAAAAAAGCTATGCAGACCGATTCTACATTTTCATTTTTTGTAGATAAATTTGAATCTAATAAAAATAATCCTGAGTTTATGTTAAAGTATATTGAGGCACGGGATAATACCTGTTTATACTCAGATGATATTGCTAAAACCTATCTTGAAGAACAAAAAGAAGATGCTTTATTTTCCAAACCTAATTGGCAAATTATACTCAATCATGTAAATGATTTGAACGATAAAACCTTTAAGTTTATCGTTGAACACAAAGAAAAGTATATAGAATTATTTACTAAAGAAGCCGTGGATTCAAAGATAGATATTGTTCTAAAATCTACGTTGATGCAAATGATTCGTTCAAAAAACTTTAATGAAAAAGAGTACGATCAATTAAAAATGAAAATTAAAACATTCAGTTCTCCAAATACCGAACGTATTTTCTTTGAATCAGATTTAGCCCTTTTTGAACGACAAGTTAAATGGGATAAATATGCTGATTTAGCAATTAAATATACTGATGCTTATTATTTGAATCATTCAGAAGTACTGAACTCGATATCTTGGAATTTTTATGAAAATATTACAGATGTGAAAGCTTTAGAAAAAGCCGAACAATGGATAAAAAAAGCCTGTGAAATAAAAAATATTTATGCTTATTTAGACACTTACGCAGCCATATTGTACAAGCTAAAAAAGAAAGATTTAGCACTTGCTAAAGCAAATGAGGCTATTAAAAAAGCTAAAGACGATAAATACTCAGCAGATGATTATAAAGGAACAGTTGAGCTCATTGAAAAAATTAAAGCTCTGTAAATTATTCCACTTAATTTCATTAAAGTATTAGTTGCCATCACCCATAATTTTCACGGTGATGTTATCCATGGCGTCACTTAATTTTAATTGGCAAGATAAACGTGAAGTATCTGTAATGTTAGGTAATGTATCTAACATCGCGTATTCATCGTTACTAATTTCAGGCAAATTATCAAAACCTTTAATTACCTCTACATGGCAAGTTGCACAAAGTGCCATACCGCCACAAGTAGCTAAAATATCATATTCATTACCTTTTAAAAATTCCATTAAACTTAAACCCATGTCAGTTGGCGCTTCTAATGTTGTAATGCTATTATCGTTATTTTGAATATGTATTTTAATATCTGCCATAGTTAGCTATTCTAAAATTCATTAACACCTTGTACGGTTGTATATTTCATGGTGTATTTAACCCCTGGATTTATGTATTTATATGCACTATGGCTCATTAATGCAGCTTCGTGAAAACCACATAGAATTAATTTTAATTTGTTGGTGTATGTGTTAATGTCGCCAATTGCATATACGCCTTCAATGTTTGTTGAGTAATCATCGGTATTAACCTCAATGGCGTTTTTATCAATGTTTAATCCAAAAGTCTCAATTGGCCCTAACTTAGGACTTAAACCAAATAAAGGAATTAAATGATCCGTTTTAATAGTTGTTTCTTCTTTAGTTTTAGCATTTACCATTGATACAGACTCTAATTGATTGCCGCCATCTACACGACTTAAATTGGTGTTAAGCATTAGTTTTATTTTTCCTTCTTCTGCCAACTTCATTACTTTATTTACACTATCTGGTGCACCTCTAAAACTTTCACTTCTATGAACTAAGGTAAGCTCTGAACAAACTTCGCTTAAAAAAATTGTCCAATCTAATGCGCTATCACCTCCTCCAGCAATTACCATTCTTTGTCCTCGGTATTTTTCTGGGTCAATAATCATATAATTTATACCCTTTCCGTTTTCGAATTTTGATAAGCCTTCTACTTCTGGTTTACGAGGCTCAAAACAACCAAGTCCGCCTGCAATTACTACTACTTTAGCAAAAATTTCGGTGCCTAAGTTGGTTACTAATCTAAAATCTCTTTCGTCTCGTTTTTCAAGAGTTTCTATTCTTTCGCCAAAAGTAAATGTAGGATGAAAAGGCTCTGCTTGTTTTAATAAGTTATCTATTAGTTCTTGTGCTAACACGCTTGGATAGCCCGGAATATCATAAATTGGTTTTTTAGGGTAAATCTCTGAGAGTTGACCTCCTGCTTGTGGAAGGTAATCAATTAAGTGGCAACGCATTTTTAAAAGCCCTGCTTCAAAAATGGCAAACAATCCCACGGGTCCAGCACCAATAATGGCTATATCTGTTGTAATCATCGTTTTTATTAAAATTGGCGCAAATTTACAAAAATTCGGGCTGTTTTTTGCAATATTCTACCAAATCATCAAAAAACACGAAAAACTCAGACTCAATTTCCTCATATTGCTCTATAAATAAAGGCATAGATTGGTGTAACTCAATCCTATGTCTAATACGATGACTTAAATGTGTTAATACAGTTTCAATATGGCTTGCACTTCCGTAATTAAATAAAATATGATGTTTAGTCATATATTCATAAAAACGCTTAGCTTGTTCGGGCATTATTGGCAAATAGTGAGCTAAGTTTGAATAAACCGACTGTGTATAAGCATCTAACGATATTGAAGAATATAAATGAAAGTTTTTTGCTAAAAAATGATCGTAAAAAATATCCATTAAAACACCGCTGTATTTATCAAATTGAGTACTGAAACGATGTTTACTACTCAAGTAAATAGGATGATGATCGGTATAATCATCAATTTTACGATGTAGTTTAATGCCTTGGATGATAGGTTGGGTAAAGTGCTCAAAATGATTTCCAGGAACAGAATCGGCAATAAAATTTCCAACCATTATTTCGGTATGATTAAATGAAAGGAAACTATGTGCTAAATAATTCAACGCATTAAAATGTTAAATCATTATATGTTTTTATCCCTTTAATAAAATGTTCAAATACAATATTTTTATTAAAAACTTGGGATTTAGAAGGATAGTAGTTAGGATGTTTCTTTATCTGTTTTCTTTTATGAAGTGTAGAAGGTAAATAGGCATAAAATGAAAAATGTGCTTTAATAACAGCGATGAAATGTTGATAACTACCTTCAACTAAGAATTTTAATGCAGCAACCCCATCTAAAACCATACGATAAAAAATTTTAAAAAATAAAAATGAGGAAGTTGAGTTTTTGGTGAGGGTAATTAAATTATTTCTAAAGTTTAAAAAAGTTTTCTTAGGGCTTAACTTATGTAGAGTACCACCACCTACATGATATACGATTGATTTTGGTTGTACATAGATTTTATATCCAATATTTTTCATTCGCCAACATAAATCTATTTCTTCCATGTGGGCAAAATAAGCATCATCAAAACCATTTACTTGCCAAAATGCTTCTGCTTTTACAAACATGCAAGCGCCAGTTGCCCAAAACACTTCAGTTATCTCATCGTATTGATGTTTATCTTCTTCTATTACATTAAAAATTCTACCTCTACAAAATGGATAAGCATATTTGTCAATAAATCCTCCACATGCTCCTGCATACTCAAATTGATGCGGTGAGTTGTAGTCCAGTATTTTTGGCTGACAAGCAGCAATATCTTTATCTTTTTCCATTAACTGAATGATTGGACTTATCCAGTTTTCAGTTACCTCAACATCAGAGTTAAGTAAAATGTAATATTCAGCTTCAATTTGTTTTAGTGCTTGGTTATATCCTTTAGCAAACCCGTTATTACTTGGGTTTTTTATAATTTGAATATTGGGATACTGTGTAGATACAAACTCAATACTATCATCTGTTGAGCAATTGTCAGCAACAATAATTTGAGTGTTTTGAGAGCAACTTATCACTTTAGGTAAAAATTTTTCTAGAAAAAATTTACCATTCCAGTTTAAAATAACTACCGCTACTTTGTTTTTCATAAATTAGCGAGGGTTATTGAAGTTATCATCAATGTTATTTCCAAAAGTTCCAGTTGGTTTTGTGTCATCTATGTTACTGGATTGTTGTGAACGATTAACAAGCCTAAAGCGCCAACGTTCATCGTAAATTTCGCCTTTTAATTCGCTATGAATTAATTTATAGCAATTATCAGCAATTTCGAAATTAGCAAATACAAATTTCTTATTACTGTAAAAACGATTAGTTGCTCTATCGTATATGCGATTATATTGCCATATCTCGTATGGATAAGAATTTGGTGAACTATTATATTGGCTTCTTTGATCGGGCTTGCCATATTGTAAATACACTCTTCCCCTATCTGTATAATATCCTTTTTGTTTACCACATTTTAATAGCGTAAGGGTTTCTAAAACTTCTTTGTAATAGCTTATCCAAATTTTATAAGGATCTAAGGTATCACCCGAACGGTCGTGCCAATAATTAACCAAATAACTACGCATCAGTCCAGCGTCCTTTTTTGATATTTGAGTTAGTTGTCGTTCTCTTTCTACAGTTCCTGATATGGGCCACAAACATTCAACAAAGCTTTTTAAAGAATCGGTATTTTGATATAAATTAAAAAACTCTTCAACAGTACTAATGTATTTTACCTCAGATTCTAATGTTTCTACGGCATCGCTTTGTCTTTGAAAAAACCATTTTTTTAGTGCTTGTAACTGGCTAGTTGAATCTCTAATTTCAACAACTAGATTATAGTTGCCTGTTGGTAATTGACTAATATCAAACTGTGCTAATAACGGATTAACCTTAGCTGCATTTTGTTTTTGAAATGCACTTAACCCAATTTGTTTTGTATGAGTTTCACTATTTTCAATATAATAGGAATAAACAAATTTTGCCTGATTGCCAAGCGTTGTATCAATATTATAAGCCTCAATATAAAACTTTAATGTGTTTTGTGTTTTAGGATAATAATTGATGTTATAAGGAATCATTTCATAACCGCTTTTAGTAAGTATGGTTTTCTCATTAGATTTCTTAAATGACTCAAGTGCTTGCACATCAGAAGTATATATTTTTTTATTACGCGCAAAGTCAATGTATATTTTTTCAGAATGTGTTGATTTTAGTTCTGGAGTGGCATTATCTAATACTACTAAATCAATCGTGTATTCCCCATTATCTAAAGCAAATCTTTGAGCATCAATAAAAGACGGGAGATTCAGAGTATCTGTAACAAATGGACTTAATAAATTGTATTGTATTGTTTTAATTATTT
>JADLER010000123.1 GCA_020846025.1 Bacteroidia bacterium | reverse complement strand
GGCACGGATTAGCCAACACACTTGCTCACTCATAAATCCGCGCTATCGAGGTTTTCATTTTTTTTCTATTGTAATATTTTTTGGTAATGGTGAAAATATTGATTCCCTAAAAGGAATTTCATCCGCATTTCTAAAAAATGTTACTTTTTTTCTTTTATTAAAACAAGCTGTTAATCCTTGACTAATATAGGTAAAACCGCCATCATCTGATGGAAAAAGTTTGAGTTTAAATTCTTCTTTAGAGGTATCGTTCATTTCAATTAATTTCAATTCTCTGATCAATCTCACATTTTTTTCATTTTGAGGTATTTTAACTAAGATTACTTGATCATCTAACATCATATAATAATTAGCGTGTAATTCTTCTATAGAGGCTGAGTTAAGGATATAGCCTAAGGTAAAACAATGTGAACAATCAGAGTTTATGCGGAATTTAGCAACAAAGACAACATATTTAAACGATTTTGGTTTAAAGAAAGTTTTGGTGGTATCTATAAGGCAAGAAAGTTCCTTTTTGTAAAAATTTGAAAAATCTGCGTAAGAATTTTGTGCAAATAAATTCTGGCTATTTACTAAAAAAAGTATATAAATAAAAAAGCCCCTCATCATAACTATTGCTTAAATCCGTAATAAAGCAAATCGCTTGGGACTTTTAACTCTAGTGGGTAAGGCGATATTTGCCAATGATCTCCGTGATTGTTAATTACATTAACGGGAAACTGCCAATATTGACTAGCCCTTGCATCATCATAACTAGGATAAGTATCGCTCGGATGGGTGTGATACTGGGAAATGACATCGCTTGGTTTAATTCCTAAGGCTTTCATTTGCGGACGAGAGCGACTGTTTACTGAGTTTGTTGGGGAATTTTCATTCCACGGTTGAACATAAAATGTCCCGTTTTTTAGCCCCCATGCAGCTACCTCATCAGGATTGTTTTTTGCTTGGTCCATCATAAATGACATAAAGTCGAAAGTATTATTAATAACACCTCCATTCTCCGCTGTCGGCAGCCCACCACCTTGCGCATTAAACACAAAAGTATTAATATAGTCCCTAATGTTGTAACTTGGTTTGCCAAAAACAATACCTGAGCCAGTGTACGAGCCTATAATTTCTAATTCAGGAAAAGTTGTACCAGATGAAAATTTAAAATCAGATGAACTACCTGATGGGAGAATGCAAGTTGTTGCAAAGAATTTCTGTGCGTTATTATGACCCTTTACTAATCCTTCGCTTGTGTTTATAGACATTTGTAATACCCGATATTATATGCTTAAATAAAGTTACAAATTAAAAGCTAAAAAATAAAATACAGCGGAGACTGGTTGTTAAAATTAGTTTAATGTATAAATAATTTATAAATTACTTCACCCGTTTTACAATTATTATTGGTAAAATAAGAATCATTTTCAATGCGTAATTCTTCAATCCAATGTCTCAGCTCCGCTGGATTTGTAATCCAGCGGTAAATATAAATTATTTCTTTATGCTAATTTCATTTAATGAGTTTTTTAACGTTCAGTACTGCAAATTATTATAGTTTGAGTTGTATTAAATTGCGAAGGATTACAAATCCTTCGCAGCGGGTAAGCCTCTTAAAATAACAAAAGCCCGGACTTGCCGGGCTTTATTCATTAAAGGCTTTGGTATTATTAAATTAATTCTCACTAAAAATATTTTCATCTTTTCTTCCTGCAGTAGCCTGCTTTTTCTGAACTCTGACAACTTCCCACCTTACTAACCTAAAACCCAAGTACAAGCCTAGGCTTAACCAAAAAAAATAACCAGAGATTTCAAAAGGAATTAGGTTTACCTTTTCATTTACAAGAGTAAATACAAGGTTAACTCCAAAGAAAACCACAAGCCCCTTTTCGTAATTATAAAGGCGTTGCCAAGGACCTTTATTCATTACTTTTTCTTTTTAAAATGAATTTCATTAACTCAGATAACAAAAACAAACATATTGTCACTATCTCAATAGCAATAATAACGTAAATAAAATCTTCGATATACCTTCTAAAGAAGGTATGTATAATGGCAACAGTCCCGCAACTGTAGGCACTGATATTGGATAATTTTTTCCAGACCTCTCTATTTTTCATAACTAACTATCTTGGACGGTAAGGAATAAACTGAGGTTGAATCACATTTGTATTATCTCTTGGAGCAACATAAGGTTTCACTCCAATTTCATTCATACGCTGTTGATATTCATCATAAACCCTGTAAGCACCTAGCCCTATTAATCCCCACTTAACAGCACCTCCCCATTTAGGGGGTTCTTCTGGATTCCAGCCACTTGGTGGATTA
Source organism: Bacteroidia bacterium (assembly GCA_020846025.1). Lineage (GTDB taxonomy): Bacteria > Bacteroidota > Bacteroidia > B-17B0 > Aurantibacillaceae > UBA4416. The sequence goes on along the minus strand of JADLER010000123.1, from coordinate 627 downwards.
TGTATCGGATTTTGCGATGGATGCTGATAGGTATAACTCCAAGGTCCGGGATAGCTGCTGTTTCCTTTACCTGCTGTTAAAGCCTTATAAGCTCCATAGCCAATAATTCCCGCCCCTATAATATCGCCAATCGGCAAAGGACCATCTGCTGCTGCTGCTACGACAGCAGCACCCAAATATGGTGTCATTTTATCACCCCCATTACCTTGAGCATTAAACACAAAAGTATTAATATAGTCCCTAATGTTGTAACTTGGTTTACCAAACACAATACCTGAGCCTGTGTATGTGCCTTTTAATTCTATTTCTGGTAATGTTGTACTAGATGTAAATACAAAATCGGATGAACTACCTGATGGGAGATTGTTTCCCGAACATTTTGAATTAATTCTTATTGTATAGTTATTAGTGGTTAACAATTTTTTAAATTTTAAAAATACAATCTATTTTTTGATAAAAATTGGTAATAGAATTTACCAAATTATAAAATTACTCCTGCAAATATATAATTTTTACCGCAGGATTAACAACACAGTGCTTAACACACAAAATCCAGCGGAACTGGGTTGTAAAGCAAATGCAACAATATCGCAAAGTGTAAATGCTTGTACAGGAATTGATGCTAAT
>JADLER010000122.1 GCA_020846025.1 Bacteroidia bacterium | reverse complement strand
TTTTTTTACATGCAAGTGCCCCAATTAACAAGGCAAAAGATGCAATTAATAATTGTTTTTTCATAATTTCAGTTTTTATTTTATAAGACCAAATTTAATAAAAATAAATTATAATCCTTAATTCTACTAAAATTATATCTAATTAATGACTAACCACTAATTTTTGAATATAAGGTTGGCGACTATTATTTACTCTTACTGTATAAACACCTGACGCAAGGTTATGTAAATCTACCACTACTTGTTGGTGGAAATTGTTTTGGTAAACAACCTGCCCCAGTTCATTTATTATTTCTACACTTGCTAACACATCACTACCAGTGTGTATGGTAACATTTTGGTTGGCAGGGTTAGGATATATTTTTATATTTATTTCATTAATATGTAACTCAACGCCAGTTGACGATATACAACTTGATAAAAAGCAAATATTTGTGTCTGCCTTTATAAGCCAATTTTGTTGATTTGGAATAGAAACATCAGTTGCATCACCAACAAAAAAATAGCCAGTATTAGTTTTGCAAAAGTCTCGTAAACGATTGTTTGTTGAACTTGAATCAGCAAATACAGTTTGGTAACTTAAGCTATCACCAACGCTATTAGCCGTTATAATATGCGTAACATAAGCGCCCATTGGCTTAGGACCAACATAAGCCGTAACATGTAATCCAACTGTCATTAAATTACCATTATCAAGCTCTGCAACTTTTACTAATTCAGTAAAATTACCAGCTGTACCATACTTTTTATTCCAAATTATACTGCCGTTATTTTTATTTATTTTCAGTAAATTATTTCGTGATTTTGGGGTACCCATTACACCACCCAGCATCACATCTGTATATCCATTACAAATCACATAATTACTATCAGATGTTTCAATAAAATCACCATCGTAATCTTTAAAAGGAGTGTAGTAAGTATGTGCCCAAATTTGGTTAAACAAACTGTCATATTTCACAACTCTATAATCTGTATCTGTATTAGGATAGATAATTATCTGATAAGTTACGAAACATTTATCAAGCGTATGTATCATTCTTAAGATACCACCTATTTGATTTGGAACCTGAACTGTTTTACGCCATAATTCGTTACCATTAAAGTCAACTTTCATAATAAAACAATCGCCATAATCATATTGACCAGAAGAGCCATATACTATTAAGCCATCACTTACAACTAGTGATGATGAAAATTGAAGCGAGGAATCAGGAATAGGGTTTGTGTATTCTTTATGCCAAAGCGTATCCAAATTTTTATCAATTTTCCATAACATACCATGCCAAACATTGCCTGCCATTCTGCCTACAATAAAAATGCTAGTATCTTGCCAATTAATAGCAGGCTTAATTGGTGTTGTAACTAAATTAATATTTGGCAAATTAATATTCTTAAGTTTTGTAATTGAACCATTTTCATCAACTAATCTTAAATCTATTTCAGTATTACCAGAACTAAAACCATCATTTGAACTCACTACTAAATAATCATTATTGAACTTACAAATACTTGCTGCTAATTCGTATCTAGTTGTACTACCAAATAAGTTTTGAAACATATATGGCGGAGATTGCGCATGATAAGATTGTGCAACACACCAAAATATAAATATGAAAATATTTTTTTTCATTTTTAAATAACTGGAGTTTCCCCAAAAATACTTTAAAAAACTCATAAGTCAATGATTATGAGTGAAATAAATCATGTAAAAAGTGAAATAGTTTTCAAAGATGATTCCCAAAAAAAGCTCATTAACTTAGATGTCTTATCTGCAAAAGACTTTAAGAATAAAAATAACTCCAAATCATTGCTGAGTAACAGATTCAGCGCGCAAGTAAAAATTTTCGAGTTTCTTGAACTACTTAATTAAAATTATATCTAATTAATGACTAACCACTAATTTTTGAATATAAGGTTGGCGACTATCATTTACTCTTACTGTATAAACACCTGCCGCAAGGTTATGTAAATCTACCACTACTTGTTGGTGGCAATTGTTTTGGTAAATAACCTGCCCCAGTTCATTTATTATTTCTACACTTGCTAACACATCACTACCAGTGTGTATGGTAACATTTTGGTTGGCGGGGTTAGGATAAATTTTAGGTGTAGTACCATTTTGAGAGCAAGATGTTTGAGAAGAAATAATTTTATTAAAGTAATGAGGTGTACCATCTAAATCCACCTGCTTTAAGCGATAATATACAATATCACTACTTGTAGCTTGATTATCAGAATACGAATATGATTGCATTTGCGAAGATTGATAATGACCAGGAAGTATAGCAATTGAATTATAATTGATACCATCATCGCTTCGTTGAATTTCAAATTGCTGACAATTAATCTCACTTGCTGTTACCCAATTCAATTTTATATTATTATTTAGGCAAGTAGCTTCAAAACTAACAATCTCGGTAGGTAACAAACTGATGCCATTACCAAATTGAAGTGTAAATGGGCAGTCATCTCCTTCAAAACCATCTATTACTAAATAATAGGTTGTTCCAATTACTAAATTTGGAATAGTTTGACTTAAACAAGTTTTACCAGAAGCTAACTGGGTAGCTCCCGATCCACTTCTATTATATGATTTTGAATTACCACAGGCACTACAATCAGCTCCACTCAGTTGTTTTATGAAAAATTTTTCAGTATATGGCGCTGATGTACTACCACAATTACCCGAAAAAATTAATACTTGAATACCAGAGGCACCAATAAAATTATTTTTCTGAGTACATCCATTTCCACAACATACTGTAAATGCTACAGAGGTGTTTGCTGCAACAAATTTATAAAACGCACTATTCTCAATAGTAACATTTCCAAAAATATTACTTCCTTTTTGGTCGAGCCAGTTAGGGCTATCCGCCGTGTAAGCGCTTGTATTACCGCAATAGGTTCCAGTAGTGAGTATTTGTGGCGCGCTTGAGCAATCATCGGAAGGTGATTGTGGTTGGCATTGAGCTTTTGCACTTGAAATCCCTATCAAATAAAAACTCATTATAAATAGTATGTATAACCGCATGATTATATGATTTGATATAATCAAAGCTATTTAAAATAAAGAATCTATTTTTTGACCTACATCAAAAAAGGAAAGAAATTAATTAAAATGAAGAAACCTATTTTTTATAGATTAGAACAACGGCGTACGCATTTACACCTTCGCCACGGCCTACGTAACCAAGTTTTTCGTTGGTAGTTGCTTTTATTGAAATATCATTTTCGGTAATATGCATAATAGGCGCTAATACTTTTTGCATAGATGCAATATGAGGATTTATCTTAGGCGCTTCTAAACTTAATGAAGCATCAACATTACCAATAGCGTAACCGTGCTCATTTAACAAAGCAACTACTTCTTTTAAAAGTAGCTTACTATCTGCTCCTTTATATTTAGGATTGGAATTAGGAAAATGAAACCCTATATCACGCAGGTTTGCAGCTCCCAACAAAGCATCGCAAATAGCATGAAGTAACACATCTGCATCACTATGTCCAACACATCCTTTATCAAATTCTAATTTTATTCCACCCAACCACAGCTCTCTACCCTCACCCAAGGGATGAACATCATAACCAAATCCAACTCGTATATTTATCATGCTCTATGTTTATTAGAATTTACTATTTTATTATTTTCCAATTTTATACTCTTCAAACGGAATACCTCTCATAAATTCTTTTGAATAGATGTATTGGTAAATTAAATCAGCCCATTGCTGATCGGTTTTACTTTTATCCAAAATTTTAGAATCAAAAGGTTTGCTATAATGTATTCGAATGTTTTTATCTTTAGCAACAAACATTTCATCAGGCAAAAACAACATCTCTATATTTGCTTTAATGCCTATTTCTTTCCGGAAGTTAGCAAAATTATAAAAGAACTTAGAGTTCTCTCCCTCAATAAATACGGGCTGTATCATGCGTTTATGATCAATAGCTTGAGTAACAAAACTTTTTTTCCATTTCAAATCCCTTACTAAACCATTTTGCTTTCGAGAAACCAAACCTGCTGGAAAAAACAACACGGCACTTTCTGTTCTAAATACCTCATCCATAGTACGTAATGAGCGTGTAGAAGAAGAACCTACTTTATTAACAGCTACAAAAATATCATCATAGTTTTTTAAATTTTTCAAAATATCATTTACAAAGAAAAACACATCTGGCCTTACTTCACCAACGGATTTTATTAATGACATACCATCTAATCCACCCAATGGATGATTAGCCGCAACCACTACAGATCCCACTTTTGGAACTAACTCTGAATGAATAGAATGTACTTTGACTCCTAGCATATCTAAAGCTTTACGATTAAATTCTAAGCCACGCTCGTCTTTAAGTACTTCCATTGCATGATTAATCTCATCTTCATGCAGCTTTCGTTTTAACCAATTAATCATAAAGCGAGGCAACCACTTATATAATTTATAAGCCTTCTCCTTTAAAATTTTTTCTACATCTATAAATTTTTTTGCCTCCATACAAAGTGGCACAAAGATAATTGAATTGTTAATATCTCAATACGTCAATTTTTGATTTTAAACTTCATCACATTTTTAGTTAATCTTTCGAGAAGCCCGTTATTACAAATAAAATTGAGATTAAGTTCATTTTTCTAATACAAAAAACTTTTAAGAAAAATCCCCACTGATTTCAAAATTATCAACAAAGTGGTAAAAAATGGGTGAAAGTGGTAAAAAGTGGTAAAATTTTAATTATTTTTGACCAATTCAAATAAAAACTAAGCAATGACAAGCCTTATAGGAGAATATGAATGTAAAGTAGATGCCAAGGGGCGTTTCATGTTTCCTGTTCAGCTAAGAAAACAGCTTGAAGATGTATTTGATAAAGGTTTTGTTATAAATAGAAACTTACATCAAAAGTGCTTAGTACTTTATCCAATACAAGAGTGGAATAAACTCAATAAAAAATTGAGTAAGCTTAACCGCTTAATTAAAGCTAATGATGTTTTTGTAAGAAAATTTACTGGAGGAGCAACCAGTGCCGATGCTGATAATACAGGTCGTGTTTTATTACCTAAAGCTTTAGTGGAGTATGCCGATATAAAAGCCGATATAAAAGTATTAGGAAGCAATAATGTGATTGAGATATGGGATAAGAAATTGTATGAGCAATTCTTATCGCAAGATTTGAATATTGAAAAATTAGCCGAAGACGTTTTAGGAAACTTAAATTTTAATGATGGAGATGATGAGTAACACTTATCATATCCCCGTTCTTTTACAACCTTGCATAGATGGCTTAAACATAAAACCAAATGGTGTTTATGTAGATGTAACTTTTGGTGGTGGTGGGCACTCTAAAGAAATTTTAAAACACTTATCTGAAAAAGGGTGTTTATTTTCTTTTGACCAAGATGAAGACGCAAAAGCAAATATTCCAGAAGATAAACGATTCACTTTTATACCACATAATTTTAGATATATCTCTAATTACCTAAAGTTATATGGTGTTACACAGGTAGATGGTATCTTAGGAGATTTAGGTGTTTCATCGCATCAGTTCGATAAAGGAGAACGTGGTTTTTCAACCCGTTTTGACGGAGAATTAGATATGCGCATGAATCAGAAAAGTGAATTAAGTGCTAAGAAAATCCTGAATAATTATGATGTGAAGCAACTTACACACATGTTTAAAGAATATGGTGAAGTGGATAACGCTTTTAAACTAGCTAACATCATCATTGAATCAAGAACGAATCAGGTACTTGAAACCACACATCAGTTTAAAGAACTTATTAAACCCTGTACACCAAAGTTTGAGGAGAGTCGTTACCTCGCCAAAGTATATCAAGCCATACGTATTGAAGTTAACCAAGAAATGGAATCGTTGAAGGAATGTTTAACACAATGTGTACAGTTAATAAAACCAGGTGGGAGATTGGTTATGATGAGTTATCACAGTTTAGAAGATAGATTGGTGAAGAATATAATTAAAACAGGAAACGCGGAAGGAAAAGAAGAAAAGGATTTAGTGTTTGGAAAGGTAACTAGGTTTTTTAAATCCATTACTTCAAAACCAATAACACCAAGCGAAGAGGAAATTACTAAAAATTCAAGAGCACGAAGCGCCAAATTAAGAATAGCAGAAAAAATTTAACCCAATATAACTCAATTAAAAAAAATCCGAAAGGAGAAATGGCAAACAAATTTAGAGAATTAGAAACCGAAGAAATTCAAGAACTAGAGGAACTTGTACAACAAGAAGAACCTCAGGAAACTTCGGCTCCCCGTAAGCCAGCCAAGAAAGGAGTTTTAGCAAAAGGATTATCAAAAATTTTTGGAGGAAGTTTTTTGGGTAATGATAAAACATTACAACATGTTCCGTTTATCTTATTTATTGGGTTGATTACCATTTTATATATAGCCAATGGCTACTACGCCGATGATAAAATTAGAGAAGTAAATAAAATAAGTAATCAAATTAAAGAATTAAGAACAGAGTTTATTTCATCAAAATCTGATTTAATGTTTGTGAGTAAACAAAGCGAAGTGGCTAAAGTGGTTGAGCCTCTTGGATTAAAAGAACCTGTAAGTGCTCCAATGATTATTGAAATAGATAGTTTAAAAACAAGTGGAAAATAAAAAAGGCATATTATCAAGAGTATATCTTATATACATATTATTATGTGTATTTGCCTTAGCTATTGTGTATCGCATGTTGGTTATTCAATTTAAAGAAGGAGAAACTTGGCGAGCTAAAGCAGAAGCCTTTACGACACAGGTACACGAAATAGAGGCAGTAAGAGGAAATATATTTGATATAAATGGCAATTTACTTGCTACATCCTTACCTTATTATGAAGTAGCCGTAGATATTAACGCTCCATCAATTGATAAAAAATTATTTGAAAGCAAAGTTGACTCATTAGGAATGATGATTGCTAATTTGTTTAAAGATAAATCACAAAAAGAATATACGAAGCTATTGCGTAAAGCCAGAAAAAGCGGAGATAGATATGTAGTGATAAAACGTAATGTGTCTTATAAAGATTTACAAACCTTAAAAACATTTCCAATTTTTAGAAAAGGACGCAGAGGTGGACTTGTTACCTTACAAACTAATAAGCGCGAACGCCCGTTTAAGATGTTAGCCGCACGTACAATTGGTATGGCAAGAACAGGCATTAAACCTGTTGGTTTAGAAGGTGCATACGATTCTGTTTTAATGGGCATTAGTGGTAAACGATTAATGCAGAAAATTGCAGGTGGTGTATGGCGTCCAATAAATGATGATAATGAAGTTGAACCTAAAGATGGTAGTGATTTATATACCACTCTCGATATTAATATTCAGGATGTTGCTGAGAGTGCTTTATTGAAAACATTAATTAAAAACAATGCTTCTCATGGCTGCGCCATTTTAATGGAAGTAAAAACAGGTGCCATAAAAGCAATTGCCAATTTACGCAGAAGCGGTAAAGATTCAAGTTCTTATACCTACTCCGAAGACTTGAACTATGCTATTGCTTATGCTACTGAACCAGGTTCTACTTTTAAACTAGCTTCTTATTTAGCAGTAATGGATGATTATGATGTAAGCTTAGAAGAGAAAATACAAGTGGGTAATGGTGAGGTTACTTATTATAATAAAACCATTAAAGACTCACATGCACCTGAATCTCCTACATTAACTTTACAAAGGGCATTTGAAGTTTCATCAAATGTGGCGGCAGCAAAAACAATTACGAAATATTACGCTAAAGATCCACAAAAATATATCGACAAGTTATATTCATTCCACCTCAATGAACCATTAGGTTTATCAATTCCAGGTGAGGGCAAACCTAGAATAAAAAACACGAAAAGCAAAGATTGGTCTGGTATTTCGTTACCTCAAATTAGTTATGGTTACGAATCATTAATTACTCCACTTCAAACACTTACATTATATAATGCCATTGCCAACGATGGTAAAATGGTACGCCCACGTTTTGAAAATGAAATTAGAAGAAATGGAAAATGTATCAAAACATTTACTACTGAGATAGTTGATGAACAAATTGTAAAAGCAAGCACCGTAAAAAAAGCTAAACAAATGTTAGAAGGCGTAGTGCAAAATGGAAGTGGAAAAGGTCTGAATATTACTGCTTTTAAAGTAGGTGGAAAAACTGGTACAGCCCAAATTGCTGGTGTAAAAAGGGGTAGTGGAAACACTGCTTATGGAGATATAGGAAATAGAAATTACCAAGCTTCATTTGTAGGTTATTTCCCTGCAGATAATCCATTATATTCTTGTATTGTAGTTATTAATTCTCCTAGTAATGGTGTGTATTACGGTGGTTTAGTGGCAGGACCTGTATTTAAAGAGATTGCAGAAAAAGTTTACTCTGGAAGTCTAGATTTCATCGCTCCAATTAATCAAAAACAAGATTTGCTTACGAAAGCACCTGATGTTATAAATACTAAAAATAATGAATTAAGACTTATTGCAAACACATTGAATATCCCAAATCAAAGTAATGATACAGACAATAAATACGTTAAAAGAAATACGAATGATTCAAGTAGTATAATACTTCAACCACTGCAAATAGAATCACAACTTAAAAAAGGCGTTATTCCTAATCTTAATGGATTATCAGCAAAAGATGCGTTGTATTTATTAGAGAACTCAGGGCTACATGTTAGAATAGTAGGAATGGGTTCAGTAAAAAAACAATCGGTAGAAGCAGGTCAAAAGTTTAATAAAGGAGATAAAATAACACTCATACTCAGTTAACATAAATGATGAAGTTATTAAGTAACATATTATATAAGACAAGTATCGAAGAAGTAATTGGGAATACCAATATCTCAATTTCAACTATTACTTTTGACTCTCGTTGCGTTACTACTCATACTCTTTTTGTAGCTATTAAAGGAACCGTTTCTGACGGACACCAATTTATTAACACCGCTATTCAAAACGGAGCCACTGCAATTCTTTGCGAGGTATTACCTAATGAATTAAAATCAAATATTACTTATATTAAAGTTCAAAACTCATCAGCAGCTTTAGGCTTTGTATCTTGTAATTTCTATGGTAACCCTTCAGAAAAATTAAAATTAATAGGCATTACTGGAACCAATGGAAAAACAACAACTGTAACACTTTTATTTAATTTATTTAAAAGTCTAGGATATAATGTTGGTTTATTATCTACAGTTGAGAATAAGATTAATGATACAGTTATTCCTTCTACTCACACCACACCTGATGCCTTAAAGTTAAATGAACTTTTAGCTAAGATGGTAGAAGAAAAATGTGAGTATGTATTTATGGAAGTAAGTTCACATGCTGTTGTTCAACATCGTATAACTGGGTTACATTTTACAGTAGCAGCATTTTCTAATATTACACATGATCATTTAGATTATCATAAAACATTTGAAGAATACATAAAAGCTAAGAAAGATTTTTTTGATAGTCTATCGCAAGACGCTTTTGCACTTACCAATAAAGATGATAAAAATGGAGAGGTGATGTTGCAAAATACAAAAGCTAAAAAATTCACTTACAGTCTTCGTTCGGTTGCTGATTTTAAATGCAAGGTTATCGAAAATCATTTGAATGGTTTACTATTAAATATCGACAACCAAGAAGTGTGGGTAAAATTAATAGGTTCTTTTAATGCTTATAACGTATTAGTAGTATATGCTATAACTCAAATTTTAAATCAAGATAAGACCCAAGTACTAACAACACTTAGCAACTTAAACTCTGTTGAGGGACGTTTTCAATATATTAAATCTAAAGATGAAATTGTGGCAATAGTTGATTATGCACACACACCAGATGCCCTGAAAAATGTTTTAGAAACAATAAAAGATATTAGAACAGGTAACGAACAAGTAATTACACTGGTTGGTTGTGGTGGCGATCGAGATGCAGCTAAGCGTCCTATTATGGCACAAATTGCTTGTGTTTATAGCGATAAAGTTATTTTAACAAGTGATAACCCAAGAAGCGAAGATCCTGAAGATATTTTAAATCAAATGCAAAATGGTATTAATCCATCAGATGCAAGAAAGACCTTAAGAATAAGTGATAGGAAAGAAGCCATTAAAACAGCTACCGCACTTGCAAAAAGAGGAGACATTATTTTGATTGCTGGTAAAGGGCATGAAAAATATCAAGAGATAAAAGGCGTAAAACATCCATTTGATGATTTTGAAATTGTAAAACAAACATTTGAACTACTATCGATATAATACACTATGATATATTATTTATTTCAATACTTAGATCAACTTAACTTTCCAGGCGCTGGGGTGTTTCAATACATTTCTTTCCGTGCAGCACTCGCCCTTATGACATCTTTGTTAATATCCATGGTGTTTGGCAAACGAATTATCAATTTTATCAGAAAAAAACAAATTGGTGAAACAGTTAGAGAGTTAGGTTTAGCAGGACAAACAGAAAAAGCAGGTACTCCAACAATGGGTGGTTTAATTATTCTTGCAGCTATTATTACACCTACTCTTTTATTTGCAAAACTTCACAATGTATATATCATATTAATGTTAATCTCCACGGTGTGGTTAGGTGCCATTGGTTTTTTAGATGATTACATTAAAGTATTCAAGAAAAACAAAGAAGGTTTACAAGGTAAATTTAAAGTCATCGGACAGATAGGAATTGGCTTATTAGTTGGAGCGGTGTTGTTCTTTCACCCCGATGTGGTTATCAAAGAACGTATGAGTGCAAATCAACAAAGTGCTTATTCGTTCGACGAAGCCATCAGTAAAACATCACATTTAAAATTGCCTAAATATTCTTCCGAAACGACCAAAACAATTAAAACCACCATTCCATTTGTGAAAAACAATGAATTTGATTATGCCAAAGTCCTTTCATTTATGGGAGATAATGCTGTAAAATATGGTTGGATTATTTTTATTCCCATTGTTATTTTAATAGTTACAGCAGTATCAAATGGTGCAAATATTACTGATGGCATTGATGGACTAGCTGCAGGTACAAGTGCTATTATTGGAACCACACTTGGCATATTAGCTTATGTAAGTGGTAATACTGTTTTTGCCGACTATCTAAACATTATGTATATACCACACACTGGAGAGTTGGTGGTCTTTATGGCTGCATTTGTAGGAGCCTGTGTTGGTTTCCTGTGGTACAATGCTTTTCCAGCACAAGTATTCATGGGTGATACTGGAAGTTTGGCAATTGGTGGAATTATTGCAGTATATGCTATTGCAATTCGTAAAGAGTTACTCATTCCTATTTTATGTGGAATCTTTTTAGTAGAAAACCTATCGGTTATACTTCAAGTTTATTATTTCAAATATCAAAAAAAGAAAAGAGGAATTGAGTACGCTCGAGAAAATCGCTTATTTAAAATGGCACCTCTTCATCATCATTATCAAAAACTTGGATTCCATGAAAGTAAAATTGTGATGCGCTTCTTCATTATCGGAATTATGTTAGCAGCACTCACAATTGTAACCTTAAAATTAAGATAAGAACTTGAGTAAAAGAATTGTCATATTAGGAAGTGGCGAAAGCGGTGTAGGCAGTGCAATTTTAGCACTAGCTAAAGGCTTTGATGTGTTTGTATCTGACAGAAACACTATTCAAGAAAAATATAAAACTCAATTAGTTGAGCATCAAATTAATTTTGAGGAAGGCACACATACTTTAGAGAAAATTTTAAATGCTCATGAAATAATTAAAAGTCCTGGTATTCCAGATAAAGCAGAAATTATTGTAAAAGCGAAAGAGAAAAATATTTCTGTTATCTCTGAAATTGAATTTGCAGGACGTTATACACAAGCTAAAAAAATTTGTATTACAGGTAGTAATGGCAAAACAACTACTACATTATTAACCTATCATATTCTTAAAAAGGCAGGATATAATGTAGGTCTAGCAGGTAATGTAGGAAAAAGTTTTGCGTATCAAGTTGCTAAAGAGAATTTCGATTACTATGTTTTAGAATTGAGCAGTTTTCAATTAGATGGCATGTATCAGTTTAAAGCTGATGTTGCAGTTTTATTAAACATAACTCCTGATCATCTTGATAGATACGACTATAAATTTGAGAATTATGTCGCTTCAAAATTTAGAATTACACAAAATTTAACTTCTAACGATTCCTTTGTGTATTGTGCTGATGACGAAGCTATGCAAGAGTATATGAAACATCATGCTTTTCAAGCAGAGTTGGTTCCGTTTAGTATTAAAAAGAAAATTGATGGAAATGGAGCTTACTTAATTAACAATGAAATAACCCTTAATTATAATAATAACCCTAAACCCTTAATTATGACAATTGAACAATTAGCCTTAGCAGGTAAACACAATGTTTACAACTCAATGGCAGCATCAATGGCTGCACGCATCGTTGATATTCGTAAGGATATTATCCGCGAAAGTTTAGAAGATTTTGTAAACGTAGAACATCGTTTAGAATTTGTATCTTCTATTAATGGTGTCGAATTTATTAACGACTCAAAAGCTACAAATGTAAACTCTGCATGGTATGCTTTAGAGAGTATGCAAAAACCAACCGTTTGGATTATGGGTGGTCAAGATAAAGGCAATAACTACGAAGAGTTAATTGACTTGGTGAAAGAAAAAGTAAAAGCCATTGTATGCTTAGGTGTAAACAACAAAAAAATCATTAAAGCATTTAAAGGTACTGTTGAAACAATTATTGAAACTGGCTCTGCAGCAGAAGCTGTAGCAGTAGCGAACAAATTAGCTACTAAAGGAGATGCTGTATTATTATCACCTGCTTGTGCAAGTTTTGATTTATTTGAAAATTACGAGGATAGAGGTCAACAATTTAAAGCAGCCGTAAGATCATTATAACATGAAAGAGAGTGTAATTGGACAAAAAACATTTTCGATTAGTCGTGAGACTGATCATAGCTTTGAATTTGTGGATTCAATAAATGATGTTACATTTATTAATGACTCTAAGGCTACTAATGCTAAAGCTACAGTAGAAAGTATTAATTCAGTAGATGCTGAATTGGTTGTAATATTAGGAGGAGATGATATGAAAACTGATTATTCTTGGTTTAATAATGTAAATTATTACAACATAAAAACGGTGATATATTACGGTCGTCGTTTCTCTGAAATTAAGAATATCTTTAATAAACATGTTATGCTCATTGTAGCAGACAACCTAGAAAGTAGTGTAGCTATAGCTAAACAGAATGCTTTAAAAAATCAGGCTGTGTTATTTTCGCCTGCTTGTCCTAGTTACGACCCCTTTGATAATTATAAGAATCGCGGAAATAAGTTCAAAGAACTTGTTTTACAAAACAATTAATTATATACCAACGTTAAACTAAATATCATTAATGAAACAATTTGCTTACTTAAAAGGCGATAGAGTCATTTGGGCTGTAGTTTTTCTACTCTCATTGCTTTCTATTTTAGTGGTATATAGTTCTATTGTAACACTCGCACATAAATACAAGCAAGGAAATACCGAGGCATATCTTATTAAACATGCTTTTACAATTGTAGGTGGCATCTTTATTATGTATATCACACACAAAGTAAGATACACGCTGTTTTCAAGAGTAGCTCAGTTGGGAATATTTTTAGTAATCCCATTACTTATTTTCACCTTACTAAAAGGCGTAAGTGCTGGCGATGCAAGTAGATGGGTTGAAATACCAGGGTTAGGGCTAACATTTCAATCATCTGATGTAGCTAAAATTATTCTTATCATATATGTTGCTCGTATATTAACAATACATCAAGGTCAGTTAAACGATTTAAAATCCGTTTTTAGATATTTACTTTTACCAATTGGTATTATATGCTTATTAATATTCCCTGCCAACTTTTCTACAGCCGCTTTATTATTTGTCAATTGTTTATTCCTTATGTTTATTGGAGGAATTAACTTTAAAGTAATAGGAAAAATAATAGGTATTTGTTTATTAATAGGCACCATTACTTTTGGTTGGATACTCATTTCACCTGAAACTTTTCCAACAAAACGAGCTATTACATGGAATAATCGTATCGAAAATTTCTCGAAAGGTGATGCCGAAAGTAATTATCAAAGCGATCAAGCAAAAATTGCAATTGCTACTGGGGGCATTCTCGGAAAAGGACCAGGTAATAGCACTCAAAGAGCATTCTTACCACAAGCCTCATCTGATTTTATATATGCAATTATAATTGAAGAATATGGAGTGGTGGCTGGTTTTTTACTCATCTTTTTATATATGATTCTATTATTCAGAGGCATTCGTATATTAAGAGATTCAGAAAAACCCTTTGGTGGATTAATGGCTATCGGCTTAAGTTTTAGTTTAGTTTTTCAAGCGCTTATTAATATGGCTGTTGCAGTTAATTTATTTCCCGTTACTGGTCAACCACTTCCTTTGGTAAGTATGGGTGGAACATCTATTTGGTTCACTTGTCTTGCTTTAGGTATTATTTTAAGTGTAAGTAAAATAAACGAAGAGAAGAATACCAAAGAAAAGATAGTAACTGAATAATTAAAATTGATATCATTCATCAAGTTTAAGGTAACGTAATATAAAATATGAAACCATTACAATTAATATTAAGCGGTGGCGGAACTGGAGGACACATTTTTCCAGCGGTGGCTATTGCTAATGAAGTAAAAAAAATGGTTCCGCATGCCAACATATTATTTGTAGGTGCTTTAGGCAAAATGGAAATGGAAAAAGTGCCTCAAGCTGGCTATAAAATTATTGGTGTTCCAATTGCAGGTTTACAACGAGGAAAAATTTTAGCCAATTTAAAACTTCCATTTTTATTACTTCAAAGTTGGTTAAAAACAAAAAAAATAATTAATGAATTTAAGCCTCAAGTTGTAATTGGAACAGGAGGCTATGCTTCATTCCCAGTACTTAAAACTGCGTCTGATAAAAACATTCCTACACTTATACAAGAACAAAATTCGTTTGCTGGAAAAACAAATAAAATCTTATCAAAGAAAGCAAGTAAAATTTGTGTAGCCTACGAAGGCATGGAACAATTTTTTCCAAAGGAAAAGATAATTTTAACCGGCAATCCTGTTCGTCAAGATTTAAAAGACGTGAAACAACACAAACAAGAGGCTCAACAATTCTTTAAACTCGATTCAAGTAAAAAAACAATATTAGTTATAGGTGGAAGTTTAGGTGCTCGAACTATTAATGAAGCTATTGGACACGGATTAAGCCATTTTGCCGAGAATAATATTCAATTAATTTGGCAAACAGGGAAAGGATATTTTGAAACTGCCAAAAAACAATGTAATCCTTTTTCACAACAACAAATCTTTGCATTTGATTTTATTACCCGAATGGATTTAGCCTATGCTTGCGCTGATATTGTTATTTCTAGGGCAGGTGCTAGTTCAGTATCCGAATTATGTAATATAGGTATGCCTTGTGTTTTGGTGCCTTCGCCAAATGTTGCTGAAGATCATCAAACCAAAAATGCCATGGCGTTGGTAAATAAAAACGCCGCTATTCTTGTAAAAGACCACGAAGCTAATGACAAATTAGTAAAACATGCCATTGATTTAATTAAGAATAACTCCTTACAAGAAACATTAACCAAAAATATAAGCCACATGGCTTATTATAATTCGGCCAATGTTATTGCAAAAGAAGTACTAAAATTAGCAGGATACACAGATGAAAATACTTAACTATAAACTGTATTATTTTTTAGGTATTGGCGGAATTGGCATGTCTGCTTTAGCTAGGTATTTTAATCATTATCAAAAAACAGTAGATGGTTATGATAAAACAGCAAGTACTTTAACTAATGAATTAAAATCAGAACATATTAAGATTCATTTTAACGAAGATGTGGAGTATGTA
This sequence comes from Bacteroidia bacterium, assembly GCA_020846025.1. Classification (GTDB taxonomy): domain Bacteria; phylum Bacteroidota; class Bacteroidia; order B-17B0; family Aurantibacillaceae; genus UBA4416. The sequence continues at coordinate 63,543 of JADLER010000122.1, read as the reverse complement.
AAAAGTTTGTTTTCTAATTATAAAAAGGAAGAAATTTTAGTGATTTACACACCTGCAATTCCAAAAGAACATTCCGAATACCAATACATATTAGAAAATGGATTTCAAATCTTAAAACGCTCACAAGTTTTAGGTGAAATTACCAAACAATTCAAAACAATTGCCATAGCTGGTACACATGGCAAAACTACCACTACAACCTTGGTAACACATTTGTTAAAATCAGCTGGAATAGATTGTTATGCGTTTTTAGGAGGTATTTCTCAAAATTATCACACCAATTTAATTCTTGGCAATTCAGACAACAAAGAAGCTTATGTAGTAGTTGAGGCTGATGAATACGATCGTTCATTTTTAACACTTTCTCCTTTTATTTCGGTGATAACCAGTGTAGATGCGGATCATTTAGATATTTATGGAGATGCACATGCCATGCATGAAACTTATACTCAATTTGCCTCACAAGTAAAAGATGGAGGCACGTTGATTGTTAAAAAAAATGTTGATAACGATTTGAATATCAAAAATAAACGACTGCTCTACTCCTTAAATTTAGATACTGAATATTCTGCTGATTCTATTCAAATTATTGATGGAGAATTTTGTTATAACATCAATAGTCCAATAGAAACAATAAATCAAGTAGCCATAGGCTTACCAGGTTTACATAATGTGGAAAATTCAATAGCTGCAGTAGCTGTGGCACAACAATTAGGTATCAAAGGCGAAGTGATTAATAAAGCCTTACGTTCTTTTAAAGGAGTGAAACGCAGATTTGATTATCGAGTAAAATCAAAATCAGTGGTGTATATTGATGATTATGCTCATCATCCAGAGGAACTAAAAGCAGCCATTACAGCCGCTCAACAGTTGTATCCTCATAAAAAAGTAACGGGCATATTTCAACCTCATTTATACACCCGAACAAGAGATTTTGCTGACGGGTTTGCAGAGAGTTTAGATTTATTAGATGAATGTATGTTATTAGAAATCTATCCGGCTCGTGAGTTACCAATTCAAGGAATAAATTCACAGATGCTACTTGATAAAATGAAACTAAAAAATAAATTCATCATCAAAAAAGAGGAAGTTGTGTCGTTTTTAAAAACACATCCTGTAGAAGTAGTTATGACATTAGGTGCTGGGGATATTGATACACTTGTTGAACCGATTGAAGAGTTATTAAAAAAGATTTGAATACTAAGTTTTAAATCTTGAATAGAATGAACATAAAAAAAATATTAAACATCGTTCTTTGGATTATTGGATTATCAGGATTAATGACATCTTTAGCTTTTGTTGGTAACAAAGAAAAAGAGATAAAATCTGAGAATTTATTAATTAATGTGAGTAATACTGATGTAAACACATTTATTGATGAAGAAGATATTAAAGATTTTTTTAATGAGAGAGAGGATTCTATCCTTCATACAAGCGTAAAAAAAATTGATGTAAATTCATTAGAGAAAGCATTAAACTCACACCCTGTTATTGAGAATGCTGATGTAGCTGTTGATGTGAATGGCGATATCATTGTGGAAGTTACACAACGTACACCAGTTGTGCGAATTATTAATACAAGTGGAGAAAGTTATTACATTGACAACACCTCAAAACTTATGCCTTTGAGCGATAAATACACAGCAAGAGTGATAGTTGCAACCGGAAACATCATAGAGCCATACGCCATTCGTCATACACTTTCTGTAGATGATATAACAAAAAATAAAACGTATGCTTCTCTGAGTGTACTTGACGATATCTACACAGTAGCAACTTATATTAATAAAGACTCTATTTTATCAAACCTGATACACCAAATAAATATAACAAATGAAAACGAATTGGAATTATATCCTTCAATTGGAGATCATAAAATAGTTTTTGGAAGCGTTGAAAATATTGAAGATAAGTTTAACAAGTTAAAACTATTTTATAAAGAAGGTTTAAATAAAACCGATGGATGGAACAAATACGCAATAGTTAATATAAAATATAAAAACCAAGTGGTTTGTACAAAAAAATAAGTATATGAATCTAGAAGAACGTAAAAAATTAGAAGAACGTGTAGGAAATGCTGATGTTATTGTTGGTCTTGACATTGGCACAACCAAAATTGCTGCTATTATTGGCTTTAAAAATGAACACGGGAAAGTAGAAATTATAAGCGTTGGAAAATCCGAATCACTCGGTGTACACCGTGGTGTAGTGGCTAATATTGAACAAACTATTGAGTCAATAAATAAAGCTATAAAAATAGCTAGTGATAAAATTGGCTTTGAAATAAATGAAGTGATTGTTGGAATTGCAGGACAGCACATTAAAAGCATGCAACATCGCGGCATGATTACTCGTAAATCATTAGATGAAGAGGTAAATCAGGCTGATGTTGATTATTTAATTGACAATATGCATCGCCTAATGATGAATCCAGGTGAGGAAATTATTCATGTTATTCCACAAGAATACATCATTGATAACGAGGGTGGAATTCGTAATCCTATTGGACATTCGGGTATTCGTTTAGAAGGCAGTTTTCATATTATCACCGGACAAGTTTCTGCTGTAAAAAACATCTATAAATGTGTTGAACGAGCTAAATTAAAAACCGTTGAACTACATTTAGAACCATTAGCAAGTTCTGATGCCGTATTAAGTGATGAAGAAAAAGAAGCGGGTGTTGTATTAGTTGATATTGGAGGTGGAACAACCGATGTAGCTATTTTCTATGATGGAATTGTACGTCATACTGCTGTCATTCCGTTTGGTGGAAATATCATTACCGAAGATATTAAAGAAGGTTGTAGTATTATTAAGAATCAAGCAGAACATCTTAAGTTACGCTTTGGTTCAGCATTGGCTCAAGAAAATCAAATAAACGAAGTAATTTCAATTCCTGGATTAAGAGGTCGTCCTCATAAAGAAATTTCGGTAAATACCTTAGCTCAAATTATTGAAGCTCGTATGACTGAAATTTTAGAATTTGTATTACTTGAAATTAAAAACTCTGGTTACGAACGTAAAATTGCTGGAGGTATCGTTGTTACTGGAGGTGGTGCTCAATTAAAACATTTACAGCAATTAGTAATGCTTACAACTGGAATGGATTGTCGTATTGGGACTCCTAACGAACATTTAGCTAGCGCAGACGATGAATTAAAAAATCCAATGTACGCAACTGGAATTGGATTAGTAATGAAAGGAATTGAGAAATATGAACGTGAAACAAGACGTGGAAATAATACCTTAAAACCACAAGTAGAACAAAAAGATGCTCCGTCTAAAAATGACAATATAAAAGAAGATAAAAAAGTAGTAGGACATTCAAAACAAAGAAATATCGGCTTTGATAGTTTACTAAAAAAAGTACAAGATTGGATGAGTGATGATATAGAATAAAACAAAACCATATAATTAACTATTACCATAAATATAATTAAACAATGAATACCATGATGCAATTCGAATTACCACAAGAAGAAAGCTCAATTATAAAAGTAATTGGTGTGGGTGGAGGCGGAAGTAACGCTGTAAACCACATGTTTCGTTTAGGTATAAAAGGAGTAGATTTTATAATCTGCAATACCGACAAACAAGCTTTAGATAAAAGCCCTGTACCTCATAAGATACAGTTAGGCTCATCACTTACAAAAGGCTTAGGAGCTGGTGCAAAACCTGAAGTAGGTCGAGAATCAGCACTAGAAAGTATTGAAGAGATAAAATCTTTATTAAAAGATAACACTGAAATGGTATTTATTACAGCTGGACTAGGTGGTGGTACTGGTACTGGCGCAGCTCCTGTTATTGCATCAATTGCCAAAGAATTAGGCATCTTAACTGTTGGTATCGTTACCATTCCTTTTTCATTTGAAGGTAAAAAACGTAAAGAACAAGCTGAAAAAGGATTAGATGAAATAAAAAAATATGTAGATACATTAATTGTAATTGGCAATGATAAATTACGTGAGATGTATGGTAGCTTGAAGATGAGTGAGGCATTTGCTCATGCAGATAATGTATTAACTAGTGCTGCTAAATCAATCGCAGAAATTATCAGTTTACACATGCATATAAATGTTGATTTTAACGATATAAAAACAGTGATGCAAAATAGTGGCGTAGCCATTATGGGTTCTGCAATTGCAAGTGGTGAAAAACGCGCATTGCGTGCAGTTGAAAATGCTCTAGTTTCACCTTTATTAAATGATAATGATATTTCTGGTGCTCGCCATGTATTATTAAATATCATGAGTGGAAGTGATGATATTGAAATGGATGAGTTTGGAGAAATTACCGATTATATTCAAGAAGCTGCAGGCGGCACTGCTGAATTAATTACAGGTTATGGAACTGATCCTTCATTAGGCGATAATGTTTCTGTAACAATTGTAGCTACTGGATTTAATACTAAAATAAATTCTGGTTACGAAGCGCCAACTGTTGTAGAAAGAAAAGTTGTAAGATTAGATGAAACTCCAACTAATATTGTTGAATCTACTAATAATATTGAAACTACACCAAGCAATGAGGTAAAACCAGAAGAGCCATTTGTGTACATTAAGGCTACTGAAGTAGAAAAATCTGTAACAAATCAGACTACAGAGTCTTATATAGAGCCTAGCATAAATGAAGTAAAGGAAGAAAAACCATCTATAAAAATTTATACACTCGACGATTCTCTAGAAATTGACTCAAATGATAATCTTCAAGTACCGGGTAATACAATAAATAATATTTCAAATATCCAGATTGACAACACATCTAATAATCAATCAGGAGACACAACCACCTCTCAAGAATCCAATAACCGTGAAGAACAAATTAGATTAGCTCAAGAACGAATTAAAAAATTAAAAGAACTAACTTTAAAGATGAAAACGCCAGAAGGCTTAGCATCTTTAGAAAAAGAATCAGCATGGCAACGAAAACAAGTTAATTTAGAAAATCATAATTCTAATCCATCTACTGATTCTCAAATTTCGCGTTATACCTTAGGTGAAAATAATGAGATCAGATCGAACAACTCATTTTTACACGATAATGTAGATTAGTAATCGAACTTATAAAAAACAAAGAGGCTGTCTCAAAAGGGGCAGCCTCTTTGTTTTAACCAATTACCAGATTATTATTCGCCTTTATTAAAAAGATGAAAACGACCAGATACACCAAATTCAAAATACACACCACCCATTCTCCAACTCGCACCATCAGCTTCAGTATAGATAGTACCTTCATCATTTATTTCACATTTATTGTATAGATGTTTATTATAGCCCACACTTAAGTGCATACCTACATACTTACCAAAATAAAAATGTGGAGAAACATGAACATTTAAAATTCCACCTTTTGCATATATATATTGTGTTGCAGTGTAATCGCCGTTAAATTTACTATAACCATATCCAATACCTATTGGTAAATCAAACTTTTCATTTTTGTTTGCCACATGAAAATTGGCTCTCACCATCACATCACTTCCTCGTATTGGTCCAGCTGATGATTTACCATAAGTACCACGACGATAAGAAACACCAACGCCCAAGAATTTAAAAACTCCAAACTCAGCATTTACCCTTGGTAAAGTACCAATAATTCCAACACCAGAAATATTTGAATTATTTACCGGCGAATAGGCTTTAATTCCATAAATTCCAAAACCTACACCAGCATCCGCAGCAACAGTTCCAAATTTGAATGCTTGAGAAAACACAGATTGTGCAATAAATAATGTAATAACTGAAAGCAATATTTTTTTCATAGTTTAATTTTTCGGCAAAACTATCAAAATGATATTATTTAAAGATACCCTGTATTGGGTATTTTATAAAAAGGGCGACTAAATCTGTTTTTAATAATACATATAAAAAAAGAGCCAACTTATAATATAGTTGACTCTTTATAGAAATTATCCTATTACTCTTTATTTTCCTGCAGGTTTAGGAGCAGGTGTATTAGTTTTAGGAGTAGCAGGTGTTGTGCTTCCAGATGTGTTAGCACCTGGTATTTGTGCAGCAGGCATAGCATCTAATTTCTTTTTTACTAATCCAATTATGTCGTCAGCCGCTTCTGAATAAAGTACATTTCCTGTACTTGTATCTAAAACATACTTATAACTATTTTCTTTAGCAACAGCCTCTATTGCTTTTTTAGCTTTATCATATATAGGTTTTGATAACTCACCATATTTACGTTGATAATCTTGTTGAGCTTGTGCCTGGAACTCCTCGATACGACGATTCAAATCTTGTAATTCTTGCTCTTTGGTAGATGCAACTAATGCAGAATATGTGTCTTTATTTTTCATATATTCAGCATATTTTGTTTGCAATTCAGTATTCATAGTTGCTACCTGATTTTCTAGGTCCTTTAAATATTTTTGAGCCACCTCTTGAGCCACTTTACTCTCAGGCATTAAGGTAATCAACGAATCTAAACTGATGTGTGCAATTTTTTGCGCATTTACTGTCGTGCTCAATCCAACTGTTAAAGCCACAATCGCAATTGTTTTTACTAAGTGTTTCATGTTTTCTATTATTTATTTTTTTGTTTTATTATATCCCATAAAAGTAAGTACATCTTCACTCTTATCATATTTACTATTAGAATATAGGATTGAAACTTGACCTGCCTTATCGAAAATAAAAGCTAATCCTTGTCTCTCAGCAACTTGTTTTACAGCACTATAAATTTTATCTTGAATCGGTTTAACTAACTCCATACGTTTACTAAACAATTCACCATCTACACCAAAACGTTGTTTCTGTAAATCTTTTACTTCTTTTTCTTTATTAATAATTTCATTCTCGCGCTTCTTTCTCATATCATCTGTTAGTAACACAGACTCTGCTTGGTAAATTTTATATAACTTATCAATTTCAGTGTATTTAGCTTCAATTTCCTTTTGCCAATCAACTGATAATTTATCAATTTCTGATTGTGCAGCTTTATACTCTGGTATGTTAGATAAAATATACTCAGAATCTATGTAACCTATTTTTTGGGCTATTGCAACAGATGACATTGCAATAAAAACAACTAATAAACTTATAACTTTTTTCATATTCTTTATTTTTTTATTTTAAATTATCATAAGCTGTGCCAAGATACGCTTATTTTATCAATTAACATTTTTTAATCGTCTATAATTCACCTAACTGAGCACCCAAAGTAAAATGGAATTGTCCTTTACCATTACCCGATCCAGTATTACCAGGAATATTATCAAAGCCCCAGCCATAATCTAATCCTAATAAACCAAACATAGGTAAAAACACTCTTAATCCAAAACCAGCACTACGTTTAACCTGAAAAGGATTAATATCTTTATATTTTGCCCAAGTGTTTCCTGCCTCAGCAAATCCTAAAACAAATATAGTTGCTTGTGGATTTAATGAAATTGGGTAACGCAATTCCATTGTATATCTTGCACACACTGGATCTCCATTTGTGCTTGACAATGAATTATCAGTGTATCCACGTAATGCAATAATTTCGCGCGCTACAAAATTTTGATAACCACTTAAACCACTTCCTCCCATATAGTAACGCTCAAAAGGCGACACTCCTACTTTTCGATTATACCAGCCTAAGATACCATAACCTATTTTTGTTCTTAATACCAAGTTACGAGCTTCTTTTCCTTCACCAGCTTTTTTATTAGTTAATTGTGTAAACCATTCAATGGTCAATTTATATTTTTGATATTCAATAAACTTATATTTCTCTGCTAGGGTGGCATTTTGATAATCTTTACCATTAAATAATGAATAAGGGGGAGTAAACTGTCCAAGTAATGAAATATTGGAACCGTTTTTAGGGAAAATCGGTGAATCTATACTGTTTCGTGATAAATTAATTCTTCCATTTATATCATTAGCATAACCATTTGTTAAGATAAAATATGGATATTGATGTAATTCATAATAATTATAACTTAATTCAGTATAAAGAGAGAAATAATCATCAGGTTTCTTTAATCTTTTACCATATCCAATAGACATACCAGTAATTTGCATTGTACTACGATAAGGATTCAAAATTTTATTTCCTTCACTATCCTTAGTATATTTCTTTTCTCCTGTATTATTAAACATTGAGAAATAACCCGACACACTTAATGAATTTGGTCTTTTACCTCCTAACCAAGGTTCGGTAAAAGATATATTATAAGATTGATAATACACACCATTAGTTTGAGCTCTAATACTAAATTTTTGACCATCACCAGTAGGAAGCGGACTCCAAGACTCTGGTTTAAAAATATTTCTCATTGAGAAATTATTAAATGAAAGTCCGAGAGTACCAACTACACGACCTCCGCCCCATCCACCAGACAACTCTATTTGATCTGATGGTTTTTCCTCTACTTTATATTCAATATCTACAGTTCCATCTGCAGGGTTAGGTGTAGGTGTTACGCCCAATTTTTCGGGATCAAAATAACCTAACTGACTTAACTCTCGTTGAGTCCTAATAATATCCGAACGACGGAATAACTGTCCTGGCTTTGTTCTAATTTCTCTATATATAACATGATCGTTTGTTTTAGTATTTCCTAACACAGTAACCTTATTAATAGTAGCTTGTTTACCCTCATACATGTGTATGTCAATGTCAATCGTGTCATTATGTACATTTACTTCTTGAGGTGTAACATTAAAAAACAAATATCCATCATCCATGTATAGAGATGAGATGTCATACCCATTAGGATTCATAAATAATTTTTGGTCAAGATGTGATTGATCAAACACTTCTCCTTTTTTAATGTTAAGGATTGTATCTAATTGTCCGCTACGATACTTAGAATTACCATACCATTTAATATTACCAAAATAAAACTTACGACCTTCTTCTATAGTAATATCAATGTTTACTCTATTCTTTTTCACAAAATAAACTGTGTCTTTTACTATACGTGCATCTCTATATCCTTTACTGTTATATTTAGTAATGATAGTTGGTAAATCTTTTTCTAAATTATCCTCTAAGTATTTTCCAGAGTTCCAAAAAGTATAAAGTCTAAAAGGCTTACTATCGCTCATCTTACGACGCAATTTCCAATCAGCCACAACACTGTTACCATAAATATTTAAGTTTTTAATTCTTACTTTTTTTCCTTTAGTAACTTGTATATATACAATAACGTGCGGAGTTTTTGCTTTTTTATCCACCTCGGTAGTTATATCTACTTTAGCATTATAAAAGCCTTTATTAACATAAAAATCTCGCACAATGTTTTTCACATAACCCAAAGTATAATCAGTAACTACCTTTTCTTTCACTAATCTAATCTTCCCTCTAATCTCATCTGCATCATTCTTTTTTACTTTACCTCTGAAAGAAAATCCTGATAATTTTGGTTTCTCTATAACTACAATTTTAAGAAATGCTTTGTCACCAATTGTTTTTACTAAGTATATTTGTACATCTTCAAATAATCCTTGTTTCCATAGGTTCTTAATAGCTTCAGAGATATCATCACCAGGAATATGAATCTTATCATCATAATTTAAACCAGACAATAATCTAATGATATTCTTATCAGTATATTCTGAACATTCAACTTCTATACCTGCTATTGTATATTCCTTAGGTTTCGCCCAATCAAGCAATGTATTTGTTGCGGGTTCAGAAATGGTCTCTTGAGCCATTATCCCAACACTAGCTAACAAAATAAGAATTAGAAAAAGACTTTTGTTTAGTGTCATTTGTTTAGTGTTGGGTTATTTGCTCACTTGTTTTGCCAAAACGGCGTTCTCTAGTTTGATAATTAATTATGGCTTCAAATAGATCTTCTTTTCTAAAGTCCGGCCAAAGTTTATCTGTAAAATAAAACTCGGCATAAGCTAGTTGCCACAATAAAAAGTTACTAATTCGTCTCTCGCCACTTGTCCGAATCATCAACTCTGGATCAGGAAATTTATTTGTACATAAATGTTGTTCTATTATCTTCTCTGTAATATCTTCTGGTTGCAAGACAGCAGCTTTTACCTTTGTTGCGATTTGTTGCATGGCATTTTGAATTTCCCATTTAGATGAATAACTCAAAGCAAGTATTAGGGTTAATCCTGTATTATTAGCTGTTTGCTCAATAGACTCGTTCAATTCATTTAAGCAGTTAGTTGGCAACGAATTTAAATTTCCAATTGCTTGTAATCGTACATTTTTTTTATTTAACTGTGGCGTTTCTGCACTTATAGTAGAAATCAATAATTCCATTAAGGCCTCAACCTCTTCTTTCGGACGGTTCCAATTTTCGGTACTAAAAGCATACAAAGTCATATATTTTACACCAATCGTACCTGCCGCCTCTACTACTTCTCTTACTGAATTTACTCCTTCATAATGACCATATATACGATTTTCTCCATGTTGCTTAGCCCAACGTCCATTTCCATCCATTATAATAGCGATGTGTTGGGGTATATTTTGGGTATTAATCTGATGTATTAAACTCATAGTTTATAGAACGCCGAATTTACGCTTTTAGCCGAAATTAGACAAAAAATTACCTATTTAAGTTATAAAAGGTGTTAATTTAAACCCGAATAAAAAAAGGCTACTTCTAAGAGAGATAGCCTTTTTATTTAAGTGGAGAATACCGGATTCGAACCGGTCACCTCTTGCCTGCCAGGCAAGCGCTCTAGCCAAATGAGCTAATCCCCCTTTATACCCAGTTTCATTAAATAAATTTATGAACTAAATGATTTTGCGAATTTAAAAATTACAAATGTAATAATCTATAATTTGGCTTTTACTTCTACCATTTCGTACCCTTCAATTATATCATCCACTTTAATATCATTAAAGCCATCTATGTTCAATCCACATTCGTAATTAGCAGCAACTTCTTTTACATCATCTTTAAAGCGTTTTAATGAGCCTAAAGCGCCTGTATGAATAACAATTCCATCACGAATAACTCGCACTTTTGTATTACGCGTTACTTTTCCATCAAGCACATAACATCCAGCAATAGTACCTACTTTTGAGATATTAAACACCTCTCTAACTGCAATATTACATACTACTTTTTCTTCAAATTCAGGTGCCAACATGCCTTCCATAGCAGCTTTTACTTCGTTGATAGCATCATAGATAATAGAATATAATCGAACATCAATTTCTTCTGTTTCTGCTAATTTACGAGCTGCTACTGATGGACGAACTTGGAAGCCAACAATAATAGCATTAGAGGCACTCGCCAACATCACGTCTGTTTCGCTAATTGCACCTACCGATTTATGAATAATATTTACCTGTACTTTTTCGGTAGATAATTTTAATAACGAATCAGATAAAGCCTCAATAGAACCATCCACATCACCTTTTACAATAATGTTTAATTCTTTAAAATCACCAATTGCTAATCGACGACCAATTTCATCCAAAGTAATATGTTTTTGCGTACGAATACCTTGTTCTCGTTGTAATTGTAAACGTTTGTTTGCCAACTCTCGAGCTTCTCTTTCGTCAGACATTACATTAAACTTATCGCCTGCCGTAGGCGCACCATTTAAACCCAATAATTGAACAGGCATTGATGGACCAGCTTCTTTCACATGTTGTCCGTGTTCGTTTGTCATGGCTTTTACACGACCACTATAAAAACCAGCTACTAACACATCACCAATTCTTAATGTACCTTTTTGTACAATAATATCTGCCACATGCCCTCTACCCTTATCTAATTTAGCTTCAATAACTGAACCTAAAGCTTTTGCCTTTGGATTTGCTTTTAACTCTAGTATTTCGGATTCTAAAATAATTTTTTCGAGTAACAATTCGATATTAGTTCCTTTCTTAGCAGATATTTCTTGACATTGGTATTTTCCACCCCATTCTTCAACGAGTATATTCATGGCAGCTAATGTTTCACGAATTTTATCCGAATTAGCTCCTGGTTTATCAATTTTATTAATAGCAATAATCATTGGTACACCCGCAGCTTGCGCATGGTTAATCGCTTCTTTAGTTTGAGGCATAACACTGTCATCAGCTGCAACCACAATAATTACAATATCAGTAACTTTTGCACCTCGTGCACGCATAGCAGTAAATGCCTCGTGACCAGGAGTATCTAGAAATGTTATTGATTTTCCGTTCTCTAATTTCACATTATAACTACCAATGTGCTGCGTAATACCTCCAGCTTCACCTGCCGATACATTTGTTTTACGTATGTAATCTAATAATGAAGTTTTACCATGATCGACGTGTCCCATAATTGTTACAATTGGAGGACGTTCTATCATATCATTTGGATCATCTACTTCCTCTTGCTCAGCAATCGATTCTTGAACATCAACACTCACGAATTCCGTTTTATATCCAAACTCTTCGGCAACAATCGCCAAGGTTTCAGCATCTAATCGTTGATTAATAGATACAAATAACCCCAGACTCATACAAGTAGAGATAATTTGAGTTACTGGAACATTCATCATTTGTGCTAACTGATTAGCAGACACAAATTCAGTAACTTTTAAAGTTTTTTTCTCAAGGTCGCTTAATTCTTGTTCCTCTGCCATTCTATCTCTTACATCATCACGTTTATCTCTACGATGTTTAGAGGCTTTAGATTTAGTACCCTTGCTACTTAAACGAGCTAAAGTTTCTTTTATCTGTGCTTGAATTTCTTCATCAGTAAGTGCAGGGCGCGATTCTCTAGTATGTTGCTTTTTTTGTCTTGGGTCGCCATATTTTTCTTTAGCTCTTTCTCTTGCTATTTGAGCTTGTTCAGAACCTACTTTCTTAATTTCCTCTTCACTCATTCCACCCTTACGAATTCTCTTACGTTTTTTCTTATCTGCTTGAGAAGTTTGTTCATTAGGGTTCTTCTTTACCTCCTTATTAACGGGCAAATCTATTTTACCCATAATTTTTGGCCCTTCTAATTTCTGATAAACAGTTTCAATAAATTCTTCTTTCTGTTCTTCTTCAACTAGTGGTTCAATTGCAGGAAGTGGTTCAGGAGTTACTTCTTCTTCCACCTCTATTTTTTTCTTTCTGCCTTTAGTGGTTTTAGCTTTGGTTTCTGTAGGCTCCTCTTTCTTCGATTTTTTATCAGGTTTAGTTTTAGTATTAATACTCGCTAAATCCACTTTACCTAAAACTTTTGGTCCCGAAATTGAAACGCTTTCATCTTCTACTTTTACTGCTTTCTCCTTTTCTTTTATAGCTTCTTCCTCCTGAGCACGCTTTATTGCAAGTTGTTTTGCCTCTTCTAATCGTTTATTTTCGGCAGCTTTTAATGCAGCAGCTTCTAATAATTCTTTTTCTTTCTGTAACTCTAGTTCTTTTGCTTTAATGGCTTTAGTGTCTTCAATAACAATTGATTCTTTTTTAAGTCTATTTAAACTTAATCCCACACTTTGAGCCTCTTCCTTTGCAGATTTATCTCCCGAAAATTCTTTTGATAATAAATTGTATTCTTCTTCGCCAACTTTAGTATTGGGATTACTATCTATAGGGCGACCATTAGCAGCCAAGAACTCTACAATCTTTCCAATAGAAAGGTTAAATTCTTTTGCTACTTTACTTAATCGCATTTGTTTTACATCTGACATATCTATTTTTCCTCTCGTCTTTTTAATTCCGGGTTATTGAATTAGTTGTTGGTTGTTTTTTTAGTACTCTTATGAATTAATCTGTTTGAGTTACCAACAACTCATTCTCAAAACAGGTTAATGAATTTATTTATTCTTCGAATTCAGATTGTAAGATTTGTTTAACATCTTCAATTACATCTTCACTTAAGCCAGTACGACGTACTAAGTCTGAATTTTCAATTTCTAGAACAGCTTTTGCAGTATCACAACCTATAGCTTGAAGTTTTTGAATAACATCCTCTTCAATTTCATCATTAAATTCAATTAAGTCCACATCATCAATATCTACATCGCTTTCTTCGCTATCACGATAGACATCAATTTCATAACCACTTAATTTACCAGCTAATTTAATATTGTAACCTCCTTTTCCAATAGCTAATGAAATTTGATCTGGTTTTAAAAACACCTCAGCACGTTTAGTTTCTTCATCTAATTTCACAGAAGTAACTTTAGCAGGGCTTAATGCACGTTGAATTAATAACTGAGGATTTGTTGTATAGTTTATAACATCAATATTTTCATTTTTTAATTCGCGAACAATACCATGAATACGAGAACCTTTCATGCCCACACAAGCTCCTACCGGGTCAATTCTATCATCATAAGACTCTACCGCTACTTTTGCTCTTTCACCTGGTTCACGAACAATTTTCTTAATGGTGATTAATCCATCAAATACTTCAGGAACTTCCATTTCAAATAATCTTTCAAGGAATGAAGGAGCTGTACGTGAAACAATTACTGAAGGGGTTCCATTTTTCATTTCTACTTTATATACAACCGCCTTTACTGAATCACCCTTCTTAAAGAAATCAGAAGGGATTTGTTCTGTTTTTGGTAATAATAGTTCATTGCCTTCGTCATCCACTAACATAATTTCTTTTTTCCAAACCTGGTAAACTTCAGCATTAATAATATCCCCAACACGTTCTTTATATTTATTATAAATTCCTGTTTTCTCTAATTCAAGAATTTTTTGAACTAAATTTTGACGAACAGCTAATACATTACGTCTGCCTATCTCTTCAAGATTAACTAACTCTGTAACCTCTTCACCAATTTCAAAATCAGGCTCAATTTTTTGAGCATCAGTTAAGCTAATATGTTTGTTTGGATCATAATCAAATGAATCTTCAGCAAACTCATCATCAACTATCTTTCTGTTTTTATAGATTTCAATATCTCCTTTATCAGGATTTACAATAATATCAAAGTTTTTATCTGTACCATATTTTTTAATTAACATCGTACGAAATACATCTTCGATGATACTCATTAAGGTTGCGCGATCAATGTTTTTATCTTCCTTAAATAATGAGAATGACTCTATTAAATTTACACTTTCCATTGCTTTGTTGTTTTTAAAATGGTAAAACTGATTTTGTTTCTTTTACTTGATTATATGTTAAGTTGATTTTTTCAATTACGGTATGATTACCTTTCCCAATTGGTTTTTTCTCACGTCTTGTTTCTTCTATTTCAAAACCAATATCATCTGCTTTTAATAAGATGCCTTCAAATTTTTTACCCTCAAGGGTTTGTGTTTTCACTTTAGTGCCAACATATTTTTTATATTGTTGCAACACTTTAAAAGGTTGTGTAGCACCTGGTGAAGACACTGATAATTCAAAATCTTCTTTCTCTCTATCCAAATTTCCTTCTATATGACGACTTAAAGCTACACAATCTGATATAACAACATGAGTAGGCGAATCTATATATACTTCTATTACATTACCAGGTAATATTTTAACATCTACTAAAAACTTTTCGGTATTTAGCAAATGCTCCTCTATGAGTTGTAATATTTTTTCTTTTTTAATCATCTAAAAAAAATTAAAAAATAAAAAAGGGACTTTATCGTCCCTCAATCTTTTCATCTATTTTTTCGGATACAAATGTACTTAAATATTTATTAATTACCAAATAAACTTTGCTTGTAACACTATTTTTTTTGTCTTAAATTTAACTAAGCAATCCCCTAAAAGAGTATTTAAACCCTAAATTTTGGACAAAACTACACCATTACCAATGTTTAACCTTAAAACTCAATATTATGAAATCAATCAAAAAAAATTCAGCAAAAGGGGTACTTTTAAACGTATTATTTGTTTTTCTTACCTCAAGTGTTTGGGCACAAGAAAGTGTAACTAAACAAATTGGCACTGTAGCAAAGGATAATATTGCTAGCTTTTACATTATAGGCGGCGTTATTGTTTTTGGAGTATTTGCCTATGTTATTTACAATAAAGCCTTAAGAAAAGATGATGATTCACAGACTCATCCATTCATGAAACACAGTCATCCTCGACATCACCGTCGAGTTATTAGAAAATCAGCCTAATCACCTGATTGTTTTATCTACGGATTGAACTTAATAAAAGACATTTTTGTTAAATAATTGGATTTCAATTATTTAACAAGTGTCTTTTTTTTTTGTTTTTTGTAGCATTACATTATCTTTGTGGCGAATTTTTAAAACTAAAACACAATGTCAGACATTTCATCAAAAGTAAAATCTATTATTGTAGATAAATTAGGTGTAGAAGAAAAAGAAGTAACTCCAACTGCTAGCTTTACTAACGACTTAGGGGCAGATTCATTAGATACAGTGGAGTTAATTATGGAATTTGAAAAAGAATTCAATATTGCAATTCCAGACGATCAAGCTGAAAAAATTGCTACTGTAGGCGACGCTATCGCTTATATTGAGGCAAACGCTAAAAACTAAACAACTTTTTAACTTAAAAATTTTCTGTATGCAATTTAAGCGCGTAGTAGTTACGGGACTTGGTGCTGTTACACCTTTGGGCAATAATGTAAATGATTATTGGACAAATCTGATTAATGGCGTAAGTGGTGCCGCACCTATTACGCGTTTTGATGCATCTAAATTTAAAACTCGTTTTGCTTGCGAAGTAAAGGGTTTTAAATTAGAAGAATATTTTGACAGAAAAGAAGCCCAACGCTTAGATGCTTTTTCGCATTACGGAATAGCAGCTTCTGTACAAGCAGTAAAAGATGCGGGGTTAGATGCTGAAAACCTAGATAAAAATGAAATAGGAGTCATTTGGGGTTCAGGAATTGGAGGACTGGATACTTTTCAAACTGAAACCTTTAACTTTGCTAAAGGCGACGGAAATCCCCGTTTCAATCCATTCTTTATTCCAAAAATGATAGCAGATATTTGCTCTGGACATATCTCTATTCGATTTGGTTTTAGAGGTCCAAATTTCACTACCGTTTCAGCTTGTGCATCTTCTACAACAGCTTTAATTGATGCATTTACATATATTCGATTAGGAAGAGCAAATGCTATTGTAGCTGGTGGTTCCGAAGCTGCGATCAATGAAAGTGGCATTGGTGGATTTAACGCATGTCAGGCAATGAGTACACGAAATGACAGCATGACTACAGCCTCTCGTCCTTATGATAAAGAACGTGATGGTTTTGTATTAGGAGAAGGTGGTGCTTGTTTAATCTTAGAAGAACTAGAACATGCCAAAGCTCGTGGTGCAAAAATTTATGCTGAAATTATAGGTGGAGGTATGAGTGGCGATGCTTACCACATTACAGCTCCACATCCAGAAGGATTAGGTGCTACATTAGTTATGGAACGTGCCATTAAAGATGCTAATATTTCTCCTAACGAAGTTGATTATATAAATACACACGGTACTAGTACTCCACTTGGTGATGGCGCAGAACTTAAAGCGATCATCAATGTATTTGGAGAACAAGCTTATAAAATGAATATTAGCTCAACAAAATCTATGACTGGACACGTACTTGGTGCAGCAGGTGCTGTTGAAGCTATTGCAACTGTTTTAGCGGTTCAAAATGATGTTGTCCCACCAACCATCAATCATGTAACCGTAGATCCTGAAATTGACCCAAAATTAAACTTAACTTTCAATAAAGCTCAAAAACGCCCTATTCGAGTAGCTCTTAGCAACACATTCGGGTTTGGTGGTCATAATGCAGCTATTGTAGTTAAAAAGTACAACGCTTAGTTTTATTGTTTTGATAAAGATTTTATCAGCCTTAAAACCACTTCCCAAAAACGATAAAGCCTTTAGGCAAAAGCTAAAAAACATTTTAGGCTTTTACCCATCAAATTTAGCTTTGTATTATCAAGCCTTTAGACATAGTAGCACAAACGTTAGTGAATTTAAACAAAGTAATGAACGTTTAGAATTTTTAGGTGATGCTGTGCTTGGTATGGTAGTAGCCGAATATTTATTTAAACTATATCCTAAAGAAAATGAAGGTTTTTTAACTCAAATAAGAAGTAGAATCGTAAATGGGCAAAACTTACAAATGTTATCAAAAAAATTTGGATTTGACACCTTACTTACATCTAAACTAACTCAAAAAGATAGAATCAACTCTTCTGCTTATGGTGATGCTTTCGAGGCATTTATTGGTGCCCTATATTTAGATAAAGGATTTGATGTTACAAAAAATTTTATCTTAAATAAAATCATTAAACTTCATTTAGATATGAATACTGTGTTGCAGAATAATACAGATTATAAATCTCAATTGCAGATTCTAATGCAAAAGCAAAAAAACACATTTGAATACAAACTGCTGAATGAATATAAAACCGAGAAAGGTAAATTATACCATGTCCAACTAATTATTGAGAATGTTCCTATTGTTGAGTTTGAACATAGTTCTAAAAAAGTAGCCGAGCAAAAAGTTGCTCAATTAGCTTTAGAGATATTATCTAAAGACTAAACTATATGCAATATTCTTCATATTCCTTAACACAAAACAAATAGTAGAAGATTTATTCTTCATAAACACTTGTTTTTCCAAAGACAAGTAAAGAAAGTAAGTGGCCACAAAGCCTGTATAAAGGAATTTTCAATGACACTATGGCTGCTGACACGAATGAGTTTTTATAAAATCAATTAGCAAAAAAAGGAGGCTGTCATTCATACGACAGCCTCCTTTTTATTCTAGTAATTTAGGAGATGGTTATTTTGCTATAATAATTCTTTGTACTAATTTTTCAGTTCCATTTGTAATGGTTACAAAATAAACACCTGCTTCTTTGTTGCTTAAATCAAGTGATAATACACCTTCAGAGAAGGCTTTATAATCTTGTTTATACACTTCTTGTCCAAGTGTATTCGACACATTAATACTTACATCTTGAGTTTTTGGTAATGTTAATAATAAATTAAATATTCCATTAGATGGATTAGGCATAATACTAAAATTAGCGGCTAATAAACTTGATGCATCTATTCCTGTTACACAAGTCATTAATGGAAAAATAGCCATGTTATTAACTAAACCACCCCAAGACACATTCATATCATGCCATGTATTGTCATCAAACATTTCCCATGAAGTATTTGTAGAAGCATGAAAATCATTCATAATAACCGCTGTATCACCAGCTGTTGTAGGAGTTGTAACAGACAAGAAGAATCCACCAACAGGTGCAGCAACAGGCGTAGGGAAAGTATATTTATAAGGTATAGCAACATTACTTACATAAGTAACAGACGGATCACCTGCTAAATAACCAACATTATTAGTTGCAGTAGCAGCAGTTATTAAACCTAAATTAGCCGTTGCCGTTGCAATACCAGTTATCCCTGTAGGGCCAGCGGCTAAGGTTCCATTATACATTTTTAAATTTACTGCCCTTGAAGCTGTACCCGTAGTACCTTGAGTTCCATCTTTAAAGAAAACAACAACTGCTCCTGTTACATGTGCGTTAGTAATACTGCTATACTTTGCAGGCGCAAAGAAACTAGCCTTTTCTTTATCCTTATAACAATTAGATCCAAAAACCCAACCAGCATTTGGTGTACAACCAGATACTGCTTCAGCTCCTGCCCTTCCTACATACATTGTATCAGTAGATGAAATGTTTGTTATAGTTGCGCTACAAGCCGAACCAGTACATGTACTTACAGTAATAGCATTTGTTTTGGTACTTACAGCCGTTGTACCACTTTTAGCGGATAAAGTAACTACATAGCTACCATTATTAGCAAATGTAATTGTAGGATTAGCTGAATTTGCATTAGGATTAAATGTAACACCCGTTGCAGGTGAAGCCGACCAAGTATAAGTAGGAGTAGGATTTCCAGTTGAATTATTAGTTACAGAAACAGCAACACCACTACATGCACTATTTGTCATTGTAAATGCTGCTACAGCTGGTGTTGAAGAACCAGTAGCGCATAATCCGTGTGTTCCTAAGAATTTACGATAAGTACCATTAGCCATAACAGTTTGTGCACGAGTACGTTGATCTTCAGTAAACATATACATAGCGGCATCATCCGTATAATCCATAAAATTCATAAACATCTCCCCATTAGCTCCATTTGGTGTTGTATTATTGGTTCCAGATGGGCTATTGCATGAATTAGCCGCATAAGGGTATGAAGGAGAGCCTGAATTACTTGAACTAGCTGGAGGTGTATCTAAACAATAATCTGTTGCACAACTTCCATCACCCCAAATGTGGCGAAGACCAAGCCAGTGTCCAATTTCATGTGTTGCTGTACGTCCTTTGTTATATGGCGCTTGAAGTGTTCCAGTATTTCCAAAAGCTCTTGACCAACACCATAAACCATCCGTTGTGGCTGTTCCATTACCAGTTATACCAGCTAAAGAAACGCCCATTGGAAATGTTGCATAACCTAGTAATCCTACGCTCGAACTCTCATCAGTAACCCAAATATTCATATACTTAGTAGGATCCCAAATAGTAGCTGGCTTAATGTATCCATCAATGAAGCTTTGAAAGGTACTGATAGAAGTATAAGACGCAGGATTTTTACTTGGATATGAAGCAGATGTAGGTGTGGAAATAGAAGTATAATTTACCCTATCTACACCTGGCTCCGACATTGTATTTCCATTTTTATCAATAGTTGCTAAACAAAAACTAATATTGAAGTTGGAAATTTTAGGTCGTCCATTAGCATCTTTATTAGCTGCTGGCAAACCTGCCTTGGTTGCATAAGTAGTAAAAGCAGTTGCAGGATAATTTGCTACGTTTAAGCCCGTTGCTGCAAAATCATTATTAAGCACAGAAATTTGAGAGGTTACCTGAGCGTTAGACAAATTAGGATAAGATCCTACTGCTTGCCCACCATGAATAACATGGATTACAACCGGTATTGTGTAATTTGCCATTGTTTTATTTGCCTCAGATGAATTACTTTTAAACTGAGCTATTAATTGCTGAAAATCAGCTTCCCATTGTGCGTTAGGAGATTGTGTGGCACAACCTCTCCCTACAACATTCATAGGTGTATGATTATCATTTAATATTGGGGCAACTTGTTTAACCGTTCTACCCGTTTGTGCAAGCATTGTTGTCCCGAGGAGCATAGCTCCCACCGACAATTTTAAAAATCCATGTTTCATAGTTATCATTTTTATATATTATTCTTTTACAATTCGTTTAGTTACTTGTTTACCACCATTTAATACTCTTACAACATATATTCCACTTGCATAATATTGAAGTGGAATCATTGTTTGTTCGTCTTTTATACTTTGTGAAATTAATAACTTACCTGTAGCGTCATATAATTCTAAAGTCGTTAATTCATTAATTAAAGTAGCATCCATTGAAATATTTAAAACATCTTTTGCTGGATTTGGATAAATAGCTAGATACGAGCCCGCTAATTCCATAATTCCAGTACATGAACTTACAGAAACGGTTCTAGTAGCTAAAGCTGAACACGAGTTAGCATCAGTATAATTATATGTAATAGTAAAAGTACCTACACCAGCAGAAGCTGGATTAAATACATTTCCAGTTACACCTACACCAGAGAATGTACCACCAACAGGAGATCCAGTTAAGTTTACAGTAGGGCCGTTTGTACACATTGGACTAGTTAATGTTCCCATACTTACTGATGGTAGTTGATTTACATTTACTGTTGTTGTTTTAATTGCAGTAGTTGTACATCCCGTCATGTTTCCTGAAACAGTATAAACAGAAGTAGCTGTAGGCGTAACTGCAATAGATGGAGAATTTGATGATGTACTCCAGGTATAAGTATTAACTCCACTTGCAGTTAATGTTGCTGTTTGTCCTGCACAAATAGTAGAAGTGTTTACAGAAATAGCAGGTGCTGCACCAACTACTACAGACGCAGTAATTGTTTTAGAACATCCAGCTGTTGAAGTTCCAAGAACGGTGTATGTAGTATTAGAAGATGGACTTGTTGTTAATGTGGCGGAAGTAGAACCTGTACTCCAACTGAAAGTACTTGCACCACTAGCTATTAAAGTAGCAGTTGCCCCAGCACAAATTGTAGCTGAATTAGCAGTAACATTTGGTAAAGGATTTACTGTTACTGTTAATGACCGAGAATGAGTACATCCAACACTATTAGTTCCTGTAACTGTATAGTTAGTAGTCAATGTAGGAGAAACAGAGATTGAAGATGTTGTTGCTCCAGTATTCCATGTATAAGAAGTTGCACCTGATGCTGTTAAAGTAGTGGCAGAACCAAGGCATACTGTTTTAGAAGAAGCAGTTACAGTAGGGGTTGTTTTAATAGTAACCGTTGTGGTCCTTGTATTCGAACAACCAGTTGAAGCCAATGTTCCAGTTACTGTATAAACTGTTGCTACAGTAGGAGAAACAGAAATAGAAGCAGTTGTTGCTCCAGTATTCCATACGTAAGTTGATGCTCCACCAGCAGTTAAAGTTGCCGAAGATCCTCTACAAATAGAAGCACTTGTACTAGTTATACTCGGTAAGGCATTTACAGTAATGGTTTGAGAAACAGGAGTACTTGTACCTGAAGAATTAGCAGCTGTGTGTGTTATTGTATAAGTTCCAGCAGCAGTATAAGTTACAGTTGGGTTTTGAGCAGTAGATGAAGTAGGGCTACCACCTGGGAAAGACCAAGTCCAACTGGTTGGAGAGTTTGTAGAAGCATCTGTAAATGTAATTGATTGGCCTACACATTTAGTTGAAGAGCTTGTAAAACTGGCTGTAGGTGGTGCTGCAGCAGTTGTATATGAAACATTGATATTATCTAAATATAAGTTATTTCCCCAACCGCTTTTATTTTCAAATTTTAAATACACACTACTTTGTCCAGCATAAGATGATAAACTAATACTATCTCTACGCCATTGTGCATTTGCTGTAGGAGTATAAGCAGAAGTGTAAGCACCTGCAACAGTTGCTAGTTGCGTACCGCCTTTTCCATATAGTTTAGTCCAAGTACCTCCACAATCTGTTGAGATATATACATTCAAGGTATCTAAATTTGAAGTTCCATAATAACGATGAGATACGTCAAATTTTACCTTTAAGCTACTATTAGCCGTAGCAAAACTTAATGCTGGTGTTCTTAAGGCATCTAATTGTCCTGTGATGTCTGTACTACCCGAATAATTATCCATCTTAGCAATTGCAGTACTTCCCGCCACTAATCCAGTTGAGTTAGCAACTCTTGTCCAAGTGTTAGCTGAATTAAGGGTATTAGCCGTTAATTTAACCCATCCTGTTGGTGGGAATGTCGTTGATTCAAATCCTTCTGTAAATGGTAATGCTGCACCAGATGGTGCAGATGTAATTGTAAATGTAGAAGTCATTGAATTATTAGCTGCATAACCATCAGCACCACCATTTGGATTAGTTACAGAAACTGAGAATGTATGTGCACCGTTTGTTAAACCTGAATAAGTATTTAAAGTTAAAACAGTAGAAGCTCCAGTAGCTAATGAACCTGACCAATTTAATGTTTGTGTTGCCATAGCATCCATTTTGTACAATATAGATGCAGAAGTTAAAGTAGTAGAACCTGCATTTACTAAAGTAACCTTAGGAACTACTGTATTATTACAAGAAGATGAACCACTTACTGGGTTTAAAATACTTGAAATGCCTGCATCTAATGCTGTAGGCGGACTACATGCATTAGATGTTGCTAACACATTCCAAGGTGGATTACTTACCACCGCTTCCATTCTTGCAACTTGACCAGCTGTAAACATATATAAACAAGCATCATCTGAGTAATCCATATAATTCATCCACATTGTTCCAGGGCTACTTGGAGAGCAAGCATCCGTTTGAATAGATCCTGCTGTATAGCAACCATAATGCATATTTGCTTGATTAGGTGTATCGGCACATTGATCGGAACCAGAACAGGCTCCATTATCATCTCCCCAAATGTGAAATAAATTAAAACAGTGACCAAATTCATGTGTACCTGTTCTTCCTAAGTTATAGGGAGATTGAGCCGTTCCACCAATTCCGGTAGCTTGGTAGTGTAATACTAAACCCCAAGTATTACTCAAACTTCCAGTAGGAAATTCACCATATCCTAAAATTCCTCCGCCCATGTTACATACCCATATATTTACATACTTTGTTACATCCCATGGATCATCTCCACCAGATGCACTCGATTTCACCGCATCATTTGTACTAAAGGAAGAAACACCAGTAGATTTATAAACAACACCAGTAGTTGGATTTCCATTTGGATCGCGTTGTGCTAAACAAAAACGAATATTAGCACCCGACGCTACTGTTGAGAAAGTAGGTTGAGTAACGTTACTTGCATCAGTATTAAGTTTTGCAAAATCATCATTTAATACTTGAACTTGCGAAGTTGCTTGAGCCAATGAAATACTTTGAGTTGCATTAGCATACACTACATGTACAACTACCGGAATAACTGTAGGTGTTGATGCAGCAGAAGCAGTACCTGCTAATTTAGAAGCAGCCTTATTCAATAAATATTGATCAAGCATTTGATTATATTGAATACGATCGTTCTCGTAATTAGGCCGAGTTTGTTTTAAATATTCATGATGATCCATCGTACCACACGTACGTTGTGTAGGCATTTGTGCAAAAGCAATTATACTTAAACAAGCCATTGCAATTAGTAAAAATGTTTTTTTCATGTTTTATTGGGTTTAGTTTAGCTCAAGTTATTAAACCCAAATTGTAATTAAAAAGAAATGAGGTAAATTTTTGTATTAATTTTCAACGATTCTTGAATTCTTATTTAAATTCATAACTACATGATTTTAAACTTATTACAAATCATTTGTTTTCTTTAAAATACAAAACCTAAATAAAAACATTCAATCGAATTTGTATAAAAATTGAATTTTTAAGTTAAAATACTCTTAGAATATTCTAAATGCTAAAAAAACACAAAATGATTTTTTATAAATAATGGGTCAAATTCTATTCAGAATAAATACCAAAAACAGTTGGAATTTTATTAAAAGGAGGCATTTCTTCACACTTCCATTGTTGTATGGTTTTCACAATAATCAACTCTTCATTTGTAGTTAGTGCAGATGCTATTAATAATTGAGTATGTGCTTGGAGGTGTTGTATTAAATCTTGAAACAACGAGGTGTTTCGATAAGGTGTTTCAATAAAATATTGTGCTTGCTTATTTTTCTGTGTTAATAATTCTAATGCCTTTATTCTGTTTAATCGGTTAGGTTTTTCAATAGGTAAGTAACCATTAAAAGCAAAATTTTGTCCATTAAATCCACTTGCCATAATTGATAAAACAATGGAGCTTGGCCCAACAAGCGGCACTACTTTAATTCCATTTTTATGAGCAAGTTTAATAATATCAGCACCTGGGTCGGCAATACCAGGGCAACCCGCATCGCTCATTAAACCCATGTCCTTCCCCTTTATTAAAGGATTAATAAATGAACTTAATTCCTCCGATTTAACATGTTGATTGATTAATGAGAATTGCGCTTTAGTAATATCTGGATATTGACATTGTTTTAAAAATGCTCTAGCCTCTTTCGCGTTCTCGGCAATAAAGAAAGTAAGTTGTTTTATTAAATCAATATTTCGTTTTGGTAAAACATCTTCAAGCACACTATTTCCAAGTGTAACTGGAAATAAATATAATATACCTTTTTGACTCATTTTTTTATACTTAATAATTGGTGTTGATTCCATTCAATTTCATCATCATCAATCATCCTATTTATAATTTGATGAAAACGTAATGAATTAATAGCATTAAATTTCTCTGTTATTTCTTGTAAAGAATAAGGCTTTTGTTGTATGGCAATCTTAATATCATATTTAATTTGTTCTTCTTTCTCCAAATAATGTTTCTGATTTTCCACACACACATCACAATAACCACAATCATGGTGCTCATTTTCATCAAAATAAGTCAGTAATAAGCGGTTTCTACAAGTTGTTGTTGTATGTACATAATTTACAACGCTATTGATTCTTTGCTTAGCTTTTTCTTTTAAAATAGGATAATTTATTAGTTGTAATGGAGTAAACTTTACATTAACACGATTTCTTAAAAAGATTAATTTGGGCAGTATGGATTGTGGTATATATGATATTACACCTTGTGTATGTAAATTATTTAGCATAGCCTTAACTTCTGCCTCAGGAAATTTAGCTCGAAAGGCTAACTGATTCTCATTGATATAACAATACTGCTCAAACACACCTCCATAACTTCGTAATATAGTTTTTAGTAACAAGTCGTATCTCGGGAATTTTAATTGAAAATTATATATCTCCTCTTTATTCATTACCAACATTAATTTGGCAGGCTCAAAACCATTGGTGTCATTGTAAGAGAAATAACCTTCTTTTTCGAGTGCTAAAATTGAGTTATATAAAACTATAGGTTTAATGTTATAATTCCTAGAAATCTCATTGATATCAAAATCTATTGCAAGTCCTTCGCCGCTCTCAACCGGAACTTGATAAAAGTTACATATCGCTTGATAAGATTGTTTTATTTCTTCGTTACTTGGTGTTTGTTTTTCAAAATATTCATGTAAAGCAGATACATCTCCTTTATCATACAACAAAACAGCATAAGCTGTTTTTTCATCTCTACCTCCCCTACCTGCTTCTTGAAAGTACGCCTCTAAGCTGTCTGGTAAATCAATATGAACCACAAAACGCACATCAGGTTTATCTATTCCCATTCCAAAGGCATTTGTAGCCACCATCACTTGCGTTTTATTATTAATCCAATTTTTTTGAATGAGTTCTCTATCATGTGGTGTTAATCCAGCATGATAAAATGATGATGTAATATGTTGTTGATTTAACCAACGGCTAATTTCTTCTGTTTTCTTCCTATTGCGCACATAAATAATCCCTGAACCTCCAATGTTTTTAATGATTTTCATCATTCGAGAATATTTATTTTCCTCTAACTGAACAACGTATCTAATATTTTTCCGCTCAAATGATTGACGAAACACATTAGGTTTCTTGAATCCAAGTTTTTCTTGAATATCACTTACCACATCTTTAGTTGCACTTGCTGTTACAGCAATCACATTTACCTCTGGAAAGTAGGCTCTTATTTCAGCAATTTTTAAATAAGACGGTCGAAAATCATATCCCCATTGCGATATACAATGCGCCTCATCTACTACAATTAATGAAATTGGTAAATAACTTAAGCGTTCTTGAAATGTCTTACCCTCAATACGTTCGGGAGAAACATATAAAAATTGTACATGTCCTAAAGCCGCATTATTAAGTGCAATATCTATCTCTTTAGCGTTCATTGAAGATGTAATAGCAACAGCACTAATACCTCTCTTTTTAAGATTTTGAACCTGATCATTCATTAATGCAATAAGCGGAGAAATAACTAAACAAGTTCCACCAATAGCTAAACCAGGGATTTGAAAACAAATAGATTTACCACCACCCGTAGGCAATAAAGCCAAAGTGTCATTTTTATTTAATACAGATTCAATGATGACTTGTTGTAATGGACGAAATGTATCATAATTCCAATACTTTTTTAGATAAAAGAATATGTCAGATGTTGAAGTCAAAAGAAACAGATACGTTAAAATAACATTTTTTATAATGCAATTTACAAAGCTATTCAATTGAAATTGTATTTTTGAATGATATGGGGAAAAAATTTCTTATCATCGCATTCATCAGCTTGACCTGTTCATCCTGCTCATTATTCCAACCGTCTGCCTCAAAGTTATACAATAGAGCAATAAAAGCGCATAGTAACTACGATGCTGTAATAGTGCCAGGTGTCCCATTTTTTGAACCCACTTGGAGTAAAGTTATGCAAATGCGAGTAGCTTGGGCTGTGCATCTATACAAAAAAGGAATTGCTAAAAATTTAATTATGAGTGGTAGCTCTGTTTATTCGCCCTACATAGAAGGTGAAATTATGAAAGCTTACGCCATTACTTTGGGAGTACCTACCGAACATATTATTGTAGAAAATAAAGCCGAGCATAGTACGGAGAATTTATGGTATGGTTATTTATTGGCTAAATCAAAAGAATTTAACACCATTGCATTAGCAACCGATCCATTCCAAACGCGAATGACCTATCGTTTTGGGAGACGTTGGTTAAAACCATTAAAATTTTTGCCAGTAAACCTTGATACTTTAAGAACATTGCCTCATAGCGATACTATGCTAATAGATTATAAACCATTAAAAGTAGAAAATTTCGCATCAATAGTTGAAACTCAAAGTAAATGGTACCGTCTAAAAGGAACATTAGGACTTAACATTAAACACAAGAAAAAACAACGGTAATAGTTTATTAAAATTTTTCGCTAACTTGCCTTACCTGTATTTTTCAATTATGAAACAACTATACACCCTATTCTTCTTCTTATCTTTTACATTAATCTCATATTCACAATCTGAAGATGGCTTAGTAAAATGGCTATCGTTTGATGAGGCTCAGAAATTAAACAAACAACAGCCAAAGCCTTTTATAGTTGATATTTATACCGATTGGTGCGGATGGTGTAAACACATGATGAAAACTACTTACTCTAATCCTAACATTGCAGGTTACATTAATCAATATTTTTACCCAGTAAAATTTAACGCTGAAACTAAAGATACTATTGAATTTAATGGTAAAGTTTACAAACCAACCTCACCAAATCCTAAAACACCACATGAGTTAGCAATTAAATTTTTAGGAAACAGTTTAAGTTACCCCTCCACTATTTTTATTGCTAATAATTTTGAGTTTAATTTACTATCACAAGGTTATTTAGAAGACAAAAAGATTGAACCATTATTAATTTATACTGTAGAAAGCGTGTTTAAAAGCGCTACCTACGACGAGTTTTCTACGCAATTCAATCATACTTTTTACGATACTGTTTTCACTAAACTACCTGTAAAAACTTTCACATTAAAAGAAATAGAAAAACTATCTAAAAAATCGCCAAAGAAAATCTTGGTTAATATCTCGGCTGGTTTTTGTAATTCCTGCAAAGTTCAATACGCCACCACATTAAAAGATTCTACCATTGCAGCCTATATAAACAAGAATTTCTACTTCATAAACTTTGATGCTGAAAGTAATGACACTTTAATATTTAGGGGTGAGAAATGTTATAAAACAATCCTAAACGGTTATCCTTTACATACATTTGCATTAAGAGCAACCAATAACCGTTTACAATTTCCAAGCATTGCAGTTTTAGATGATAAACAAAATACTTTAGATGCACTTAACGCTTTTTTAACACCTAAGAATTTACTTCCTATCTTAAAATATTATGCCGAAGACAAATACAAAACCACTCCTTGGGCAGATTACATAAAAGCATACCACGAAAATAAAAAATAACAACATCATGTTTAGTTGTCAATATGGTAAATCACATGCAGCATTCTATATTTTCTTAATCTTAATTGGAGTTGGGATTAGTAAAACCATTAAAGCTCAACAGAGCAACTATAATCATCAATTACAAAAACAAATCATATTATTTCATCAAACAAAAAATCATCAATCATTCAAAAAATTAGGCGCAACATTTAAACAACTTGCTGATGTACAAAAAAACGATTGGCTACCTTATTACTATGCCGCAACTTGTTATGCTATATTTGCGCTTGAATCTCCAAAAGATGAAATTGATAATTTATGCCAACAAGCAGATAAATTAGCAAAAACAGCCGATTCACTTTATAAGAACAATTCGGAAGTTTTAGTTTTAAAATCCATGATTTGTGCAGCAAGAATTTTAGTAAACCAACAAAATCGTGCGCATAAATATGGCGTACAATCTTTAAAATATGCCAACGAAGCTATTCGTTTAGATTCAGAAAATCCGAGAGCTTATTTATTAAAAGCACAAAATATACTGAATACACCAAAAGTATTAGGAGGTGGCAAAGAAAAAGCATTACCAATATTTAAAATTGCATTGGATAAATATAATAAAGCTAAAACATCTTCCCCATTATATCCACATTGGGGGAAACAACAAATTGAAGATGGCCTAGAAAACACTAAATAAAAGTGTTAGCAATTCAAATATGAGCTAACACCAAGTATGAAGTTTCTTATTTATTATTTATAGAGCAGACAAATTATTCAAACAAAAAAAAGAAGCTACCCATTTGTGGTAGCTTCTTTTATTAATGTATATTAAATAGATTATTTATTTACTACAAACTTTTTAGTAACTGCATAACCATTTCCAATTTTTACTTGGTAGAAATAAATTCCAGCACTTAAATCAGAAATATTTAAAGCTACAGTATTTAAACCTGCATTAGCTTGTGTAGAAGTTGTATAAACTGTTTGTCCTACGGCATTTAAAATTACCACATCCAATTTAGCATTATCTGTTAATTGAACTTCAATTGTAGCACTTGTTTGAGCAGGATTTGGATAAACATTTACAGATGCAATTGGTGAGTTACTATTTTTAATTCCAGTTGGAACAGAACAATTATTACCAATATCAGATGTAGGCACTTTTACATAAATCATATCATTACCTTGGTCTAACTGAATACCATCAGGGTTAGTTCCAGAAGCAGCGGGGATACCATTTCCTGGATAAAAATCTCTTTGATAAATGATATGCGCATCAGAATTTACATTTTTAGCTAATGAACCATAAATCCCTTCTTGTTCAGCATTAACAGCAAAAGGTACAATGTCATAAGGACACTCCCAGTTAACTCCTTCATCTGTAGATTTAGTAATATATTGATGTCTTACTAATTTATCTCCAGTAATTGAGATACAGCTATCTACTACAGAACTATATGATAAATATAAAGTATTAGCAGCATCAAATGCTAAACTTGGAAAAGATGTTAGTGAATTAGCGCGTGTTAAACCAAATGGCCAAGAACCAGATGCAACAGTAGGAAAATAAATAGTTCCTTGTTGATATAAATCTTCCATACCAGCGGCAATATTAGTTCCCATTACTGTACTTACAGTTTGAGTAGGCATACTTTCGTTCCAAATATATAATCCATCAGTGTAAGGAAAATAACTATAACCATTTGCAGATGGGGCATCATTTAAGATTCTCATACGTCCATAAGCAACAAAGGCTTTTCCGTTATTATCAACAGCAATTGATAAATTTCCGTCATTTGTTTCTACAGTATCAGCAATCCCATCATTATCAATATCTGATATTGTAGTAGTTGGATCCCATTTATTTACTGGAAAATCTAAAACTATAGAAGATGTCCAAGTATTACCGCCATCAGTAGATTTAGATAAAACCAAATCAGTACCCGAATCACCTGCAATAATAGCTACAGTAGCACCTCTAGCCGCAATAGCATAACCATCGCCACTAAAACCTAAAAACTCCGTCGAAGTAAGTCCATTTGGTTGAGTATTTTGTATATCCCAAGTTATTCCACCATCAGTAGAACGGGAAAATAATAAAGCACCATCTAGTCCATTATAAGCTGCACCACCGTTAGCAACAGGATATGTGATAGAGATTGAATAAATTGTATCCCCACCAGTTGGATGAGAAGTTACCATACGAGGCCACCAATTTCCACCTGTTATATTTGGTAAAGCAGTAGTACTATTATTCCAAGTACCTGTACCTTTAGTAGCACGAGTAGCAATATTTAATGATGAATTACCTGCGCCATGAGCCATAATTGCTTCTTTACCATTACGTGTATTTACAACATTTCCCCAACCTACACGTACATTCTCCACTCTAGATGTGTTTCCTGAATTAAACGGTCCAGAAACTGCCCATGCTGTACCGTTATAATAATTATAACCAGTACCTCTATCAGCATAAGATCCACCATCACCAGCAGATGATGTCCAGCATAAGGCGATAGAACCGTCAGCATTTACAACTATTCTATCTCCAACGCTACCATTTGATTGTAAATCATAATTTGTAAAACCAACTGGAGTTTCAGAATAAGCTGCCACTTTTTTATTATGAGCTGAAATTGCTTTTGCTTTTTGAATAGCCTTCATTTGTTGAGGTGTTATTTTTTCATCAACAACTGCAGATTTCAATAATTTTTGATTTGCTAAGTTTGCTGGAATCTTTGCAACTCTAGCTACTTGTGCACTGAGTATTCCTCCTGCTAAAATACCCGTAGTGATTAGTAAGTGTTTTTTCATGATTAGTTTTTTTAATAAATTAAACAACAAATCAAATATAATTAAAAAAATCTTTAAAAACTAATTATCTAAAAAAACAAGTTCTTCACAAAAAACTACAAGAAACCTACAATTTTTTCGAGTTTTATACCTCTAGAGCCTTTTATTAAAATAGTATAATTTTTCATTGGATGAACTGAAAAATATGCCGCTAAATCATCTGAATTATTAAAAAATTGAAACTGGTTAAAATCCTGAGTATGTTTTTTAAAATTTTCACCTACCAAATAAACATGATTAAAATGTAATGCAACGAGTTGAAATAATATCTTACGATGTTCTTCGATACTATAATCTCCTAACTCAAACATATCACCCAATACTAGTACTTTGTTTTTCAAATCTTGATTCGCGAAATTTTCAATAGCTAATCTCATGCTACTTGGATTCGCATTATATGCATCTAAAATCAGTGTATTGTCCTTAGTTTTTTTCACCTGAGAGCGGTTCATTTCTGGCAAATACATAGATAGTGCATCATTAATATTTTCTTCAGAAATACCAAAATAATTCCCAACGCATGCCGCACAAAGTGCATTTATAAAATTATAATGACCAAATAAATGAGTCTTTACAATTGGTTGATTTTGCAGATCTTTATTCTTTTGAGTCCATTTAAACTCAACAAATTCCGATTGTTCAACCGAAATCCCATACACATCATACATCTTATTTAATCCATAAGTTATAACCTGTAATCCTTTCACCATATCCATTAACACTATATCATCTGCATTTACAAATACTTTTCCTGCTTTATTCTTCAGAAATTGATACAACTCACCTTTTCCTTTTTTTACACCTTCTGGCCCCCCAAATCCTTCAAGATGAGCGTTTCCAATATTTGTAATTAACCCAAAATCTGGATCAGCAATTTCACAGAGTTGCTCAATCTCACCTTGATGATTAGCGCCCATTTCTACAATTGCCAATTGATGCTGCGAAGTTAATGCTAAGAGAGTTAATGGAACTCCAATATGATTATTTAAATTACCAATTGTTGCATAAGTATTAAATTTTTTAGATAATACCGCATTAATTAATTCTTTGTGCGTTGTTTTAGCATTACTTCCCGTAATAGCAATAATTGGAATAGCTAATTTTTTGCGATGTAATGTAGCTAAATCTTGTAACGATTTTAATACATCTTTTACCAAAAATATAGTTTGATTATTTGAAACCTGTTCATTATCAACAATGGCAAATTTACAACCCTCTTCAATAGCTTGAGTTGCAAATGTGTTTGCATCAAAATTTACACCTCTTAAGGCAAAAAAGATAGAGTCATTAATAACTTTTCTAGTGTCAGTTGTTATTTTATGATCGCATTGTATAAACAACTGATATAACTCTTCGGTGGATAGATATTTTGGCATGTGGATAAAAATAAAAAGCCCTTCCAATTTTGCGGAAGGGCTTTAGATATAGTTTTCAACAAATTTATTTACCTAAACCAACTGGGCTACCAACTCTAACCATCGCACATCTAAAACCAATGTGTGCAGTAGATTGACGTTGATCTAAATAACGACGTGTTCCTGGGTTTAACCAATATGCTCTATCTCTCCAGCTACCACCTTTATACACACGCGCCTTATCATTAATTAAAGATGTTTTAGCATACTCATACATTAAGCTATTGGCTTTATCTCCATAAGCTTCTTCTCCTTCGGCATAATAAATACTAGAATTTACATCTCCATCTAAATAACTGATATAATCTGCTGTTTTATAATTTCTACGCTCATCTAAGTTATCAGAAGCAATAGCAGCACTTACTTCTCTCCATTTTACTCGACCAGGAATATCTGATTTACCATCAGCAGGTGCATTTTTATAATTTTCTGCATCGTTAGTTAAAACAGTTAATACGCTATCTGTTACTTCGGCTGTTTCTTGACTCACACCGTGCGCTCCTGGAGGGTTAACTTTATGAATAAACTTTTGAAAAACAGGTCCATCAATATTTGTAGCAATTGTATTATCAGTACTATCTTTTACTTGAGTTACAAATACGTTACCACGGAAAGGACGGAACTCATCAGCATCAGTAACTGTAGAGGCTCTATATACATCCATTACCCACTCAGATACGTTACCAGCCATATTATACAAACCATAGTCGTTAGGCCAATATGAATAAACTGGAGCAGTAACATCGGCATTATCATTCAAGAAACCTGCAGTACCCATCATATCACCAGCACCACGTACAAAGTTAGCTGCAATTTGTCCAATATATTTATCTGATGAATTACGAACTCCATGACCATTCCAAGGATAAATTCTTCTATCTGTTATACGCTCACCAATGGTGTTTCCAATTAAACCATAAGCAGCATATTCCCACTCAGCTTCGGTTGGTAGGCGGTATTTTGGTAAAAATATACCATCTTCCATTCTTACATCTCTTTCAGGGTTTTGCTCATCAAATGAAGGTAATTTTTGTTTTAATTGACCTTGCCACTTACCAGATAAATATGCTTCAGTACTAAAATAGTCCTGATCAGATGGATTTGGAACGTGATCTAATAAACCTTCACGAATTAAAATAAACTCATTTACGCGGTCAGTTCTCCAAGCACAAAACTCATTTGCTTGTAACCAATTAATTCCCACTACAGGGTAATCTCTATAAGAAGGATGACGCAAATAGTACTCAACATAAGGTTCATTATAAGCCAACTTTTCTCTCCATACCAAAGTATCTGGGAGTGCTTTATAATAAATATCTGGGAAAGTTGGCCCAAAAACACGGTTTGTCCAATATAAATATTCAAGATAAGAGAAATTGCTTACCTCAGTTTCATCCATATAAAACGAAGAAACAGTAACACGACGAGGCACATTGTTCCATTCGTAGGTTACTTCTTGTTCAGTTCTACCCATTGTAAAGGTACCACCTTCTATTAAAACCAATCCAGGTCCTGTTTCTTGCTCTTCATAAGGTACTTTTTCAAAGCCACCATTATCTGGGTCGTTGTATGACCAGCCCGTAACTGGGGAACGCTCTGTGCCACAAGATACAGCTAACACGGATAAAATAAGTGCTAGTGATTTTTTGCTTTTAATGAAATTAAACTTCATAGGTTCTAGATATTAATGTAAGGCTATAACGATATTTTTATAAAAAGGTTACAATTATTTTTAGAAAGATGGACAACTAATAGTTCTATATTTCTTCTTTTTTGGACGACACTCGAACTGGATTTGCATGGAAACCTCATGTGAACCAGCAGTGTTACTTGCTAATCTTGAGATAGTTACGTCATAACTATACCCAACTTTAAAATGATCGGTTTGTACGCCTAATAAAACAATAAAAGCATCGGCATTACGATACCATAATCCTCCCACAAAACTTCCTTTAACAAAATATAATCCGAGATTAAGTTGAGTAAAATTTTGTTGTTGTTGGAATAAGATATTTGGTGAAATATACGATTCGTTTCCTTTTTCTAATGGAATTACAGCACCAGCATGTCCAGTAAATTTAATTGGCAGCTTAGACGGCCCTAATAATCCTTCATCTGGTTGAGTAATATGATTTGCTGCAAAACCAAAGAAATAACGTTTGCTATATCCTAAAATACCAGCAGAAAAGTCCATATTTGTTTTCGTTTGTGCCGGAATTGCTTCATTTGTATTCCAAACAAAACCTCTTCTAGCATCAATCATATCTCCAAAGTTTAATTTAGTGCGATCTAAAGATTTTTGAAAAAAACCAGCTTGTAAGCCTGCTTTAATAGAAAATTCACGAGTTACAGGCAATAAGTATGAATACATTAAACTAGCATTAGTAGATTTTAAAGTTCCACGAGCTTGATCGTCTTGGGTAACTAATAAACCTATACCTCCACTAATCGCATCAATATGTTGGTCGTATGAAGCACTGTAAGTTACATAAGTACCTGATAAATTTGGCCATTGATTACGGTAATTCATACAAATTCTGGGGCATCTAGCTGTACCAGCAAAAGCCGGATTTAAATATAATGGATTTGCATAGAACTGTGTAAATTGAGGATCTTGTGCATACGCTTGATTCCAAAACCCAGTCAAACAAGCAATGGTTAATAAAAATATCAGTTTCTTAGCCATAAATATTTTTTATGTTAATCTTTTGGTAACTACAAATATAATACTAATTTTAAAAATAAAAACTTTTAAGTAACAATATTTCATTTTCTTTGTCGTTTTTAAGCCAGTTGGTTAGATAATGCAAAAAGCTCAAATTTCAATATTTATAAAAAAGTATATTCTTTTAATACTATGTTTTAGCTTACTTAGTGGACATTCTCAAAGTAATGGTAATAAAAACAACCTAATGAAGGTGCCTTTATCTAAATCGATTGAAGGTTCTGTTAAAAATGAAGGCTTTTTTACTAAAACTTTTCGTGACTCCGAAAAAAAATTACTACCATATTATTCGGAACGATATGCTTTGCAAGGGAATAAAGTACCTTTTATACAAATTGAAGCTACGCAAATTAGAGAATTAACTACTTCGGAATTAAAAGAAATAGAAGATTGTATGCCTTATATTACTTCAGACTTTAGAATTGAAAACTATGTTGCTACAGCTCGTTTCCAAAAATATCTTTATTCTCATATTATTGCCGTTCGACTAAATCCAATCACGAATAAATACGAGGGATTAATGCAATATACCCCAAAATGGGATTTGAGTAAACCAAATACCAACATCCAACAAAAACAAATTCAATCAACTCAAACATTTTCAGTTGCCAATTCTTCTGTATTAGCAAGCGGAAGCTGGTATAAAATAGCAGTTACAAAAAAAGGTGTTTATAAGTTAGATAAAACGGCATTGACTAAATTAGGAATAAATGTTTCCGATATTGACCCTCGTCATATTAGAATTTATGGAAATGGTGGAAAATTATTGCCTGAAGCCAATAATACATATAGGTATGATGATTTATTAGAAAACGCCATAATTGTAACTGGCGAAGGTGACGGGAAATTTGATGCAAATGATTATGTTTTATTTTATGGTGAAGGTACTGATCAATGGTATAAAAAATCAGGGTCAGCCATGCCTTTCTCTCATCAGTTGCATTATTTTAGTGATACCTCTTATTATTTTATTACAACTGATTTAGGGAATGGCAAACGCATAACTTCTCAAAACTCATCAGTTAATAGCCCGAATACAACTACAAGCACGCAAGATTTTTATGATTATCATGAACAAAACACTACCAACCTTGTGAAAAGTGGTAGAGAATTTTATGGTGAAAAATTTGACATTACTACTAGTTATAATTTTTCGTTTAATATTCCTGATGCAGTTGTTGGTGATAGTGTTTATGTATATGGTAGTGTTTTAAGTAGATGTGGTCCGCCGCAACCAAATTCAGTTTATAATTTTAGTTTCAATTCTGGGACATTTGCCGTAACCTGTGCTACTACTTCTATTAGTTCATACCTCGCTGATGTTGGGTATCCTGGCGAATCATGGAAGGGTGGTATTTTATCATCAAGTTATTTAACTATAAATGTATCTAAACAAACTTCGCAAGCAGTGGGTTGGTTAGATAAAATTGAATTTTGTGCTCGACGCAACTTAATATTTAATCAATTTCAATTTAATTTCAGAGATAGAAAAACTGTATTAGGAAGTGGCAGTTTTGCTAAATATATAATAACTAATAATAATAGTGTAACACCCACCATTTGGGATGTAACCGATAAATTTAATATTAAAGAACAGCTTGTAAATATTAACAGTAATCAATTAGATTTCACAACAACATCTGATTCCTTAAAGGAATTTGTTGCATTTATAAGTGCTTTAACTTACACACCTGTTTTGTATGGTAATATTGAAAACCAGAATTTACATGCTGTACAACAAGCAGATTACATTATTGTAACACACCCCTCGTTTTTACCTCATGCTCAACGTTTAGCAAAACTTCATCAAGACTATGATTCATTAACTTATGTGATAGCTACTACTAATCAGATATATAACGAATTTTCATCAGGAACACCTGATATAGGTGCTATTAGAGACTTTGCAAAGATGTTATATTTTAGGCCAAGTAATCCAAACCAATCCGCAAAATATTTATTATTGTTAGGTGACGGGTCTTATAAAAATAAAGATATAAATGTTTCTGGTAACACTGCTTTAATACCAACTTATCAAACCCCTAACTCTTGGTCATACACAAGTTCGTTTGTTTCCGATGATTATTTTGGCATGATGGATTTAAATGAAGGAACTGTTACTGGTTCAGACGCTGTAGATATTGGTGTTGGAAGAATAATGGCACATAACACATCAGAGGCAGATGCTATTATTTCTAAAATTGAACATTACTATAAGTTAAATCATGGGTTTGATCCAAATGCAGTAGAATCATCTTGTGTAACTGCCGAAAACGATTATCCTCAAGGCGATTGGAGAAATTGGGTTTGTTTTTTGGCAGATGATGAAGATAGAAATTTACATTTTAATGCAGCAAATACTTTAGCCGATAAGGTGTATAATTTTAATAAACTTTACAACGTAGATAAAATATTTATTGATGCTTATGTCCAATACTCTACACCTGGAGGCGATCGGTATCCTGATGCAGTTAATGACTTAAATCGTAGAGTAGAGAAAGGCGCTTTAATTGTAAATTATACAGGACATGGGGGTGAGTTAGGGCTTACAGAAGAACGCATTTTAGAAGTTTCTCAAATTTTAGAATGGAAAAATAAAAATAATCTTCCGCTATTTGTAACAGCTACATGTGAGTTTAGTCGCTATGATGATCCTGATAGAACTTCAGCTGGTGAGTATTGTCTATTAAATCCTAATGGTGGGGCCATAGCATTACTTACAACCGTGAGGCTGGCATTTTCAGGACCCAATGCCATCTTAAATGATAAATTGTTTGACTATGCTTTAACTCCCATGAGTAATGGCAAAATGCCTCATTTGGGTGATATTTATCAACAAACCAAATCGGTAGTGCTTGGTTTAGTTTATATCAATTTTGCATTACTAGGAGACCCTGCGTTAAAATTAGCATATCCTCAACAGCGAGTTTACACCTCTACCATTAATTCGCAAACTTTATCAGTAAGTTCTAGTGATACATTACGTGCCTTATCTTTAATTACTGTAAGCGGTTACGTAGGCGATAAGCTAGGCAATAAGCTTACAAACTTTAATGGCGTTGTTTATCCAACAGTGTTTGATAAAGAAAAAACAATTTACACCCTTGGAAACGATCCAAATCCAAGTACAGGCTCATATCCAGCGCCTTTTATACTTCAAAAAAATAATATTTATAGAGGGAAATCCGAAGTAAAAAATGGAGACTTTAGCTTTTCGTTTTTAGTACCTAAAGATATATCCTACACATTCGGTAAAGGAAAAATAAGCTATTATGCTCATAACGGAGTAACCGATGCTCAAGGATATTATGATAAAGTAGTAGTAGGAGGCTCAAACCCTAATGCCATTAGCGATATCCAAGGGCCTATGATTAATTTATTTATGAATGATGAGCATTTTGTATCTGGAGGTACGACAAATGAATCTCCAAAAATTTACGCCAAAGTATCTGACGAGAGCGGTATTAATACTATAGGAACTGGGATTGGGCATGATATTGTAGCGGTTATTGATGAGAATACAAAAAACGCCATTGTATTAAATGACTTTTATGTATCAGATTTAAATACATTTCAATCGGGTAAAATTAGATACCCTTTAAATAGTTTATCAGAAGGAAATCATACATTAAGCTTAAAAGTATGGGATGTTCAAAATAATTCATCAAGTACAAAAATTGATTTTGTTGTTGCAAATCAAGAAGATTTAGCAATATCACATATCTTAAATTACCCTAATCCATTTACGACAAAAACAAAATTTTTTATTGAACACAACCAATGTTGTACAGATTTAAAGGTAGTTATACAGATTTATACTATATCAGGTAAAATGGTAAAATCACTCGTTAAAACAATAAATAATGAGGGATTCCGTTTTGAAGGCATAGAATGGGATGGAAAAGATGAATTTGGGGATAAATTAGCTCGGGGAGTGTATATATACAAAGTCTCAGTTACCGATTCCAATAAGAAAAAAGCAGAAAAAATTGAAAAATTGGTAATTCTAAATTAATTATATCTTTGAAGTCCGTTTTTTAATATAAATTTGGAACATACATGCAAAAAATTATCATAGGAACTGTTGGAGTAAGTTTATTAATTAGCTCGACACTTGTTGC
The DNA here is from genome assembly GCA_020846025.1 of Bacteroidia bacterium. Taxonomy (GTDB): domain Bacteria; phylum Bacteroidota; class Bacteroidia; order B-17B0; family Aurantibacillaceae; genus UBA4416. The sequence goes on along the minus strand of JADLER010000122.1, from coordinate 23,189 downwards.
ACAAACAAGTAGTTCAAGTCAGTTATCTACGCAAGATTTGAGTGGAAGAGTAAATACTATTACTACTGCTGTGCCATTTTTAATGATTACGCCAGATTCAAAACAAGGTGGTATGGGAGAAGTTGGAGTAGCCACACCTGCTGATGGTAATAGCATTCACTGGAACTCAGCAAAACTGGCTTTTGCTGAAAAAAAAGCAGGAGCTGCTATATCAGTTACACCTTGGTTACGTCAGTTAGTACCAGATATTTATTTATATTATGTATCTGGTTACTCAAAGATTAGTAAAACACAGGCTGTAGCAGCCTCTATGCGTTACTTTTCATTAGGTAATATCGTATTTACAGATATAGTTGGAAATACTACTGGACAATTTAAGCCAAATGAATTTTCTTTTGATGCGGCATTTTCTCAAAAATTATCTGAAGTTTTTTCAGTAGGTTTAGCGGCAAGATATATTCGTTCTAATTTAACAGGTAATTATACACTCAATAATGGTCAAACCACAAAGCCTGGTTATTCGGTAGCTGTTGATTTAGGTTTATATTATCAATCTAAAAAATTAAAAATAAACGATAAAAAAGCAATTGCTTCTGCTGGTTTAGCAGTTACTAATATTGGTTCAAAAATATCATATTCTGTAAAAAAAGATTTTATTCCTATTAATCTAAGACTAGGTGCAGGGCTAAAACAAATTATAGATGATAATAATACATTTGGTATTTATGCTGATGCCAATAAGTTATTAGTACCAACTCAGCCTGTATATTTAAAAACAGCTACTGGCTTAGATTCGATTAACTATTCTACCAATGAAAAGATTATTGTAGCAGGGAAAAATCCAGATGTTGCAGTACCTAAAGGAATGCTTCAATCATTTAATGACGCACCTGGAGGTGGTAAAGAAGAGCTCAACGAAATTAATTGGAGTGTTGGTTTTGAGTATTGGTATGCAAACACTTTTGCTGTAAGAGGCGGCTATTTTAATGAATCTAAAACTAAAGGTAATCGTAAATTTTTTACAGCTGGGATTGGCGTAAGGTATAATGTGTTTGGGTTAGATATGGCTTACCTAATTCCTATTACACAACGTAATCCATTACAAAATACTTTGCGTTTTACATTAACTTTTGATTTTGCATCATTTAAAAATCAAAACAAAGAAGAAGCTGCACCAGCTTCCTCTAACTTAAATCCTTAATAGTAATTTACTTTTAAATTACCTTGACTTATCTCTATATTAGGAAATGGTAATTTAATGATATTTAATGCGTTGAATACAGTCTTAATAAATTTAGATTTCACAGGAATTCTACTTAAATCTACATCTAAAGAAAAGTAGGCTTGACGATACCTGTTATAATTTATTACATTACCTGTTTTATCCTCAATAACAATATTATTATAACGCGCCCCTAACATACCATCAGCGCCATAGCCAAAAGCAAAGCTCAACCATTTTGGAAATTTAGTTTCTTGTTTCATAAAACAAGAAGGATTAATACTTAGCCAATATGTTTGTCCATTATAATCTTTCAATATTTGTGTACTTAAATTTTTCCCTAATAAATCAGGGCGATATTGTGCATACGGCGAAGTGTAAAAGGAAAACTTGAGTTGAATACGTTGTTGATTCCAAATTGCTTTTTGACTGATGGCAACGCCCGTACCAATTGCATTAGCTATCATATCTCCCCAGCTAAATCCCCATGCTGTGCTATAAGCATCCATCATCTCAATAGCAGTCATATAAGTAAAGCCACTTAAACCACCAACCAAAATTTGAGTACGTTTTTTATACCCAGCCCATTGCATATAATCCATCATTAATCTGGCTGTTTGATAATTAGAAAGCACATGACCACATTTATCCATTTGCAACCACTCATCATTATCATCAAAAATATGGAAAGCAGATTTTTGATAATCTTTATACCAAGCCTGGTTTAGATAAACTAAAGAGCCTGTGGCTAATGGAATACAAGTTAAGCCGAGCGCTAATTTTCTTTTCTTAAATACCAAACTGGAATCAGCAGCTTTGACTTGTAATCCTAAAAGACAAAAAGTAATTATGAAACATCTTAAAAACAACAGCAGTTAAATCTAAGCCTAAATTAATAAAAGTTTTAATTAAATAATCAATTTAAACGTATAGGTAAGGATTTTACTTAGCCATGCAAAATTTAATGATATCATCTACCATTGTTCGATTATTATTTAATCGAGGAACTTTAAACTGCCCACCTAGTCGGTTATTTGCCTTGAGCCAGTTATAAAATGTTCCTTTTGGTAGTACTTGAATTAAAGGTAACTGTAATACATAATTATTAAACCGTTTAGCTTCATAGTCGCTATTGAGTTGTTTTAGCGATTCATCAAGTACGCTCTTAAAATAATCTAGATTATTGGGTTGTTGCTCAAACTCAATTAACCACTCATGTGCCCCAGTATCTTCACTCATAAAAACAGGAGCTACTGTAAAATCGGTAATATGTGCTTTTGTTTTTTCGCAAGCAACATTTAAAGCTCGTTCAACATTATGAATCATTAACTCTTCTCCAAACACATTGATGTACTGCTTAGTACGTCCTGTAATTATAAAGCGATAAGGATTTAAATTTGTAAATTTTATTGTATCACCTATTTGATAGCGCCACAAACCTGCATTGGTTGTAATTAACATGGCGTAATCTTTATCTTTTTTTACTTCCGATAAATGATACACAGTAGGATTTTCATTTTGAGAATCGGAAGTTTGAATAAACTCGTAATAAATGCCGTAATCTAGCATTAATAACATTTCATCACTCTCACGTTCATCCTGTATTCCAAAAAAGCCTTCAGATGCACTATACAATTGCATAAAAGCAACTTTATTATTATTAAATAATTGATCAAATAAATGGCGATATGGAGTAAAGCTAACACCTCCATGAAAATACACCTCCAAATTTGGCCATATATCTTTAAGATTATCTACTTTCTTTAATTCTAAAATTCTTTTTATCAACACCAACATCCAACTAGGAACTCCTGCTAAACTCGTTACATTCTCATTAGCCATAGAGTGAGCCATTTTCTCTAACTTTTCTTCCCAATTTTCCATTAAGGCAATATCAACATCAGGTGCTCTAAAATATTCTGCCCACATTGGTAAGTTTTGTATAATAATAGCACTTACATCACCATGATAAGAATCGTATTGACCGAAATTATCTATTTTAAAACTACCACCAAGCGCTAAATTTTTACCAGTAAACAATTTTGTATCATCATTATTTACACAATGAAATGTAATCATATCACGTCCACCATTATAGTGACAGCCATCTAAAAATTCTTTTGTTACAGGAATAAATTTACTCTTATCAGTTGTGCCACTACTTTTTGCGAACCATTTAATCTCACTAGGCCATAATAAATTTTGTTCTCCTCGCCTAGTTCTTTCAATCATTGGTTTGAGGCTTTCGTAATCCTGTATTGGGACTTGAGTTTTAAAATCTTTATAATTTTTAATTGCTTGAAATCCAAATCGCTTTCCAATTTCAGTGTCTTTAGCTGTAGAAATTAATTTTTGCAACCATTCTTCTTGAACATCATGCGGATATTTCATAAAAAGCTCTATTTGATGCATACGCTTTTTCATTAACCATGATGCAATAGAATTAAGTATAGCCATAACGCAATAAAGTTACTATTAAAAATTATTTTAACTTCTGTGTTTTTAAAAACTGCTCAAAGCTTTGTAAATCCATAGCATTTAAACATGCCTCTTTAGTAAGTAATCCTTTTCTAGCTACTAAAGTACCATAACGCATATCATGGTAACCATTTAGTTGATGAGCATCTGGATTAATTGAGATCATAACACCTTTTTCTAAACAATAAGGTATCCAGCGCCAATCAATATCTAAGCGATAAGGATGTGCATTTAATTCAATTACAACTTTATTTGCCGCACAAGCATCAATTATTTTTTTATGATTAACCGGATAACCTGGTCTTCCTAACAATAAGCGACCTGTGGGATGTCCTAAAATAGAGGTGTATGGATTTTCAATTGCTTTAATTAATCGAGAATTGGCTCTTTCTTCATCCATTTTTAAATTTGCATGAACTGAAGCCACAACAAAGTCAAATGATTTTAAAATAGCTTCTTCATAATCTAAATCGCCATTACCTAAAATATCACTTTCTATCCCTTTAAAAATTTTAAATGGAAATAACTCGATATTTAATTTATCAATCTCTTGATGTTGTAGTAATATTGATTCTGGCTTTAATCCATCAGCATACACAGCAGTTTGAGAATGATCGCAAATACCTAAATATTGATAACCTAATTCTTTACAATACAACGCCATTTCTTTTAACGAATTCATACCATCACTATACGTTGTGTGATTGTGAAGAATGCCTTTTAAATCGTTATATTCAATAAGTTGTGGGAGTTGATGTTGTTTTGCTTTTTCTAACTCCAATAATCCCTCTCTTAATTCTGGTTCACAATATTGAATATTTAGAGATTGATATACGGATTGTTCGCTATCATATTTTTTAATGGCTAAATCTTTAAAATTTATACCTTGTAAATGAGCCGCAGTAGAAGATGTTTCGACTAATGTTTTGTGAAATTGTAATGGGTTTACTTTTATAAAATTAATAGGAATTGTATCCGACTCAAATTCATCAATATCAATCTCTTCATCACCAATTAAAATATCTATTTCTTCAATTGTTTCACAACGGCGATACATAGCCCCTGTAAAACTTACTAAATCAGTTTGCTGTTTTAATTTATCTACAATTACTTGTCCAATTTTCTCGGCATAAGCATAATGATACCATCCTGCATTTTTTTGTTTAAACTCTATACTTTGGATGATACTATGCTGGGTTTTTTCACCAAACCCTTTTAACTCTACTAATCGGTTTTCGTTACAAGCGTACAATAATTCTGTAACACTTTCAAGCTCTAACTCTTTCCAAAGTTGTCGTACTTTTTTTGGCCCTAGACCTTTTATACCTAACATTTCAATAACACCTTTTGGTGTTTGATGTATTAAATCGTTTAACTCTTTACTAGTACCAGTTGTATAAAACTCCAAAATTTTTTCTGCAAGACTCTTCCCTATTCCATCAATTTTAGTTAAATCCTCTACAGTTTGATCTAATAAATTAATACGCGTTTTACTTAATTTATATGCTGCGCTATTGATGGATTTAATTTTAAATGGATTTTCATTATGTAACTCCATTAATTTACCCGTTAATTCAAGAGCTTCTGCAATGTCTTCAGTAGTCATCATAAATATAATTCAGCAAATTTTAAATCGTATGGAGTTGTAATTTTTATATTCTCTATATTTCCTTCAACAAGATTAATGCTTTCATCTAACCCTTCTAAAACAGTAGCATCATCTGTAAAAAAAGGAGAGTAGGGTTGCTCAAAAGCTTCTATTATCTTAGAAACAATAAAGCATTGTGGTGTTTGTATAATTTTATAATCATCTCTACTTACTGCCTTATTTATGCCATTCGTAACCATTCTTAAACTTTCATTTATTGGTAACACAGGTATTGCGTTTCCTTTTAAAGCCGCTGTTTCAAAACATCTCTTTATAGTTTCAATCGATACAAAAGGTCTAGCGGCATCATGAATTCCGACGATATCATTTTTATTAGTAATACAACTTAATCCGTTTTTAACTGAGTGGTAACGTGTCTCACCTCCAACAACAACATGAATATTTTTATCAGGAAAATTTTCAGCTAACATAAAATTAGCTTCCGTTATAAAATCCTTGTGAACTACTACTACCACATTAATATATTCATCAAATTCAATGAACTTTTCAATTGTATGTATTAAAATTGGTTTACCTTTAATTTCAATAAACTGTTTCGGAATAGTAGATTGCATTCGGGTTCCAGTACCTCCAGCAACTACAATAATATTATATTGAGAATGATTCATGTGTAAAAATCAGCTTTTTGAGCTAAATTTTAAGTATAAAATATGAAACTAACAATTATCTGTTTAAAATTAACATTTTAGCTAAAAAAACTAGTCTTTTTTTTAGTTTAGTTTTGTTTTGGTCGAAAAAAGTACTAATTTAATCGGATAATAAATGATTCAAACACGAAATGGAATAGATGTTGATAACTTAAACAAATCACATCTTACTCTGTTTGAGTAGAATCTTAAAAACTAAATAAATATCTATTTATGAAGAGAATTTATACAAAATTAGTTCTTGTAGCTTTTTCAAGTGTAATTACATTAACAAGCTATGCCCAATTATCCGTAACAGCTCAAGCAGGTGGCCTTAAGTATTTAGGCGATGTAGGAAAACACGGTAATGCCAATTTTTTTAGCGACATGCGCATAGGGTACAACTTAGGTGTTGAATACCGAATTGGTAAAATTCTTGGAATTGGTATTGATGGTATGTATGGAAAATTAGCAGGTACCGATAATGATAAAACCTCACATCTCAATTTTCAATCAACCATCATGGGTGGTGGATTAAATGTGTTTGCTTTTTTTGACAAACTAGGAGAAAAAGAAAAAAATGTAGCTCCATATATTCATGCAGGCTTTGGTTACTTGATGTTTGACCCTTACGGTGATTTAAGAGACAAAAATGGCACAGCTTATAATTATTGGAGTGATGGTTCAATTAGAAACTTAGCTGATTTACCAGCAAACGAATCTACATCTGTAATTTTAAAAAGAGACTATGATTACGAAACCCAATTAAAAGACTCATTAAAAAACTATGCACGAAACACTTTCTACATTCCTGTTGGATTAGGTGCAAAATTTAAAATGGGTTATAGAGCAAGTTTAAGAGTAGGCGCTACTTATAATATTGCATTAAGCGATTATATTGATAATTACAAAAAAGGTGGCAATGATAGTTGGGCTTCTGCTTATGTTGGTGTAAATGTACATTTTGGGAAAAAACCAAAAGACGCATACAGTAATGTAGATTTTTCAGCTATTGACAACTCAGATTCGGATGGTGATGGTGTAAAAGACATAAGCGATATGTGTTTGGGTACACCCAAAGGAGTAAAGGTGGATAGTAAAGGTTGCCCAGAAGATAAAGATGAAGATGGTGTATTTGATTATCAAGATAAGGAATTAACGACTAAGAAAGGCGCAAAAGTAGATGGAAATGGAGTTACAATAGACGAAGATGCCTTAGCAAAAAGACAACTAGAATGGGACAGCCTATCTACAGAAAGAAGTGAAGGATTTAATGCTGCTCCAAGTTTAAGTTATTTACAAAATGTAGAAGCAAAATCTAAAGAGGTGAAAGCAGCAACTGGAAAAACATCTAAACTGCCTGCTGAATTCGCAGAAGCTGATTTGAATAAAGATGGAGAAATTTCAGCTTCTGAAATCACACAAACAATTGACGGTTTCTTTGAAGGTGCCAACTCATTTAATGTAGAAAAAATTAACCGACTCATTGATTATTTCTTTGAACAGTAAACAAAACCTATGATAAAACCACTCATCATCCTATTTAACACCGTAACGGTTTTCTTTTTCAGTTTATTAATGGGCGATAGCCCTGTTACAGTAACAGGTAACATTCCTCAATCAGCACCTGTTGGTTCTGAGTTTACAGCAGAGATAACTGTTCATAAAGGATCAGTAAGTGGATTTGCAAAGCTACAATTAGACGTACCTCAAGGTTTCACTGTAAAAGAGCAAGAGAGTAAAGGAGGTAACTTTTCATTTACAAATAACATTGCTAAAATTATTTGGACATCAATGCCAAGTGATGCAGATTTTACTGTTAAGTTTACTTTAATGGCTGATGCTTCAGCCAGTGGTGCTAAAACAATTGCCTCTAAATTCTCGTATGTTAATAACAATAATAAAGAAGTAGCTGAAATGACTCCGGCTAATATTACTATTGGTGACGGAGCTGTTGCGGTTGCACCAACACCAGAACCTACACCTGTAAACAACACGCAACCAAGTTCAACAGAACCCACACCAGTACCTTCAACTTCTAGTCAACCTCAAAGCACTAGTTCAGCCACTAATTCTAATTTTGACAATCATGCTGAACCAAATGCCAACATCTTATGTGCACGTTCTATATCAAAGGGAGCAAGTGATAAAGAATATAATGTTGAAGTAAAAATAAAAAAAGGAAGCATTAAAGGATTTGCAAAATTTCAAGAAGCATTACCAAATGGCTTTAGTGCTAAAGGTGGACAATTAAATGGTAGTTCCTTTTCTATAGCAGATGGTAAATTAAAATTCGTTTGGGTGTCGTTACCAACTGATGAAGAAATGACTATTTCGTATGTACTTGAAAACACAAGCAGTACTTCAGAAAATGTAACATTGGATAAAGGTGAATTCTCATATTTAGAGAACGACCAAAGTAAAAAGATTAAATTAGCTAATGACAACTTACCTCTAAGTAATAATACAGCAGTTGCACGTATCGAAAATTCAACATCTACTACTACTACTGAGGCAACCGTAAGCAATAACACTCAACCTGAAACACAAGTACCTACATCAACTACTACTGAGCCTGTAAAAACAGAACCTGTAGCAGCATCTCCTGAACCTGTTACTACTTCTAACCCAACTCCAACACCTAACACAACTAGTGAACCATTAACTAAAAAACAAGGCAATGTAGTTTATAATGTACAAATAGGTGCATTTAGTAATGCCATTCAATCTGAAACATTAGCCAAAAAATTTAATATTTCAGAAAATATAAAAAGTGAAATGGCTGAAGGTTATAATAAATTTATGGTGGGTAGTTTTAATGAATACAAAGAAGCTCGCTCTCATAGAGAAACAATTAAACAAAAAGGTTGTCAAGGCGCATTTGTAGTCGCATACAATGGAGCAAAGCGTATAACGGTTCAGGAAGCATTAATGATTACTAGTCAAAAATGGTTTAAATAAAACCATTTTTTTATTTTTGTAGAAAAGCGGTCATGCTTAAGCGAATAGTACTCATATCATTTATAATAATTTGTTCTTTGCTCAAAGCTCAAACCGACTCAACTGTTACTTCATCAAACACCCAAACTTTACCTACAAGCCAATCAACTTCCAGCATTCAAGCATCAGCTACCCCTGCTCCACCAACACTAGGAAGCATTATTAAGCCTAAGATTTCTCTTGGAACTGGCATGTTATCTTTTCATGGCGATTTATACGCCAAACATTATCAAGCACCTTGGACAGCACGAATAGGTTACGACCTAAATTTATCACAACGATTATTTAAATCCTTACAACTTAATTTTAATGTCTTATTTGGTAAGTTAGGAGCAAATGAATGGATTGATAATCGACAAGAAAATTTCCAATCTGAAATTCGCTCTGGTGGTTTAAGTTTAATGTACGATTTTGGCAATTTTATTTCCGATGAATACCGGATAAGACCTTGGGTGTCAGTAGGCGTAAATGGATTTGAATTTTTGTCAAAGACAGACTTATATGATCGATATGGAAACAAATATTATTATTGGAGCGATGGTTCTATTAAAAACATAGATGAAAGTGCGCCAACAGCTTCTTTAGCCATCAACCTAACTAGAGATTACGTGTATGAGACAGACATCAGAGAACGTAATAAAGATGGCTTTGGAAAATATCAAGAACGTGCATGGGCTTTTCCAGTGGGTGCTGGAGCATTAATGAAAATTACCGATCGAGTAGATTTTAAAATTGGATTTCAATATTATTTCACAACCACCGATTATATTGATGGGATTACAAAGAACAGTTTAGGGACTCGCCAAGGCACAAAACAAAAAGACAATTTCGTTTACACATCATTTGCATTACAATACGATTTAATAGTCAATAGAAAATCAAAATTAGATACCTTACCTGATGATTATTATGACGAAGTTAATTGGTTAGCAATTGATAATGATGATTATGACGGTGATGGCGTAAGAGATTGGGACGATAAATGCCACGGCACACCACAAGGTGTTAAAGTTGATGCTTTTGGTTGCCCATTTGATGATGATAATGATGGTGTAGTTAACCATGAAGACGAAGAAGCTAATTCGGTGCTTGATTTTGGTGTTAACTCGAAAGGAGTTGCCTTAACAGATGAATATTGGCAAAATTGGTATAACATGTATATGGATAGTGGTACTGTAGTAAAAACCGAAATTGTAGAAAACTTTTATGCTTTAAAAGACACTAGCAACACCAAAACATCTGACACAAAGAAAAATGAGAAAGAATATACTGTAGAGCTTGCTAGATATAGTGGACCAGTTCCAAATGATGAAATGGCCTACTTATTAAGTATTGGAGATATTAAATCAACTATTTTACCTGATAACTCTACTGTACTATATACTGCTGGAACATATAATGAAATTAAAGAAGCTGTGAAACGCAGAGATGAATTTATTGCAGAGGGTAATAAAGACGCAAAAGTAGGTTACTTTAAAAATGGTGATATTGTAACATTAACAGATGAGGAAATAAAAGCACTCATGTCAAATACTAATGATACACTTGCACACACAAACAAGAATAAAGAAGATGTATTTGCTAAAGGCGATATTGTATATCGTGTTCAATTAGGAGCTTACAAAAATCGCATTTCAAAAGATGTATTTAAGAATGCTGGCGAAATTGTAGAATTAAAAACCAATGACGAGTATTTTAGATATGCTACACGAGGTTTAAAAACCATTCAAGATGCTGCTAATTTAAAAGCCGACTTAGTACTTGAAGGTTATGTAGATGCTTTTATTACAGCCTATAAAGATGGAAAACGCATACCAATGAGTCAAACAAAAGCTACTGTAATTAGTAACGAAAAAGAAGACGTTACAAAGTTAGAATCATTTAGCTCTGTAGATAAATCTTTAGTTACATTTAAAGTTCAATTAGGTGCATTAAGAAAAGCTGGTGGAAATGATATGGAGGAAAAAATTAAAGACATGAAAGATGTTGAAAAACAAGCAACTGGTTCAGGTATGATACGTTATACATCTGGAACTTTTAAGAACTATTCTGAAGCCGATAAATATAGAGAAGAGCTCACCAACAAGGGTTTAATTGAGGCATTTGTAATAGCCATGTTTAAAGGTGAAATCATTTCGATACAAGAGGCACAAGAATTGCTGAAATAAAAATAAATATATCACACCATGAAAAAAATAATCATCACATCATTTATGATAATGTCAGCATTTACTATAAATGCTCAAGAAACAAAACAAAAAGAATCAAAAGCAACTGAAGCGCCAGCAAGTTCTAACTCGCAAGAAAGAGCTATTAGCGAACCAGGTGTTTCGGTAAAATCTGAACCTAAGAAAACTAAAAGTTCTGCTAAAGTAAATTCAACTGCTACACCTGTAAGCAACGAAAACAAAAAAGAAACTACACCAGACGCTAAAAAACCAGAATAGGTCTGCAAACTTTTTATGCTGATTTTTCATTTTTTAACAAGATAATCACGGTTATAAACCGCTTGTAATATTTGCAACATCAAGTTTTATTAAACTTTTACATTTGTATTATCTTATTTAAAAATACATGCGAAATATATTTTTCATTTTTACCTTACTTTTTTCCTCATTCATCTTTGCCCAAATGCCAGGCGGTTTACCAAAGGGCATGAAAGACCCTAAACTTGGACGAGTTTATGGAAAAGTGTTAGATGCTAACACTGGAAAACCTGTTGAATATGCCTCAGTACAAGTATTATGGTATAGTAAAGATAGCTTATTAAACGGTGGACTGGTGAAAGAAAATGGCGATTTTGCCGTTGATGGTTTGCCTTCATTTGGTCAAGTAAGAGTTCGTATCAAGTTTATTGGTTATAAAGATTATAATCAAAAAGTTTACATCATGCCACCTGATAAAGTAGATCAGGATTTAGGAAATATAAAATTACAAGTAGATGACAAATTACTGAAAGAAGTAGAAGTAACAGCCGAAAAAAGTGCCGTTGTACTTTCAATTGATAAACGAACTTATAATGTGGATAAGGATCTATCTGTAAAAGGTGGAACAGCCATTGATGTAATGAAAAACATACCTGGACTAACCGTTGATGCTGACGGCAATGTACAACTAAGAAATCAATCGCCAATGATATATGTAGATGGGCGTCCTACTACGCTTACTTTACAACAAATACCAGCGGATCAAATAGAACGAGTTGAAATTATAACCAATCCATCGGTAAAATTTGATGCAAGTGCTACAGGTGGAGTACTTAATGTGATTATGAAACGTAATAATAAACCAGGTTATAATGGTATGTTAATGGCTTATGTTGGTACAGGCGACAGATACGGTGGAATGGGTAACCTTAATATTAAACAAGGAAAATGGAATACATCATTAATGTATTCATATAATCAATCTATCAACAGTACAACTGGTTTTACTAAAAGAAAACAATTAGATAGTGGTGCTACAACAGGGCATTATGACCAAGAAAATAACACCTTAATGAAAATGATCTTTAATTTCGGAAGATTAGGTATTGATTATAATATTGACAACCGAAATACTATTTCACTAAACGGAATGGTAATGGCTGGACAATTTGGAACAAATGACAAACAAACATACTCAGCCGATTACCTTGATTTACCAATACCACTTTACTTATCAGGCTCTCAATTAAACCAACAAAAAGCAGCCTTTCAAAATTATAACGGACAACTAATGTATCGTCGTACTTATCCAAAAGTTGGAAAAGAATGGACCATAGATGGAAACTACAATTATACAACATCTAACAATGGTTACCTTTTTACTACTACTACCCTGTTAAACCCCGATACTATTAGTATTCCTAACAGCTATCAAAAAAATATAGGAGGCACAACTGCTAATCAATATGTTTTGCAAACAGATTTCGTAAATCCACTAACCGAAACTAGAAAATTAGAATTTGGTTTAAAAGCGTTTTATAAAAACTCTATTAGTATAAATAACACCTCTAAAGCTACAGGTAGCGAAGATAATTATGTAAAAGATACAATTATGAGTAATCGTTACTCCATTGATGATATGGTAAATGCTGCTTATATTAATTTTAGTGATAAAATGTTTTGGGATATTGGTTACCAAGCAGGGTTAAGATTTGAACAATCATACTATGCCGGACACATAACTGATAAAAACCAACATTTCTCATATAATTATCCATCAACAAGTAACGACATTCTCAAATCATTATTTCCTGCCATTTATTTCTCTAAAAAATTAAAAAAGAGCCAAGAAGTACAATTAAATTTTAGTCGTAAAATTCAACGACCAAATTTCTTCCAACTAATGCCATTTGTAATGTTTGCAGATAAACAAAACTACCGAATAGGTAATCCTCAACTAAAACCTGAATTTAAAAACATTGCCGAAGCCAATTACAACAAACTCTTCTCAAAAGGTAGTTACTTAGTATCAGGTTATTTCCGTTACGAAGAACAGCCTATTACAGATGTTGCTTATCCCGATCCTGATCCAACCAAAAATAATGTATTAGTAAATACAACTATAAATGGCGATAATGCTATTCGTTATGGAATGGAACACACCTTTAAGTGGACATTCTTTAAGAAACTAGACTGGACAATTAACGCCAACGCTTATTACATTTATTTAAAAGGAAAAATTGTACCTACCGAACCTGAAGTAAAAGCCGAAGGCTACGCATGGAATGGAAAAACAACCTTATCTTATAAATTTCCTGAAAACATTACCTTACAAGTAAATGGAAATTATGAATCACCAAAAATCATGTTACTTGGTATGTCAAATGCCATTTATTCAATGGATATATCACTTAATTATATGTATAAAACAAAATGGATCTTTAATGCCACATTAAGCGACGTGTTTAATACCCGTAGAATGGGTACGCATTACGAAACACCATATTATATTCAAGATTTATCACGCCGAAGAGAATCGAGGTATGTGAGATTTACTGTTACCTATTTATTTGGTAAAATGGATTCGTCTATATTTAAACGTGGTAAACAAATGCGTAATATGGGTAACCAAGAAGGAAACCAAGATGGTTTAGATTTTAAGTAATCAATGATTACTCATGATGGTATTTTTCATTTTTTAAAATAGTGAAAGCACGATATAATTGTTCACTAAAAAACAACCGAACCATTTGGTGAGAAAATGTCATGGCTGAAAGTGAAAGTGTGTATTGAGATTTCTCTATCACTGTTTTATCAATACCAAAAGGCCCTCCAATAATAAACACCAAACGTTTGCAACCAGAGACCATGCGTTTGTTTAAAAATTCAGCAAAGGCAGTTGATGATACCTGTTTACCGCGCTCATCCAAACATACCACAAAATCAGATGGTTCTATAAAGTTTAGTATCTCTTTAGCCTCAGCAATTTTTTGTTCATCCATTGGTTTTTGCCTTACCGATTTGGGCATAACAATGGTTTCGGTAGCCAGTGAAATATAGTTTTTTAGTCGTTCATTATAGTTTTTTATCCCCTCTAAAAGGTATAAATCATTTGTTTTTTCTATTTGAATTAATAAAATTTTCATTGCTACAAAATAATTACAGTAAGTTTAGGCATAATAATTGTTACTTTACTGAAGCAAATCTACTAAAATGAAAAACTTAGTTATTATTTTAATTAGTTTTTTTAGTCTTTCCTTCGGAATTATGGATATTCCAGAGGATATTGCTGGCGCTTTAAAACAAGGAAACACCTCCGAATTAGTTAAAATATTTTCTGACAAGGTGTCGATAAAAGTATTAAATCAAGAAGATTTACTAAGTAAACCACAGGCTCAGGCTGTTATCGAGGATTTTTTTAACAAACATAAAGTGAAAAGCTACCAAACAGCTCACACAAGTATTGTAAATGGCAATCAGCAATTTATTACAGGAGTTTTAGACACCAATAATGGTAAATATAGAATTTCCATTTTAGTGAGAGGAAATGTAATTTCACAGTTCAGAATTGAATACGATAATGGATAATTACATTTTAAAACACAAAAAACACTTCAATTTAAAATTCTTTGTAAAAAATGCTTTCCAAGAAGATGTTGGAGATGGTGACCATTCGGCTTTAGCTACTATACCTGCTTCTAAAAAAGGAAAATGCCAACTATTAGTAAAAGAAACAGGTATCATTGCAGGCATAGAAGCTGCAAAAGCAATTTTTAAAATTATTGATCCTTCTATAAAATTTAAAACCTTAAAAAATGATGGCGATTTAGTTACAGTTGGCGATGTTGCATTTATTGTTGAAGGAAACTCACGTAAATTACTTACTGCCGAACGATTAATATTAAATATCATGCAACGCATGAGCGCCATTGCTACCAAAACCAATTACTTACAACATTTATGCAATGGAACTAAAGCCAAAGTAATTGACACTCGAAAAACAACACCTGGTTTCCGTTTTTTTGAGAAATGGGCAGTGGTAATTGGTGGTGGTGCTAATCATCGTTTTGGATTATATGATATGATTATGATAAAAGATAATCATATTGATTTTGCAGGTGGAATTATTGAAGCTATTGATGCTACTCATGCTTACCTAAAAAAATCAAAACGTAAATTACCTATTGAAGTTGAAACACGCACCTTAAATGATGTGAAACTGATTGTAAACAAAGGTGGTTTTCAACGAATTATGTTAGATAACTACAGTATTGCCGATACTAAAAAAGCAGTAGCTATCATTGGCAACAAATACGAAATAGAAAGTTCGGGTGGTATTACCGAAAAAACTATTGCAACTTATGCAAAATGTGGTGTTGATTTTATCTCGGTTGGTGCATTAACACACCATGTAAAAAGCCTAGACTTGAGCTTAAAAGCAATAAAATAGTATTTATTCTAACTTCTAATGGCAACAATCGCCACCATTATTACAATTATTTTTCTTGTTGAAAATTTTTTGATAGGCTTTATATCCAATGTACGCAAAGGCTAAAACAACAATAAATATAACAATGATATCTTGCATTAGTTTTTATTGATATCTCCAATCTTAGCTGGATTTAGCACTGGCACATTGTGTACCAAGGTTTGGCCATTCACTAAAATTTTTACATCATAAGGTCCAGTAGCTAATTGACTTAAATCTAAAATATGATAGGTGGTATTTTGCAAATGAATACTCATTTGCATTTTTTGCTGATAATCATAAACCTCAACTGTTATATCTGTTAATTGTTTTCCTGCAATGGATAAGCTGTATTTGTTATAAAAAATTGGCAATAAAGTAATCGTTCCCAACTCGGCAGATAATTGCTTTTTGTTATATACAAAATTTACTTTCTTTTTCAACTCAGTTTCGTACAACTTATTACCATCAATAGTGCGCGTGGTGTGTTCAAATAACTTATAGTTATTCATGATATTATTCGTTAAGTTTTCTTTTTCACCCCAAATTCGTACGTAATCTATTTTCACTTCGTTAGGAAAAGTTGTGCTATTATCCGGTCCAGGATTAAAAGCCTTACCATCTCGAGCTACAGCACTATTTAGTATAAGGTTTTGAGCCGTTTTAAAATCACCTTCGTAATACGCCAAAGGCTCACCATTTAAAAAGAACTTTACATAACCTGGTTGCCACTCTCCCGAAATAATATTCCAACCATCTGCCAAACTATGTTTTGTTTTTATCCATGCCCCCCAATTTTTTTGAAGTTTTAAAAAACCACCTTTATAATCCTCACAACCTGAAGGACAATGCACATCTACATGAATTTGATTAGCCCGTTCTCCTTTCCCTTCATAAAAATCAATTTCTTCATTTGGATTGCCGCCATATAACCAAAAGGCTGGCCAAATCCCTTTCTCGGTATTGGCTTTAAATCGCATTTCAAAATAGCCATATTTATAGGTTTGTTTTGATGAAAAAGCACCTCCTGAATAGTCATACAATATTTGACCTTTTTCGTTTGGTAATTTGTTTTTCTTTTTTAAAAATTCTAAATCTAAGTTTTCATTCTCAATTGGTTGCGGTGAAGCAGGTTTTTGGGTAATTAATTTCACAACGCCTTTATCAAATTGTACATTTTCTTTTATATATAATAAATCTAGTTCATATACATAATTACCCCACGGATAACCATATTTCCATTTACTTTCGTCAAGGCGCTCACCCGAAAACTCATCTGTTTCTTGCAAAAACCATTTTTGGGTTCCATTAGTTTTTAGCTGCCACATAACTTGAGCTGATAAAGAGTAACTCCATAAAAAAATATAAAATATAAGCCGAATTGCTTTCATAAATTCCCCTTCTTATTTCATAAATAGTTTACTATTTAATCTCAAAAGTAAGCTAAAATTGGTATTTTCGCTACAAATTATAATTTGTTATGATTACTGCCGAAACTCCTGTGAAATTTGATCGTCGTAAAGTGAAAGATGATACCTTATTACAGCTCTATAAAAACATTTTAACCCCTCGCCTTATTGAAGAAAAAATGTTGATTTTACTTCGCCAAGGTAAAATTGCGAAATGGTTTAGTGGTATTGGACAAGAAGCTATTTCGGTAGGTGTGGCATCGGCTTTACAACAAGACGAATATATTCTACCAATGCACCGTAACTTAGGTGTTTTTACCACACGTGGTATTCCTATGAATCGCTTATTTTCTCAATTTCAGGGCAAACCTGGCGGCTTTACTCAAGGGCGCGATCGTAGTTTTCATTTTGGTACTCAAGAATATCACATCGTTGGAATGATTTCGCATTTAGGTCCTCAAATGGGTGTGGCCGATGGTATTGCCTTGGCTCACAAATTACGTAAAGACAAAAAAGTAACTATTGTGTTTTCGGGTGATGGAGGTGCAAGTGAAGGCGATTTTCATGAAAGTATAAATACAGCCGCTGTATGGGATTTACCCGTTATTTTTGTAATAGAAAATAATGGATATGGCTTATCTACACCTAGCAACGAACAATTTAGATGTAAATCATTTGCTGATAAAGCCATTGGCTATGGCATTGAAGGTGTAACTATTGATGGCAATAATGTTTTAAAAGTATATGAAACAGTAAAAAATTTAGCTGAATCATTGCGAGAAAATCCACGTCCAATTTTACTAGAGTGTGTAACCTTTAGAATGCGTGGACACGAAGAAGCTTCAGGTACTAAATATGTTCCTAAAGAGTTATTTGATGTGTGGGGAAGAAAAGATCCTGTAAATAATTTTGAGAAATTTTTATTAGACGAAGGTGTTTTAACGGATGAAATTATTGAAACATATCGTTCCCAAATTAAAAAAGAGATTGATGCAGGGCTTGAAATTGCCTTTGCTGAAACATTGCCCCCACCCAATACTCTTAAAGAGTTATCGGAAATGTACAAGCCTATTAATATTAATGATACATCTTCACAATCTGGTAAAAAGACTAATAAACGGATGATTGATGCTATCAGCGACGGATTACGTTTAGCGATGCGCCAACATAATAACTTAGTACTAATGGGACAAGACATTGCCGACTATGGCGGAGTATTTAAAATTACTGAAGGTTTTGTTGATGAATTTGGAAAAGAACGTGTACGAAATACGCCTTTATGTGAATCGGCCATTATTGGAGCTGGTTTTGGTTTATCTATCAATGGATACAAAGCCATGGTAGAAATGCAATTTGCTGATTTTGTGAGTGAGGGAATGACTCAAATTACTAATAACCTAGCAAAATCATACTACCGATGGGGACAACATGCCGATGTAGTGGTGCGTATGCCTACTGGTGCGGGTGTAGCTGCTGGTCCTTTTCATAGTCAAAGTAATGAGGCTTGGTTTTTTAAAACACCCGGATTAAAAATTGCCTATCCTGCTTTTCCGAGCGATGCCAAAGGTTTATTATTAAGTGCCTTTGAAGATCCTAACCCTGTCATGTTTTTTGAACACAAAGCACTTTATAGAAGCATAGACGAAGATGTACTTGACGAATATTATACAATCCCATTTGGAAAAGCGCGATTGGTAAAAGAAGGAAACCAAGTTACAATTGTTACTTATGGTTTAGGTGTACATTGGGCTTTAGATGTTTTAAAAGAACATCCCGAAATTTCGGCCGATTTAATTGATTTAAGAACTTTATCGCCTTTAGATACCGACACCATTTATCAATCCGTAAGAAAAACCAACCGCGCCTTTGTTTTACAAGAAGATACGCTAACGGGCGGTATTGCTGGTGAAATTAGCGCTTTAATAACCGAACATTGTTTTGAAAATCTTGATGCTCCTGTCATGCGTGAAGGCAGCCTAGATACTCCTGTGCCAATGAATGCCGATTTAGAAAAGAATTTCTTACCTAAAGAGCGTTTTAAAGATAAATTATTGAAGTTAATCAATTATTAATTAGGTATTCGACTTAAACCTAATTCCGTAATATATATTTCGAGATTAATTCAAAAATTTAACTTACCTTTGCATACAGTTTATTAAAAACTGTATGTCATCCAATACTAAATATATTTTTGTTACAGGTGGTGTAACATCGTCTCTCGGAAAAGGAATTATTGCCGCATCATTAGCCAAATTACTTCAGGCTCGTGGCTACACGGTTACTATTCAAAAACTTGACCCTTATATTAATATCGACCCTGGTACTTTAAACCCCTATGAACATGGCGAATGCTATGTAACAGATGATGGTGCTGAAACCGACTTAGACTTAGGACACTATGAGCGTTTCTTAAATGTAGCTACCTCGCAAGCTAACAACGTAACCACGGGACGTATTTATCAAGCTGTAATTGATAAAGAACGCAAAGGCGAATTTTTAGGAAAAACAGTTCAAGTGATTCCACACATTACTGATGAAATAAAAAACCGCATCAAAATATTAGGACAAACAGGACAATATCAATTTGTAATTACCGAAATAGGCGGTACTGTAGGCGATATTGAATCGTTACCATACATTGAAACCGTAAGACAACTTAAATGGGAACTTGGTGATGATTGTACCGTTATTCATCTTACACTTTTACCATATTTAGCTACATCGGGCGAATTAAAAACCAAGCCAACCCAACACAGTGTAAAAATGTTATTGGAATACGGTGTACAACCCGATATTTTGGTGTGTCGTTCCGAACATCCCATTGGTGCTGATATAAAACGTAAAATTGCCTTATTTTGCAACGTATCTCAAGACGCCGTTATTGAGGCCCTTGATGCGCCTACCATTTATGAGGTGCCTTTATTAATGGAAGCTGAAAAATTAGATGAAATTGCATTAAAAAAATTACATATCTCACAGCCATCTCCTGTAAAATTAGATAAATGGAAAACCTTTTTAGAAAAATTTCATCATCCCAAGCATCAAGTAACCATTGGCTTAGTAGGAAAATATGTAGAGCTTAAAGATTCTTATAAATCAATTGCTGAAGCATTTATTCATGCAGGCGCGGTGAATGATTGTAAAGTAAATTTAAAATGGATACACAGCGAGAGTCTTTCTGAACAGAATATAAAAGAAACATTAAAAGATTTAAAGGGTATTTTAGTAGCTCCTGGATTTGGCAACAGAGGTATTGAAGGAAAAATTGCTGCTATTAAATATGCTCGTGAAAACAACATTCCGTTTTTTGGCATTTGCTTAGGTATGCAATGTGCGGTGATTGAATTTGCTCGTCATGTATTAAACTTAAAAGATGCACATAGCCGGGAAATGAATCCTCAAACAACACATCCTGTTATTGATTTACTAGAAGAACAAAAAAATATTTCGCACATGGGTGGCACCATGCGTTTAGGGGCCTATCCTTGTAAAATTACCGAAGGTACTTTAGCATATAAAATCTACGGGCAAACTAATATACAAGAGCGCCATCGCCACCGTTATGAGTTTAACAATCACTATATGCCTGCATACAAAGAGGCTGGTATGGTACTCTCGGGATTAAACCCCAATGCAAACCTAGTAGAGATTGTTGAAATTCCTACACACCCGTTTTTTGTGGGCGTTCAATTTCATCCCGAATATAAAAGTACAGTAGAAAACCCTCATCCATTATTTGTACACTTTGTAAAAGCAAGTATGAAATAAGGTAATCTATTCCCTATTTTACTTTATTCAATACGAAATTTTGTGATTCTTTTCTTTCATCATAATAGATATTATGACACAGAGAAAAATGTTTTATTTCTCAAATTCGTTTATACCCAAATCCTCCAACAATAGAGCAATGAAATTTTTAGATTGGGTTCAGTATAGCAACAACAGCATTGATTGACAAAGCAAGAAAAAGCTTATACACTTTTTGAAGGGAATTTCAAATTGTTTTTTATCTTTAAAAGTTCAACCTGAAAAACATTTTCGGTAAAAAAATAAAAACAATAACAACAAACGAAAAATGAAAAGACTAATTTACATAGCCTTGTTGTTGTTCAAAGGTGTTTTGGCTTTTAACCAAACCACCACAGTTGATTCCCTCCTCACCGTACTCAAAACCGCCAAAGAAGACACCAACAAAGTAAACACCCTCATTCAACTCAGCGAAAAAGCAGGCTGGCGTGTGGGAAATTACGATACCGCCCTGTACTACGCCCAAAATGCCCATACACTAGCCGAAAAGCTCGGCTTTAAAAAGGGAATAGCATCTTCTTACAACAACATCGGGATTGTTTATTACTATCAGGACGATTTTGCCTCCGCCATGGAATACCACCTAAAATCCTTAAAAATCCGTGAAGAGCTGGGGCTGAAATCCAATATGGCAGGCTCTTACGCCAACATCGGGATGGTTTATTACGAGCAGGGCGATTATGCCCGTGCTATGGAATACTACCTGAAAGCCTTAAAAATCTATGAAGAGCTGGGTATGAAATCTAATATGGCAATATCTTACAACAACATCGGAGGTATTTATTACGATCAGGTTGATTATAGCTCTGCTATGGAATACTATCTGAAAGCCTTAAAAATCCGTGAAGAGTTGGGGATTAAATCCGATATGACATATTCTTACAACAACATAGGGAATGTTTATTACGATCAGGGCGATTATGTTCGTGCCATGGAATATCAACTGAAAGCCTTAAAAATCTATGAAGATATGGGCATGAAATCCTCTATGGCAGTTTCTTACAACAACATCGGAGCTATTTATTCCGCACAGGGTGATGATGCCTCTGCTATGGAATACTTCTTTAAAGCCTTAAAAATCCGTAAAGAACTGGGGCTGAAATCTGGTTTGGCAATTTCTTACATCAGCATCGGGACTATTTATTACGATCAGAGGCATATCGTTTTAGCCTTACAGTACGTTGCCAAAGGCTTAGCTCTGGCGGAAGAAACTGGTCATGTAATGTGGATAAGAGATGCGAGTGACTTGCTTTATAATATCCATAAAAAGCAGGGCAACTACAAAGAAGCCTTAAAAATGCACGAACTGTACATACTTATGCGAGATAGCATGCAAAACGAAGAAACCTACAAAGCTACCATGCAGCAGGCGTTTAGGTATGAGCAGGAGAAGAAAGCCGTAGCAGACAGCATCAAAGCCGCAGAAGCGGAAAAAGTGCATTTAGCCAATTTAGAAGTAGAAAAAACCAAAACAGCTGCCCAAAAAAGACAAAATATTTTTCTTTATGTAGGTTTGGGATTGGTGGCACTCTTTGGTCTTTTTATGTTTAACCGCTTTAGGGTAACGCAAAAGCAAAAAATAATCATTGAAGAAAAGGAAAAAGAAACATCTTTGCAAAAACACGTTATCGAAGAAAAACACAAAGAAATAACTGACAGTATCAACTACGCAGAGCGCATCCAACGTAGCTTCCTCGCCACTAAAGAAATTTTAGACAAAAATTTAGGTGAATACTTTGTATTCTTTAAACCCAAAGATGTAGTAAGCGGAGACTTTTATTGGGCAGCTTCTATTCTCAGTTCGAGCGCAGTCGAGAACCACTTGTCCGTCTCGACTCCGCTCGACGTGACACCACCCTCTCCCAGTTCAAACGCAACTACTAAACCTGTCAGTTCGAGCGAAGTCGAGAACAATAGCAGTTCGAGCGCAGTCGAGAACTTTATTCTTGCCACCGCCGACAGCACCGGCCACGGAGTGCCCGGAGCTATTATGAGTTTACTCAACATCACCAGCTTAGAAAAAGCCATAGAAACTGAAACAGAGCCTCATCACATTCTCAATAAAACAAGACAAATCATTATAG
>JADLER010000121.1 GCA_020846025.1 Bacteroidia bacterium | reverse complement strand
CACATTATGCCGCTAAGATTGAAGGAGTGGAAATTCAATTAAATAAAATGGAGATTCCTAAAACAAGCAATTATTTAATTATAGAAGGTGCAGGTGGAGTATTGGTTCCATTAAACCAGAACGACTTTGTAATTCAAATAGCCCAACAATGTAATGCGGAAGTTGTATTAGTGATTCAAAATTATTTAGGGTGTATTAATCATAGTTTACTTTCAATAAATTATCTGCTTACAAATGGTTATAAATTAAAATACCTTGTGTTTAACGGCGATTTTGAAGATGAAGTAAAACAAATCATATTAGCCAATGCTAATAAGGTTAAACATATTGATATTCCGTATTTAAAACAAGTTAATAAACAATTCATTAAAGATTTAGCAACTGAATTTAAACAAGTATTAAGTTAATATTGTGTAGTGAATAACTATTTTTATGAACTTTAACTACAATACATACATATTATAAATTTGTTATATGAATTATGGTATTTGTACTTTAAGCGTTATTCCTTGCAGAAAGGAGCCAGCTAGTACCAGTGAAATGGTTACTCAATTGTTATTTGGAGAAACATATACTGTTGTTGATGGTAGTGAAGATTGGTTGCAAATTGTTTCAACTTTTGATTCATATACATCGTGGATAAGTGCTAAACAGCATACTCCATTGTCTCAAGCTGAATTTGAAAAGTTAGATACAACTCACTTAAATGCCGAATTAGTACAAATTATCCAACATACAACAACCAAGCAGGTTTTCCCTTTAACTATTGGAGCAACACTTCCTAATCTCAGAAATGGTAAATTATCATTGGTGGCAATGGATTTTGAATTTGAAGGGCAATCAACCATTTCTTCACAAACTAAATCAATAGATAAACTAAAAGAAACAGCTTTTTTATTTTTAAATGCACCATATTTGTGGGGTGGACGTTCGCCTTTTGGAATAGATTGTTCTGGCTTTTCGCAATTAGTGTATAAGTTAAATGGGTATCAATTACCACGCGATGCCTCTCAACAAGTCGAATTAGGATTGCCGCTTAGTTTTGTTGAAGAGGCACAGGCAGGTGATTTGGCTTTTTTTGATAACGAAGAAGGTAAAATTGTTCATGTAGGTATTGTGCTCGAAAATCAACAAATTATTCATGCAAGCGGGTGTGTTCGAATAGATAGATTCGATCACTATGGCATATTTCATACTAATAACAAAAAGTACTCTCACATGCTTAGAGTCATTAAAAGAATCATTTAATTTTATTAACTTTGTCGCTTTAAATCTGTATAAATCTCAAAACAATGAAAGATATATTTGAAAGAATAGAAAAAAACATGGGACCAATTGGTGAACATTCGAAAGAATCTCATGGCTACTTTACATTTCCAAAACTAGAAGGTGAAATTGGACCTCACATGATGTTTAGAGGAAAAAAACTATTAAACTGGAGTTTGAATAATTATTTAGGTTTAGCTAATCATCCTGAAGTTCGTCAAGCAGATACTGAAGGTGCTCAACAATATGGATTAGCTTTGCCGATGGGTGCGCGTATGATGAGTGGAAACTCAGACAAACATGAATTATTGGAAGCAGGTTTATCTAAGCTTGTAAAAAAAGAAGACACTATTTTATGTAATTTTGGTTATCAAGCAATGGTATCTGCTATTGATGCCTTGGTTGATAGACATGATGTGATTGTTTACGACGCCGAATCACATGCGTGTATCTTAGATGGCGTACGTTTACACATGGGTAAGCGTTATGTATTTAAACATAATGATATTGAGGATTGTGAAAAACAATTAGAACGTGCAAAAAAATTAGCTGAAACAACTGGAGGTGGTATTTTAGTAATTACAGAAGGGGTTTTTGGTATGCGTGGTGATCAAGGAAAATTGAAAGAAATTGTTGCACTTAAAAAGAAATATAATTTCCGTTTGTTTGTAGATGATGCGCATGGTATTGGAACCATGGGAGCTAGTGGTGGAGGAACAGGAGAGGAACAAAATTGTCAAGATGGAATAGATGTTTATTTTGGAACTTTTGCTAAATCATTTGCTTTAATAGGTGGTTTTATTAGTTCTTCAAAAAATGTGATTACTTATTTACGTTACAATATGCGTTCGCAAATTTTTGCTAAATCATTACCAATGCCATTGGTACATGGTTTATTAAAACGTTTAGAGTTATTAAATAATCATCCTGAATTTCGTCATAAATTATGGGATATAACTAAGAAGTTACAAAAAGGCCTAGTAGATGCAGGATTTAATATTGGTGATACAAATACTTGTGTAACTCCAGTTTACATGAACGGTTCTATCCCAGAAGCAACTAATATGGTAATTGATTTACGAGAAAATTTTGGAATCTTTTGTTCAATGGTAGTTTACCCTGTAATACCTAAAGGAATGATTATTTTACGTTTAATTCCTACAGCAGTTCATACCGATGAAGATGTGAAATATACCATTGAATCATTCTCAAAAATTAAAGATAAATTATACGGTGGGCAATATGCCGCAGATAAGATTAAAGAAGGCTTTGCTCAAAAATTATAATCTGTTTGTATTGCCCTTCTAATGGCTACAAATTATGATTCCATATGTTAATATACATACACACCATCTTTCACAAAAAGATGGTGTGTTTTTGTATAATAACCGCTTTGGGTTTGATACATCATATCACACCTTATCTTATTTTTCAATTGGAATTCACCCTTGGGATGCTAATCAAACAATTAACCAGATTGAGTTTGAAAATTTGCTATCTCATACCAATTGCTTGGCTATTGGTGAATGCGGATTAGATAAAAATATAGGTGTAGAAATAGAACAACAAAGACTTATTTTTGAATATCAATTACAACTAGCAATTAAACTTCAGAAACCTTTAATAATTCATTGTGTAAAAGCTTATGATGAGTTGATAGAAATCTGCAAACCATACCTTCATCAAGTACCTTGTATCATTCATGGATTTCAAAAACACGTTGCAATGGCTAATCAACTAATGAAACTTGGGTTTTATTTATCACTTTCAAGTCGTTTTTTCGAGAGATTACTTATAGATAATAACCAAGAGGAATTACATTTTTCTAATCAATTATTTTTAGAGACTGATGATCATCCCCAACTCACCATTGAATCCGTTTATCGTTTAGCAAGCATTTATTTTAAAATGACAGAAGAAGAAGTAAAACATAATTTTTTTAATAATTTCACTGCTTTATTTAATGAATATGGAAGATAAACATTGGATGCAGCGCTCTCAACTTTTAGTGGGCGAACAAGGAATAGATAAGTTGCAAAAATCACATGTATTAGTTGTAGGATTAGGAGGTGTTGGCTCGTATGCGGCTGAGGCATTATGTAGATCAGGTATTGGAGAAATGACTATAGTAGATGGCGATGTGGTAGATCCAACCAATAGAAATCGTCAACTACAAGCATTAGCTAATACACATGGTATGAGCAAAGCAAAGCTTATGGAAGAAAGATTATTGCAAATTAATCCTTCTGTAAAATTGCATGTTATCTCAGAGTTTCAAGATCCAGAAAAAATGATTTTGTTATTACAACAAAAATTTGATTATGTGGTAGACGCAATAGATAGTATTACACCAAAAATAAATTTGCTAGTTGCTGCTTATCGATTAAATAAAAGAATAGTGATGAGTGGTGGCGCTGGCGGAAAGATGGATCCAACAAAATTGATTGTTGCGGATTTAGCAGACACATATAATTGCGTATTTGTAAAAACAGTTCGCAAGCGATAAAAAAAAGAAAAGATATACACTGGCATTCCTGTTGTCTTTTCTACGGAATTACCTGATAGAAAATCGTTGATATTCACAGATGGAAAGAACTATAAAAAATCTGCTT
>JADLER010000120.1 GCA_020846025.1 Bacteroidia bacterium | reverse complement strand
TTTGGTATAGTGGTACGGTTTTATTTCTCTTAAAGATATTATGTAACTAGATTAAGATCAATTTGAAATTGATTGTAGTCAATGAAATGGAGAGGATTGGTCATTTTTTTCTATCATAGAGTTGAATTTGAGAGCACTTCAATTATTCTATTTGAAATTCTTTCTTACCCATGCTTGTTTTAATATTATATAGCATTTATTCTTTTGATTATAGCCGAGCTCCGTAATCGTTAAATTTTAATTACTTATACTCAGTTTTTAAATTAACCACTTTAAAAAAATAACATGAAACACTCAAAACTACTATTCAATTTTAGCTTTAATTTATTAAAGTCTATTCCTTTTGCCATTATTACGGCTTTATTAATGTTTTTTATAGAGAATGATTTAGTTGCTCAAACAGCACAAGCTAAGCTTTTGTCACAGCCCCCTAATTTGATCTCATTTAATAACCCTCTTTTTATATCACAACTCCCTTTAGGATTAAATAATAATGGTTTACCGTATCAGGGACAGCCAAGCACGAGTTTAGGGGGAAATGGGACTATGGTTCCAAGTGGTCATAATGTTATGCACGATGCTGCTGGAAATATCTTGTTTTTTATTTCAAGTGGTTCGGTATATGATAAAGATGGTGATCTGATAGGCGAATTAATAGTTGATCCAGCTAATAGTGTTTCTGGTAGCAATCCTAGTAATTTTCAAAGATATTCAGGTGAAATTTCAATTATTCCGGATATTGAAATATGTAATCGTTTTTACATACTCACAGCTTATGCTGATGATTTTCATGATTATAACCCATATTATGCAATTCTTGATTTAAATCAACAAAATCCATTTATTCCCAATGATCCTAATAAAAAAGGTCGACTATTAACAAATGGATTTGGTAGTACCCCTTATTATGGTTCACTCTTTCCTTTCCCAATAAGTAGTAATTTTGATTTGCATAGTGAAACCATGCATTTTGCTGTTTCTAAGATCAGAACTATTGGTCAAGAACACAGATATATCTTTATTGGAAATGCAGCATCAATTTACCGTTTTGAATTAAATAGTTCCGGAATCACCTTCAATAGTTCTGCCCCAATTATTAATTTGCAATCCGATTTTAGCTCACTTGTTGATGCAGAAATGGAGTTGTTTGAAAGTACTAATAATACATATAAAATTGCAATTCCAGCAAAGCGTGTTTCAAATGGTGGGAATCCACAAAATTTAAATGGCTCTTACAAAGTTATTGTAGCAACAATTGACTATAATTCTGGAGCCTTGATCGGTTCCCCTCTCTCTATTGAATTACAGAGACCTCTTAATCAATCACCAATGCCTGAGCCTCATGGTCTTGAATTTTCTCCTGATGGGAAATTGTTATATATAAGCCATACTAGTGCTAGTAATCTTCCTGGAGGGGTGCATTATTATGATTTTAATACCGGTAATTTAGCCGCATTGACAGGAATTGGTTTTAATAGCAATAATTTTCAGAATGCACAGATTGAGGTTGCATTTGGAAATTTTATAACACCCAATTATATTTATCCTTTAATCTTTCCTTATGCAAGCGGATTAGTTTCTTTAAACGATGCAAACAATCCTGCTTCAGGATTTACAAATTACACCTTTACTAACCATACCAACTATTTAAATGATCAAATTGATGGAGAAAATTATTCGGAAGAGCCCATTGTTATGAGTTACACTGCCGGGACATTTCCTTTTACTGCCACTACTCAAACGTGGACTCCTATAAGCAATCCATTCGGTGGATCTATAAACAATCCCGTTGGTACTGCAACAAATCCGATTATTGTTCTTGATAAAATAGTTATTCCTCCTGGTTATAATATTACGATACAAGGTATGACGTTTAAATTTAAAGCTAGAACGATTGACAATTCCACAGGCACGCCTATTACACGTTGGGGTGCTCGAGTACTAGTTCAAAATGTTACAAGTTCAACCGGACCACAGGTGGGTGCCCGATTAACTCTAACTTCTTTTGGGGCAACACCATCTATTTTTACTAGTGATGATTTATGTGCTAACGGAATGTGGGAAGGTGTTGAAGTGTGGGGAAATCATACGCTTGCGCAGGGCGCATTTTCTGGAACATCTGCGGGAAAGCAAGGGTGGTTTAGAATGTTTAATAGTTCTGTTATTTCTAATGCTTACATAGGGGCTTTGGCTGGGAAAAAGTACTATGATGCTACAGTTACTTATGTATACAACACGCCATCTTTTGGGGGAGGTGTTATTCAGTCTTCGTCTAATAGTGAATTCTTAAATAATAGTGTTGGTGTATACTTTATGCCGTATAACATTGGGAATAATTTAAGCTATTTTACAACAGTTAAATTCACTACTAATATAACTTTTCTAAGTGCAGATAATGCTATTCCGATATATCATGCTTTTTTAAATGATATTAAAGGAATTTATTTTAGAAGCTGTAATTTTTTAAATGACCTTTCTTCGAGTGGCTATTCTCAAACATATTTAGGATTGTCAACGGTTAATATAGGTATAAGAGCTACTCATTCGCAGTTTTATTGTATCCCAAATATTTTTGGAAGTGCTACAGGGTGTACTTTTGAGGGCTTAAAATATGGAGTTTATGCTACTTATACAAGTAATGCAAAAACGCTTACAGTTGATTATGGGAAATTTATTAATAATTACAGAGGGGCCTATCTAAGCGCGGCTACTCTTGTTCCAACAATTACGAGGAGCAGTTTCCAAGTGATGAATTATAGCAATTCTGTTTTGAATAACAGAGCCTATGGTTTGTATTTAAATGCTTGTAATGGTTATAAAATAGAAGAAAATTATTTTACCACTTATACCGGAGCTACTACTGCCAATAATTATGGTATTATTGTAAATAATTCAGGACCATACAGCAACAGGATTTACAGAAACACATTTGATAAAGTATTTACGGGTATCCAAGCACAAAATCAAAATTGTGCGTTGGTAGGATTATTCCCATCAAATCCGATAAATGATTTTGGACTACAAAATCGTTGTAACACCTTTACTACCATTAAAGAAATGGACATGGGGATTACCAGCGGTTGTATTGATTTTCATCAGGGAACAAATGGCAACCCT
>JADLER010000119.1 GCA_020846025.1 Bacteroidia bacterium | reverse complement strand
TTGAAATACTTTTAAATAAGTGTCTTTATTTTCTGTTTTAAAAAAACCAACCGCATCGCAAATAACTCCATCAATATTACAATCCTTAAAATAACAACTATAAAATTCGCCTCCTTTTATTTTTGGGTGCATTGATTGATTATACAAATGCTCAGCAATTTTTTTACTGTTCTCAATTAATTTTTTGGGTGAGTTAAAAATTTCACTGACATAGCTTTTTACATCGTGGTAGTGTAGGTCGTTTTTTGATTTAAATTGATAATAAATATCTGTCTTAAACGGTGAAGTAAGATATCTCATTACAGTATCTTTTAAAAAATCGTCTGTTATTTTTATTTCTTTTTCGCTAAGCGTAAGCTCTTCACCTAGTCCTTTATTTCCAACATAGTGAATGGCAAATTGTAATAATTCTGTTCTTGTAAAATCAATCATAATGGTAATATAAAGAAATAAATATACTTATTAAAATTTCGGGAAAATTAACAATGTATAAACAAATCAGTTTAATATAAGCACAAAAAAAATCCTGCTAAATATTGCAGGATTTTTTTGATTAAAACGATTAATTTATTAAGCTTCGTTTCTTTGTACCTTTTCTCGAATACGTGCAGCTTTACCTGTACGTGCTCGTAAATAATATAACTTAGCACGACGCACAATACCCACTTTATTTACTTCAATTTTATCTATAAATGGAGATGATAATGGAAAAATACGTTCAACACCAATACCATTTGAAATTTTACGAACTGTAAAAGAAGCCGTAGCTGGCTCATTTTTACGTTGCATTACAATTCCTTGAAATCTTTGTACACGCTCTTTATCACCTTCTTTAATTTTGTAGTGAACAGTTACTGTATCTCCTGCTTTAAACTTAGGATGATTTACATCTGCGCTCAACTGTTTTTTTACGTAATCTAATAATAAACTCATTGTTTCTTATTTTTAATAATTAATCTTGTTGGCATTCATTGCACCGTGCAATCAGAGGCTAAAAAGTAGGAGGCAAATTTAGTTCTTTTTTTTATCCTACAAAAATTTTTAATCTTATTCAAAACATTATAAATCAATTAGTTAAGATTTTTTTAATTTATTCTTTACTTTCTTCTTTCTCATATGAACTTTGATGTTCTTGATTTGTTTCATAAATTTCATCAATATCATCTTCAGTTTCTTTTAATTCATAATTCTTTTCTTGAGAAAGATTTACATTAACAATAACAGGAGGAGGAGTTGTAGAGAATATCCATTTAGGACCATTCATAAAATAGTAACCTTGTCTCCAATTATCCCAATATAAATTATATTTTGGAAAAAATACCCATCTTCTATGAAATGTATGGGTTGGATGCCATATAGGGTGATACACTACAACTTTTGCAGGTCGATAAACACTTCGTTTTACAATTACAGTTCGTTTTGGCCCTTGTTTATGTACCACGACCTTTTTAGTTGGTTGATTTACTCTTTTATGAGCATGCCCACGTTGAGCAAAAAGGAATGAACCTGTAAAGAATAATAGAAAAAGTGAATAAATGATTTTTTTACTTGACTTCATAATTTAAAAATTTATAATTAAACATATTATGGGGATGTTTGTTTGTTAGAACCAAAAATTGTACAAAAGTTTAATTTAAAACGCTTTTTTATCCATAAAAATGTTAAAAATGAGGAACTTTCATGATTAGTCCCATTTTTTTGAAGTTCTATAAACTGTTCCTTTAAATAAGGCAACAATTTCTTGAGTTGATTGGTTATAAATTTTTATAGTATAAATACCTATTTTATTAGAACGTTTTTCCTCGGTAGCTTCAGCAATAATTACATCATGTTCTTTAAGCGACTCTGTATGTGATATGGAGGTTTCTACAGACACTGATTTCATTCCATGTGAGTTAGAAGCAAAGGCTAAGGCGCTATCAGCAAAAGAATAAGTAATACCACCATGTGCTATACCAAAACCATTCAGCATTTCTTTACGGATGGTCATTTTAAGTTTACAACTACCTAGTTCAGTTTCTAAAACTTGAATACCCAACCACTGACTAAAGTAATCGTTAAGCATCATTTTGTCAACTATTAGTTTTGATGAATTCATTATACTCTTGCTTTCCAAGGTGTTTCAGGAGCATTGAAGTCTTGTGTGAATTTTCGTGATAAAGTAAATAAATAATCTGATAATCGATTAAGGTATTTGTAAATGAGTT
This sequence comes from Bacteroidia bacterium, assembly GCA_020846025.1. GTDB lineage: Bacteria > Bacteroidota > Bacteroidia > B-17B0 > Aurantibacillaceae > UBA4416. The sequence goes on along the minus strand of JADLER010000119.1, from coordinate 2,643 downwards.
CGTTTACATCAGAGGATTCATTTAATTTCAATACACATCTTTCTGCTCTACGACAAACACAACGGGCAATATGGCAAAATGAAACTGTTGAATGTCCACCAGGTAAAACAAATGATTTCATTTCGGGTAGTTTTTCATTCATCGTATCAATTTCTTTTTCTAATAACACCACGTCTTCTTCAGAAATTTGTGGTAATTTCATTTTATTCTTTACAGGGTCGGCAGCTAATAATGAACCCAATGTAAATAAGCGATCTTGAATTTCAATCAATATTTCTTTAGAGTGCACATCAATTTCTTGATCTCGAATTAAACCAATAGTTGAGTTTAATTCATCAACTGTACCATATGCTTCGATTCGAATATCATACTTAGGAACACGAGTGCCTCCTATTAAAGAGGTTTGTCCTTTATCTCCTGTTTTGGTATAAATCTTAAAAGCCATTATGTTTTAAAACTTAAAACTAATAGTTAAATTTGGTAATATTGGTAATTGATTAACTCGTTTGTTTTTTACACGATCATAATAAAAAATATTTTCACGGTTATATACATTGGTAGCTCCCAACATTACTTCTAACTTGGTTCGTTCCGAGAAATTATACATCCATTTAATGCTTATGTCAAGTCGGTGATAATCAGGTAAACGACGTGAGTTATAATCTCCGGGTACATAACCTAAATTAGCATTTGAGTTGGCATAATCGTAAGTGAAATTGTTTCCAAAATCAACTTGAGGATAAAAGCCTTTAGTAGGAGTAAATGGAAAGCCAGAACCGAAGTTCCATCGAACACTTAAATCAAGGTTACGTTTTTTTCCGAAAGTGTAAGTAGCAACTAAATTTACGTTGTGGCGACGGTCGTAGATAGGTGCATATTCATAAACATCACCACTTGTTGTATTTCCTGTGTAACGTTTATTAAAAGTTAAAGAATAAACTCCCCAAAGGTATAAGCGCTTTTTTTCATACTTAGCAGTAAAATCTAATCCAGTAACCTCACCTTGTTCCATAATAAAGTCCTTTTTATTAGCATCTGGTTTATCTGCATTTTCAGGTGTGTCGTCAAACATCTTATCACGATTTACACTAGCCATTTGGCTAAAGAATTTTTGATAACCTTCAATCTGAATATCTAAATTTTTAATTAAATCAATCTCAAATCCTCCTACAATATGACGGGATTTTTGAATTACATTTTTAGTTTCTACTGTTTTATTGTTTTTGTTTTTATAAGTATCTGGAAGGTTCTCTGGTCCATTTATAAAGCCATAAAATAAATTCACTACATCTCTATCCGAACTAGCACTCATTAAACTTTGGCTATATAATCCACCTGCAAACTTAAATCTGAATTTTCTCGTAATGTTAATTTTACCTTGTAAACGTGGTTCTGGTGATACATGGTTAAACTTGGCATAATATTGTAATCTGAAACTCGGTTCTAAAACAATCCATTTCTTTTTATCTAACCATCTAAATTTACCAAATCCACCCAACTCAACCGAGTTTTTACTATAATTAATAATAGCTAAATTAGGATTTTGCAAAGTGTATGATGTGTTTGTTCCAACAATTTCAAAACCGTATTTAAATTCATTTCTACCAAAATATTTTAAGAAATTAAATCCACCATTAAATCCTCCTACTGTACTAGATTTTTTATCTGTTTCAGTAGAACCTTGATAATTTATTTTATATTGAGAATAAGCAAAATTCCCTTCTATTAACAACGAAGAATTCATAGGAATTAAGATAAAATTACTTCCGCCACCAAATGAATTCCAATCAAAAGTAGCTAAGTCTTTATAAACCACTTTATCGGAAAAATTAAATCCAAATAAATTTACTTTACTTCCATTATTAGCATTAATAGAGATTTTTCCATACAAATCAGTATAATAAAATGGTAATCCATCATTATTATCTTTACTAGCATAAGGATATAGAATTTTGGATGTTTGAGGAAGATAGGAAGTTTTACCTGAGAATAAATATGAGGCTGTTGTTTTATCTGTTTCCTTCATTTTTTTAAAAGGGCCTTCAAGTGTTAACTTGGCTCCAAAAGTTGAGGCAGATACTTTACCCGACAGATTTTTTTTATTTCCGTCTCGTGTTGTAATATCCATAATTGCAGATGTTCTACCACCATATTCCGCACCAAATCCAGCACTATATACATCGGCATTACGCATAATATCGTTATCAAAAACCGAAAACAATCCTATAGAATGAAATGGGTTATAAATAACCATTCCATCTAGCAATACTTTATTTTGTATAGGTAATCCACCTCTTATGTATAATTGACCTCCTTGATCTCCAGTAAATACGACACCAGGTAACACTTGTAAATATTGAGCTAAATCGGGCTCGCCTACACTAGGTAATTTATTAATAGCTACTGGGTCTATTGTTTGAATTCCCACATTAGGGTTTTCTATTTTTGTTGTTTGTTCTGCACTTACATCCACAGTATTTAAAATAACACCTCCTTTTGTAGCAAAAAACTTCTTAGTTAGAATTTCACTTCCTTTTATTGAAATTGTTTCTGATATTGTATCGAATTCAAGATTTGTTACTAATAATGAATGAGTACCCTGAGGAATTTTAGTTAAAGTAAAAAAACCATTTAGATCTGTTG
>JADLER010000118.1 GCA_020846025.1 Bacteroidia bacterium | reverse complement strand
TTTACTGTAGGGTTTTCTTTGAAATTATTATCTGCTTTTATCTTTGCTATTAATGAGGCTTTTCCTGCTTGAGTTCTGCTATCTTTATTTATGCGTTGTTTTATTTCACCTTTCATATCATCAAAAGTGGCAATACCTTTCTTATCAAGGCGTTTTACAATATGCCAACCATAAGCTGTTGTAAAAGGTTCGCTATAGTCTTCATTATTTTTTAAAGCAAAAGCTGCATTCTCAAACTCAATTGGCATACGGCTACTTCCAAACCATTGAAGTTGTCCACCTTTTTCAGCACTTGGTTTGTCATCTGAAAATTGACGTGCTAATTCATCAAATTTCTCACCTGCCTTTAGTTTTGTATATATTTCATCAATTTTAGTTTTTAATGTCGCTTTTTCTTTATCTGAAGCACCTTTAGGAAATTTAACCATGATATGAGCCGTTAAAATTTCTCCTTGATTTGGACGTTTATCGGCTACATTTACTAAATGGTATCCAAAGCGGGTTCTTATTGGTAAACTAATTTCTCCAACTTTTGTATTGTATGCCATACTTTCAAATGGGTAAACCATTTGGAGTGAAGTAAAATATCCTAAATCACCTTTATTATCAACAGCAGAAGGATCTTCGGATGTTTTTTGTGCAGCAACAGCAAATTTATCTGATGCAGAACCTACTATTGATGCAATGTTTTTTACACTGTTTAGTTTAGCGTTATAATTTGTAGTGTCTTGTTTGGTTGAGGATTTTGTTAAAGCTGAAGAACTTTTCTTTAGTAAATTTTCGTATTCAGTGATTTTAGACGGTGTTGGGTTTTTACCAAGTATAGCATCTCTAACAATCATCATACGTGTATATGCTTCTATGGTATCTTTAGGTAATGCATCTTCAGCAAGGCGGTATAAGATATGTGAAGCCTTTACTTCTGTTTTCATACGGTCGTAGGCTTCTTGAATTAATGCTTCGGTTACATTTTTATCGGTAAGGTATGGTGCTGCTAATTGTTTACGATAGCCTGCAAGTTCAGTTTTAAAGGCAGTGTTGGTATCTAAGCCTAAGGCTTCGGCTTCAAAAACTTTCATCTTAAAGGTTGAGAATAAATCAACGTATTCTTTTACCGACTTCTGCTCTTTGTTTACTTCTTTTCCACTGTTCTTGTGGTACACATTTTCAAACTCACTTTTATAAACTGGTTTGTCGTTTATATTCATTATTACTGGATCTGTTGATTGTGCTACTGTAGTTAACGCTATTACTGAGCATGATAAAATTCCTAAGGTACGTTTCTTCATAATATTTGTATTAATTTAAAGAGTGAACAAATTTAATATAAGTTTTAAATTATTTGAGTTGAAGTTATTACTTTATAATTTCTTCAAGTTTAGCATCAAGGTCTGGGCCTCGTAGATTCTTTGCTACAATTTTACCTTCTTTATCAAGTAACAAATTTTGAGGAATACTGGTTATTCCAAACAGTTTTCCAGCTTCATTTCCCCAGCCTTTTAGATCGCTTACTTGTGTCCAAGTTAATCCGTCTTTTTCAATAGCTTGTAACCATTTTTCTTTTACTTGGTCAAATGAAACACCTAATACAGTAAATCCTTTGTCCTTATATTTATTATAGGCCATTACTACATTGGGGTTTTCGGCTCTACACGGACCACACCAACTTGCCCAAAAATCAACTAAAACATATTTTCCCTTAAAATCTGTAAGATTTACCATTTTACCATTTGGGTCGGCTTGAGAAAAATTAGTTGCTGTATAGCCAATTGTTGTTCCTCTAAGTTGTATTAATTTTTCTTGAGCTAATTTTCCATATTTTGTATTTAAAATACTTTTATCAAGTAATCCAACAACTCTCTCTAATTCTTCAATACTTGGATTTTGGTTGTTTTGATTGTTAAAATAAATTACATATCCACTTACCGCAGATTTAGGATGTTTTTTAATAAAGTCCTCAATAAATGTTTTTACTTCTTTTTCAAGAGCTTGATATTCGGCTACTTTAGCATTCATTGTAGCAGGATCACCTTTATATTTAGCTTCGTTATAAGCATTAACTAAGCTTTGTTGGCGTGCGCCAAAAGATGACATGCCAGCGTTATATTCGGCATAATCTTTTTGGGTTTGTCCACCTGATATTGATGCTTTTTGAAGACTATCTATATATCCATTAATGGTTGTTTTTCCTGCATCTACAAAAAATATTAAGTTGGGTTGTTCAGACATTGCTCTTGTTTTTGTAATCCAATACATATTGGGTTCAAGTACTTTCCCTGTAAACGAAAATTTTGAAGATTTTACCTTGGCACTATCCGTATAATCTTTGCCATCCCATTTATGATGTAAATAAATATATTGATTATCAGGTACATTTTTCATTTCTCCTGAAATAGAAAAAGATTGAGCAAATAAATTTACAGATGCTAATAAAAGAATATAGCTAATAACTTTAGTCATTTTAATAATTGATTAACTGAACAAATTTAGTTTTTATTAGGTGTTTATAGGTGCATTATTCGTTAAAAAATGAAAATTTGAGGAGTATTTTGCCTTAATTGTTAAATCTATATGAAAAAATTATCAAGTTATTCACAATTATTGATTTGAGTAGTAAAATCTTTGTATTTTTGGTTCAGAAAATATGCGGGTGAACACCCTACAGGCATTTACAAAATGACTTCTGCATTTTGATTCAAATGATCCGAAACCGCTCGCAGAAAAAAGTTCAATAATTTTAAAATTTATCAAAACATGAAAAAAACTTTATTTTGTTTGTCGTTACTTGTTTTTAGTTTTACTACTAAAGCACAAGATTGTTCGGATTTATTTATTTCTGAATATGTTGAAGGTGGAGGAAATTCAAAAGCAATTGAATTTTATAACCCAACAAATGCTGCTATTAACTTAAATAATTACCGTTTAGTACGCTACTCTAATGGTTCTACAACTGGAACAGATAGTACGGATTTAGTTGGAACAATTTCATCATACAGTACATTTGTAATTGCAAATGGAGTAGGAGTAACTTCAGGAGCAACAGGATCTTCTCCTGCATGCGATCCCGCATTACAGGCATTAGCACAACAAATAGATGGACCTTATCCAGTTCCTACATTTATGAATGGAGATGACGCATTAATGCTAGTAAAGAAAAATCCATATACAGTTTTAGATATCTTTGGTAAGATTGGTGAACAACCCGCAACTGCTTGGAGTGATGTTGCTCCTTATGATGGGACAATTGGTAAATGGTGGACTAAAGACCATTCATTACAAAGAAAGGCTAATGTAAAAGAAGGGGTAAAAACAAATCCTACTTTGTTTAATGTGAAATTACAATGGGATTCGTTACCGAAAGATAACTGGACAAACTTAAACCTTCATACATGTGATTGTAACACCTCAGCAGGAATAAAAGAAAATGCTCAATTGGTAAAACTAAACATATATCCTAATCCTGCTAATAGTTCAGAAATTGCTTTTGTAAGTGATCATGTAATAAATGAAGTAAAAATTTTAAATGCTATTGGGCAAGTAGTTTATACTTCTATTTCTCATAGTAATACAGTTGTTTTAAAACAATTGAATTTAGCACCTGACATTTATCATGCCGTTGTGATTACTACTTTAGGAACTAAATCAGAAAAGTTAATTATACAGTAATATAGAGGATTTTTAATTTTAAAAGGGCTGATGTAAATTCAGCCCTTTACATTTAACTTTAATATATGTTTTTAAGATTAAATTTATTGTTTTGTTGTTTTATTTCATCAATTGCCTTAAACGCTCAAGATACTTCGCGTGTTACCTTGTCCGGTACTATTAAAGATTCGGAAACGGGAGAGGGCATGATAGGAGCCACAGTATTAGTGAAATCGGGTGTAGGGGCGGTAGCTGATTTAGAAGGTAATTTCAAATTACAATTACCTAAAGGTGATTATACTGTTGAGATTTCAATGTTAGGATATAGAAAGTATATTCAAAAAGTAAAATTATATGCAAATAAAAAAATAGACGTTAAACTTGAAAATATGGTGCTTGATGAAGTTGAGGTAGTAGCTAACGTAGCTCAAGTTAGAGAAACACCTGTAGCTTTTAGTTCAATTTCAGCAACTAAAATACAAGAGGAATTAGGTAGTCAGGATATAAGTATGATTGCCAATACAACGCCTGGTGCGTATGCCTCTAGTAGCGGAGGAGGTGCTGGAGATTCAAGGGTTACATTACGAGGCTTTGACCAAAGAAATATTGGCGTACTCGTAGATGGTATTCCAGTAAATGATATGGAAAATGGTCAGGTATATTGGAGTAACTGGGATGGGTTAAAAGACATTACAAAGACATTACAAATTCAACGAGGGCTTGGTGCATCAAAACTAGCCATTTCATCAGTAGGTGGAACCATGAATTTTATTACTAATGGAATTGAGCAAAAACAACAATTAACAGTAAAGAAAGAGTGGGGGAATAATATGTATAACTTAATGGCTCTTTCTTATAACTCGGGTTTAATTAATAATAAGTGGGGTTTTACATTGGCTGGAACTTATAAATCGGGAGATGGATGGGTAGAAGGTACATGGACAAATGCTTACTCTTATTTTGCTAAAATTCAATATATGCCTAATTCTCGACATATTATTAGTATTGGAGCTAATGGTGCGCCTCAATCGCATGGACAACGTTCTACTAAAATGCAAATTGTGGTTTACGATAAAGAATATGCTAAAAAATTGGGAGTAAATTCTGATTCTGTACTTCGAAGTTGGGTAGTAAACCCAAATGGAACTCCAAATAATAGCTCAATCAAGTACACAACACCTACCCAGGGAAATAGAGATTTGAGATGGAATCCAGACCAAGCCATGCTTAATGGAAATATGTTTAACGATAAAATAAATTATTATCATAAACCACTGTTCAATTTGAATCATTTTTGGAAAATAAGTGAAAAAACAAATCTATCAACTGTTGTCTATGCATCAATAGGAAAAGGAGGCGGAACTGGCTATTCTCCAAGTTTAACAAGTAGAGACTCGGTAACAGGATATATTAACTTACAACAAAAGTATAACTCTAATACTTCAGCTAGTGCTATCAACCCTTATTACTCTCCTACAGAACATAAATCCTCAACCATACTTCGTTCTACAAATAATGACCATAGGTGGTATGGATTATTATCAACTGCAACTTCTAAATTAAATAAAATGTTTACACTAACATATGGTATTGATTTACGTTATTACAAAGGGATTCATACACAAAGTGTTTACGATTTATTAGGTGGCGATTATTATGTTGATTTGTCTAATCCTAATGTTTCGTCTACAGATATTGGAATTAGAATGAAAAGAAAAGGAGATATTATTGGAACAAATTATATTGGATTAGTAAAATGGGGTGGTTTATTTGGACAGGTAGAATTTAAGAAGAATAAATGGACAGGATTTTTTACAGCATCTGGTTCTTACTCGGGCTATAATAGAATTGATTATTTTAAAAAGAAAGATTTAGTTTTAGCTGATACGACCATTAGAATGTCTATTGGGTATAATGATACACTTTATTACAATGGCGTGATGTACACAAGAGACTCTAAAGAATTAAGAGATGCAGAAACAGGATGGGTATATCAAATAGGATATACAATTAAAGCAGGTGCTAATTATAATATTAACGAATATCATAATGTGTTTGTGAATGTTGGTATTATGCAAATCCCACAAAGATTTGCTAATGTGTTTACATTTGGAAATACAGTAGCAAAAGGATTTAAACCACAACAAATTCAATCGTATGAACTTGGTTATGGATTAAAGCACAGTAAATTTAACTTAAATGTAAATGGATATTATACAACTTGGAGTAATCAACCTCAAAATACAATCACAGGACCTGATGGCGAAACCTACAATATAAATGGTATTGGATTAGTGTATAAAGGTATTGAATTTGAAGGCGTCTATCGTGTAATAAAACAAATTGAGGTTGAAGGAATTTTATCTCTGGGTGATTGGCGTTATAATACTGGAGGTGTTATCACTATATATAATGAAAATAATGTGTTACAAAAAGAAATTGATTATGATGCTAAAGGTGTACATGTGGGAAATACCGCACAAACTCAAATAGGAGGCGCCATAAAATTTATGCCTTTTAAAGGCTTTAGAATTAAGCCTCGTTATATTTATTTTGATAAAAACTATGCTAATTTTAATGCTACAGATTTAAAAAGTGAATTTGGAATAGATAACAGAGGCCGTGAGAGCTGGAGAATACCTGCATATGGCTTATTAGATTTAAGCGCAGGTTATGAATTTCCATTCAAAGCTTTTCATGTTAGTATTTATGGAACAATAAATAATGTATTAAATACAAGATATATAAATGATGCACAAAATAATGGAGCAAATGCTGCAAATTTTGATGCTACTTCTGCTACTGTATTCTTTGGGGTAGGAAGAACATTTACTTTTGGCACTAAACTTTCATTTTAAAATATAAAACAAATCAATACAAAAAAACCAATGAAAAAACTTAAAATACTTACTGCAATATTTAGTTTATATACAACTATTGCAAATGCACAATGTGCATTACCTACGGGATATAATTTCGAAAATTTTATCTCAACTACTAGTTTTACACCTTGCACCAGTGGATGGTCTTCCAATATTGGAGGTACATTTACGTATGCCACTGGTCAGGTAGGGTTAGCAGGACGATTAGATATTTCAAATGAGTATGTACAAATAAACACAGCAGATGCTATGGGAGTGGTAAGCTATTATCTTAAAGGTTGGAACACGGGAGGCGCTTGGCAAGGCACATTTAAGTTACAAGAATCAGTTAATGGATCTTCTTGGAATGATTTAACCGTACTGTCCAACGCAGCTATAAGTAGTACCGCATATACTAATTATACAGTTTTGCCAACGGCAAGCTCAAGGTATTTAAGATGGATTTTAGCAACTAAAGTATCAGGACATAATTTAGGGCTTGATGAAATTAATATTGTAGCTGCACCTGTTACAGCACAAGAAATTAATGTAAAACAAGCAGGTAATACAATTTTATCAGGTGGCAATACGTCATTATTTAATTCGCCAGTAGGTACTCCAACAACTGTAGCATTTACTATTGAAAATTTAGGAAGTGTTTCAACTTTGTCTATTTCTTCCATTTCTATTACAGGTTCAGCCGCAGCCGACTATTCGGTTTCTGCTCCAGCAACGCCAACAACTGTAGCTCCTTCATCTAATTTACCATTGGTTTTAAGTTTTAATCCAAGTTCAGCAGGTACACGTTCCGCCATTCTTTCGATTTCTAGTGATGATGCTGATGAAGGAACGTATATTATTAACTTAAATGGTATAGGTGGAAACTTAGCAACACAGCCAACCACACAAGCTACTAATCTTAATTTTACCAATATCAAATCATATCGTGCCTTGGCTACATATAGTGCTGCTAGCGGTAGCGTTGATGGTTATTTAGTTATTAAAAAAGAAACTTCATCTACTAATACAGATATACCAACAGATGGTGTTTGGTACCAAATTGGAGATGCCATAGGCAACAGTAAAGTAATCTATAGTGGCACTGCAACTAGTATTGGTTTATCAAATATTTATGCTGGGCTACCGTATGGTATTTCTATTTTTACTTATAATGGAAATGGAAACTTTGTAAATTATAATACTGTATCACCTCTTACAGGAAATTTTAATGCAGCTACATCTATGCAACCGCCAACGAAATACAGTTCTATTAACGTTAACAACCCTACTTTTTTAACTGACTTATCCGCTTTAATTTATCCACATAGTTCTACTTTTTATAGTAATTATGACGAAACAATGATTAAATTGTTTACAGCTAGAGATACTACAGGTGGTAAGAAAGTAGTTACATGCGTGTATAGTAGTGAAAATTATGTTTATACTGAACCATTTGATTTTTCATATATGAGTCGTGAGCATAGTTATTGCCATCAATGGATGCCTACAAACCCAGCTGACGGAACAGGGGCCGCACCTAATAATGTTGAACGAAAAGAATACAACGATCAACATCATTTATTTCCTACTAATCAAGATGATGTAAATGCCGTGAGAAGTAACTTTCCAATGGGGGAAATTGTGACTGTACAAAGTACCTATTTACAATCAAAACGCGGACAAGATGCTTTAGGCAATACCGTATTTGAGCCAAGAGCTTCGCATAAAGGTGATTTTGCAAGAGCGGTTATGTATATGGCTACTTGCTATAATGGACAAAACAATGCTTTTGGAGTTCCACAAAATTGGAAATTTAAAGATCCTATTTCTGGAACTATAGCTTATGGACAAGATCAAAACATCTTAAAGAAATGGCATTTTCAAGATTTACCTGATGCCTGGGAAATTTCAAGAAATGATTTCTTAGATTCACTACAAGGGAATCGTAACCCATTTATTGATAGTGTGCGCTATGCTTGTTATATAGATTTTAGTAATATGACCTATATCGCTGCTCCTACATATACAACTGGTGTTAACAATCCATGTTATGTTGCGGTTGGCATAAAAGAAAACGTGCCTACTCAATTTGAATATGTATTAGCTCCTAATCCAACAAATAATAATTTTTATTTAATGATTGACTCTAAAGTTGCCGATGCATTTGATGTCTCTGTTATTGATATTACAGGTAGAACCATATATCATAAGAATATTGATATGATACAAGGATTTAATAATATTTTAATTGATGACGCTATGCTACAAAGTGGAATCTATTTTGTTAATCTGAGTTATCAAAATGAAAAAATTACCAAAAAATTAATCGTTCAATAGTTTATAAAGATTAGAATTATAGAAGGGTTGTTTGTAAAATCAAACAACCTTTTTTTATTGAATTGTTACATTTCAAAATAATGTGTACGGAATTATTTTGTGAAAATTCATAAAAGTGAATCGAAACACTAATACATAAAATCTCAAATTGCTTTATTGTATGTATTGTTTATGTGGGACTTTAAAAAAAAGAGGCATCGCCTCTTTTTTATTAGAATTTGTAAGTAAAACCAACACCTAATACTTGTTTAAACTGTACATCTGGTCCCACCGTGTTTTTTCTATCACCTGCGGTACGTAATAATTTTATATCATCATCATATATTAATTGAGTAGATAATGTGGCTGATATAAATTTGTTTACTTTAAATGTAGTTAAAGTTGTCCAGTTCACATCAATATTTTGTGGATTATGAAGATAATTCGAAAAGAGTTCTAACATTGTTTGAAATGTAACATTATCCATAATTTTTGTTTGATATTGGGCTTTTAAGTAAGCACCAAATTCTTCACGGTGAGTTTTGTAGTACTGAGTAATTTTTCCTCCATCATTTGGGTCTCTAATTTCTTTTTGAACTCCATAAGCACCATTTCTAGCTAAGCTATCATCGTTTACAATGGTAAATTTGCCTGTAAATGGAGAAAGGAAAACAGAAAATTTATCATTTGGTTTATAATCAATACCTAGTGCAGCTATACCATAGCCTGGCGCCATAAATTTAGATATATAAACAGAATCGTTTGGGTAATTATAACCGTTAGTAAATTGTGTTTTAAAATCGGCTAAGGCTGTGAGATAAGTACTTTTTGCAATTTGATATCCATATTTTGATGTAATCTGTATTTTATCATCTGTTTTCCACCAGTTTTTATTAAATCCTTGTTTAATAACACCATAGCCTAAGTCCACATTATTATCCCAAGTAGATTTTCCTTTTTTATAACGTGCATAAACCGAGATGATACCACCAAATGAAATAGAGTTGGAACCACCTGCCGACCAGTTAGTTAAACTTACTTGCTGCCCGTTAATTGAAATTACACCACCTAGTTTCCAGTGTTTTGCGGTATCTACTGTTACAGCTTTTAATTTATCTGATTCTGCTTGAATTTTTGCTGCATCATCTTTAGTAACATCTTGTGCAAAGATGAATGAATTAACAATCACTAAAATGGATATAAATAATTTCTTCATGTCCTATAAATTTTAAGACTGCGAAATTAATAATTATTAAAGTAATCTAAACCGTAAAAGTGTTAAATAATTTAACACTAGTTGCCAAGTATTTTATTATACTTTGTCGAATTTGTGGGGTTTACAGTTGTAAGGGTTTCAACTGCTTTTGATTTTTCATCTGGAGTTCCTTTACTAAATACATTGACCATTTCATCAACCTTTGCATTAAAAAATAATTCTATTGGAAATGAAGCTGGTCTGTTTTTGTAAGTAGATAAAATTAAGTCCATAGAATTTAAAATTTCTTTTCTGCCGTCGTTTGGTTTATCAAACATAATATCTAGTCCTAAACGATGAAATTTATACATGTATTCTCGTATAGATTGATAAACAGGTTGTAAAGCATTTTCTGGTATCCAATAGCGGTTTCGGTTGCTTTCGTTAGATCGCCATCCTTTTTCATCAGCACTTTGAGCGTTTGCAACTATCGTTTGTGCTTTTTGCCAATATTCTGTACCTCCTAAGTTTGAGAAAGTATCATAATCATTTGCTAAAATAACATAAGCATAGTATGCTAACACAGATGTTAGATTATTGTTAAAGGTATTTAAATTAAATTCTAACTGTTGAAATTGTTGGTATCTAAACGTGAAATTCTCATCAATGTAATTAAATACAGGTGTATAATAAGAACTCTTAAATACAGGCCTACGACTTTGTATTTGTATAGTAGCTGAATATACATCGCTAGAGATTTGAGAAGTTACGTTTATAAGTATGGAACAATCAATTCTTTCGGATGTTGTATAATTATCTTTAGTCCATTTAGTATTATTCATAAACTCAAAAATGGATTTTTTTAGTTGGTCGAAAATTTGAGTTTGTGTTGTTCCTTGAACTTGAACAGAAACTACTTCTACTTGACAATTTAATTCTTGCGCATGAATTACATTAAGTATTAAGAAACTAATTGCTATATATAAATATTTAAGCATGATTTTTCAAGGTTTTATAAGTGAATTGCACAATATCCTTAGCTACGGCTTGTTTTGTTTTTAACTCAAAATTATGTAAATTATTGTGTTTATCAATAATAGTTATTTTATTGGTATCAACACCAAATCCACTACCTTTTTCTGAAGCTGAATTAGCCACTATAAAATCTAAATTTTTTTTCTTTATCTTTTCTTTAGCGTATTCAATTAAATTATTTGTTTCTAACGCAAAACCAATAAGAATTTGATTCGTTTTTATTTTCCCTAATGTTTCTAAAATATCAGTTGTTTTAACGAGATTAAGCGTTAAACTACTTTCTTTCTTTTTTATTTTTGATGGTTGTATGATTTCCGGTTTATAGTCAGCTACAGCAGCAGATAAAATAGCAATGTCAGCATTATGAAATTGTTCAATACAAGCCTTATACATTTCTTCACTACTTTCTACAGCTATAGTTTTTATTGATTTTTCAACTGGTAAATAGTGAGATGGACCTAAAACCAATGTAACATCGGCACCTAACTTTGCAAATTCATCTGCAATAGCAATACCCATTTTACCAGAAGAGCGGTTTCCAATAAATCTTACTGGATCTATAGCTTCATAAGTAGGGCCAGCATTTACTAATATTTTTTTACCACTAAATGGTAACTGCTTACACAAGATTTTACTGATGAAATCAACAATATGCTCGGGTTCAGCCATTCTGCCTTCCCCTATTAATCCACTAGCTAACTCACCGTGTTCGGCTGGAATAATGGTATTTTTATTTGATACTAATGTTTTTAAATTTTTAAGCGTTGTTGGATGTTTATACATATCTAAATCCATTGCTGGAGCAACAAACACTGGGCATTTAGCCGATAAATAACATGCCGAAACTAAATTATCACATAATCCATTAGCAAATTTAGAAAGTGTATTGGCTGTAAGAGGTGCAACTATCATTATGTCTGCCCATTCGGCAAGAGCTACATGATTGTTCCAATTATTATTTGAGTCGAAAAAATCAGTTACTACTTCGTTTTTACTGAGAACAGATAGTGTTTTAGCAGTAACAAAATCTTGGGCTGATTTGGTGAGTACTACTTTTACTTGAGCACCTTCTTTAATGAGTAAACGTACTAAATGAGCACATTTATAAGCAGCAATACCTCCAGTTATAGCTAATAATATATGTTTGTTTTTTAAAACCATTTGTAAATTAAAAACCCATCTGCCAAATGTTTGGTGGATGGGTTTTGTTTGATTGTATGCGCAAAAATTAGTTAGCGTCTTTTACTGCATTTCTATAATAGGTTTTGTTCTCCAAAAACTCATTAACAGCAATTAATGAAGGTTTTGGTAATCTTTCATAAAATTTAGAAATTTCGATTTGCTCTCTGTTTTCAAAGATTTCTTCTAAATTATCTGAATGACTTGCAAATTCAGTAAGTTTTGCCGATAATTCTTATTTCATTTCTGAACTGATTTGGTTAGCTCTTTTAGAGATGATAGCAATAGACTCGTATAAATTGCCTGTTGGTTCATCAAATTTTCTGATGTCTCTTGTTACAGTTGTTGAATCGGCGTTTGTTTTTTTAAAATCCATCGTTTTTAATTTAAATTGCTTTTCATTTTTTTACAACTCTCATACACAGATTCTGCTCTGCGTAGATAATTGCTTTTTGGGTACAAATCTACTAATTTTAAGTAATTTTCCATAGCTAAATTTAATCTTTCTAACTTCTTGTTTTTCACGCTGTTAATAGCTAAAAGGTAATAAGAGTTGATTGAGTAGTACAACATTTCGTCAATATAATTCGATTCTGGGTACTCTTTTATGAAATTATTAACTGATGTGATGGCTGCTTTATAATTATCAGGCATATAATCTCCTAGGTTATAATATTGGATGATGATATCCCTTTCTTTCTTTTCTAATTTACCTCTGAGGGCATCATATATTTTATTACACGAATCAATTCGTACACTTTGTGGATATTGATCAATAAAATTTTGCAATTCATTCATTGCATTTTTAGTATCTGTTTGGTCTAATTTATAGTTTGGAGAGTTCAAATAATAACAATAGGCATTCATAAATAAACATTCTTCGGCATGTTTACCCATTGGGAAATTCCTATAATAGTTTTTAAAATGGTATTGGGATAAGGCATAATCACTTTGGTAATAATTGCAATAAGCATAATAGTAATAAATTTCCTCGGCTCTATCCGTTCCTTTAAAAACTGGGATTAGTTCTTCAAATAAGGCTGTGGCTTTTACATAATTCCCTTTTTGATAATATTGATTGGCTTTTTCATATTTTAATTCATAGTTA
>JADLER010000117.1 GCA_020846025.1 Bacteroidia bacterium | reverse complement strand
ATAATTAAGAATAAAGAAATTTCAAATTTTTCGACCCCCTATGTAATAGCAGAAATCGGAGCTAATCATAATGGTGATATGCAATTAGCAAAACAAATGATTGATTCAGCTAAAGATTGTGGTGCTGACTGTGTTAAATTTCAGTCCTGGACACCTACTTCTCTAATTGCTAAGGAGGAATATGATAGGAATCAAAAATATGATGATTCTCCAAAGAAACACTTTGGGTCGCTTAAAGAAATGGTAGATAAATATTATTTAAGAGAAGAACAGCATTTTGAATTAAAGAATTATTGTGATACAAAAGAGATTGATTTTTGTTCTACACCATTCTCTGAATACGAAGTTGATTTGTTGCAAAAATGTGATGTGCCTTTTTTTAAGATTGCTTCAATGGATATAAATAATTTACAATTATTGAGTTATGTGGCAAATAAAGCTAAGCCCGTGATTTTATCTACAGGTATGGCAACAATAGGAGAAATAGATAGAGCGGTAAATCATTTAGTTAAAAATGGATGTAAAGAAATCTCTCTTTTACATTGTATATCAATTTACCCACCAAAATATGAGGATATTAATTTAAACAATATAACCATGTTGCAGAAAACTTTTGGATTACCAATTGGTTTTTCTGACCATTCGATTGGTTTTTCAATACCACTTGCAAGTATAGCTCTTGGTGCATGTATAATAGAAAAACATTTTACAACCGATAAAAATTTACCAGGATGGGATCATGAAATTTCAGCAGATCCTTATGAACTTTCAGTTATCTGCAAAGAAGGAAGAAATGTGAATACCTCACTTGGGGTATTTAATAGGGTAGTTTCTAAAGCAGAGGAGGAAAAGAAAGCAAAATTTAGACGTAGCCTAGTTTTAAATAAAAATTTAAAGGCTAATCATATACTCAGTTATGATGATTTAACAAGTAAGAGACCTGGTACCGGAATTTCACCAGAATTGATTGCTTCAGTAGTTGGAAGAATATTGAATATAGATAAAGAATGTGATACATTGTTAAGTTGGCAAGATTTAAAGTAATTAATCAATGCAAAATCATTTAATTTCTACAAAAGCAACTGTAAGGGAAGCCCTTAATAAACTAAATGTACTAAGTTTAGATGCTATACTTTTTGTTGTTGATGAACATAACCAATTAATAGGATCACTTACCGATGGTGACTTAAGAAGAGGGTTTATCAGAGGACTAGGATTTGAAAATTCGATTTTAGACTTTATTCAACCCAACCCATCTTTTATTCGAGAAAACGAGAACTCCGTAGAAAAATTAGAAATCTATCGCAAAAAAAATTTCAAAATAGTTCCTATTCTCAACAACAAAAATCAAATTGTTGATGTTATTAATTTTAGAACTCGTACAACAATTATTCCAGCAGATGCCGTGTTGATGGCTGGAGGCGAAGGCAAACGATTACGACCACTAACAGAAAACACGCCAAAACCTTTATTAAAAGTAGGCAGCAAACCTATTATTGAATATAATATCGACCGCTTAGCGCAAGTAGGAATTAAGAATATTCATTTAAGCATTAATTATTTAGGAGAACAGCTTGAAAATTATTTTGGAGATGGTAGCACCAAAGAATTAAATATAAAATATATTAAGGAAACAAAACCAATGGGAACCGTAGGTTCGGTGCTTTTGGCTGAAAAATTGGAACATGAAGATGTGTTAATAATGAACAGCGATTTACTTACCAACATTGATTTTGTTGACTTCTACAAAACTTTTAAAAGCTCTGATGCAGACATGGCAGTCGCTGCTACAAGCTATAATGTGGATATCCCTTATGCAATTTTGGAGGCTGATGAAACACAACGTGTACGTTCCTTAAAAGAAAAACCTCGATATACTTATTTCTCAAACGCAGGCATTTATTTTCTCAAAAAAAATGTTTTAGATTTAATTCCTCAAAATACATTTTTTGATATTACCGATTTAATGGATAAAATTTTAGCAATGGACAAAAAACTAATTACCTTTCCAATTAACGGTTATTGGTTAGATATTGGGAAACACGAAGATTATAAAAAAGCGCAAGAAGACATTAAACATTTGAAATTTTGAAATATGTTAGCAATTATCCCAGCACGTGGAGGTTCAAAAGGGCTGCCTGGTAAGAATATCAGAAATTTATGTGGAAAACCTTTAATCGCATACACCATTGAAGCAGCTTTAAAATCAGAATTTATATCACGAGTTATTGTAAGTACCGATGATGTAAATATTGCCAATATCTCTACAAAATATGGTGCTGAGAATCCATTTATGAGACCACCACATTTAGCTACTGATACTGCACTTTCTATTGATGTATTAAAATACACTATCGAAACTTTTGAGAAAATTGAGAATAGACGTATTGAAGAGTTTATGGTTCTACAACCTACAAGTCCTTTAAGAAACGTTGAAGATATTAATAACGCAATTCAATTATTTTATGAAAAAAATGCGGAATCCGTAATAAGTTTTTGCAAAGAGCATCATCCCATAAAATGGCATAGATACATCGCCGAAGATGCTAGTTTTATAAAGATTTTTGAAACAAATCTAAATAATAGGCAAGATGAAAAACCTAGTTATTTTCCAAATGGTGCAATTTTTATTTTTAAAAGAAATGTTTTAAAAACGAGAGATTATTATTCAGATAAATCTTATGCTTATATAATGGATAGAATAAGATCTATAGATATTGATACATTAGAAGATTTTGAATTCGTAGAATATTTAATTAAAGAGAAGAAGATTATTAATGATGACAAGACTCTATAATTTGGATTACTTGAGAGGTATTGCAGCGCTAGGTATTATGCTGTATCATTATTACTCTTGGGCTTTTGAACATTTTAAAGCCGATGATTTTATGGGGAGAGTTGGTGTATATGGTGTTTCTATTTTTTATGTACTAAGTGGATTAACTTTATATTATGTATATTACGATAAGATGAAACCAACCTTTAGAGAAGTGAAATGCTTTTTCGTTAAACGATTTTTTAGAATTTTCCCATTGTTATGGTTAGTAACTATTACTGCAATAATTTTATCGAAAAAAGCACCAAATTTCTTTGATGTATTTTTGAATTTAACTGGATTGTTTGGTGTAGTAAGTTGGAATGTTACTTTTTCACCATGGGTTTGGTCTATAGGTAATGAATTAGTGTTTTATTTGTTCTTTCCTTTTTTTGTTTTACTAACTAAATATAATAAAATTTTGCTCTATCTTTTACTTGTTCTTTTATTTTCATTTTACATTTATTTTGCTTTTTTTGAATTGAAATCTAATGAATTATATGCAAACCAATTTCGCATTTATTCAAATCCATTAAATCAAGTTTTTCTTTTCCTATGTGGTTTTCTTATTGGTTTATTATTTTCTAAAAAAGAATTAAATATCATTGTTCTATTAATAGTATTGTTATTTGGGTTTCTAACATTTGTTTTTTGGCCAGCAGAAGGAAATCCAATCAATTTAGTAACTGGAATTAATAGGATTGTTTTTACTTTTAGTTGTTTATTAATTGTATTTGCATTATATAAATTAAGAATAAATATTAACAAATCAATAAACATAGTACATAAAGTATTTGTTTTATTGGGTGAAATAAGTTACTCTGTTTATTTAATTCATCCTTTAATGTATAAATTAGTTAAACAATTTCTTGGTATAAATCCTACTACCTTGAGTTTTACATTATTATTAACTTTGGTTGTTAGCTATTTTGTTTATAGATACTTTGAAAAAAATTGTATGAAACTTGGGGGGAATTTATTAAAAATTAACGATGCAAAAAGACTATAAGTTTAGAAAATTTTTAGTTGAAACCTTACAAGAGATTCAAGAAAAATTTCCTACTCAAGAATTAGTCTATGAAGATGTTCACTATTGGCCAATTTTAAAAGTTAGATTGTTTTTTGTTGCTTACCAAACAAAACAATCTAAGAATGTAACTGCTAAAGTTGAGTTACCTCCCAAAAAATCATTAATTACTAGAATACTTTATTTTGTTCAAACCTTTCTTCAATATACCTATTTGGTTCACTTTCCAAAGAGAAAAATGGAATATTTAACAGCTGGTGCTTGGGCACATCGAATCTATTTTAATCAAACTTGGTTAAATAGGTATTTCGTTAATCATAATAAATCGAGAATTCATTTTGAATATTCTCGAATATTATACCCAAATATTGATTATGCAAAGAAATCTTTTGAAGCAGAAAGAATTTTTTCAATGTTTGAACGGTTTAATGCTATTAAATCTACTTCAGTTTTTGTCAAATCTACTGTACACAAACAAATAATCGATACATTCAACCAACGCATGGGACTAAATTTACAATATCATTTTGCGGATAGATACTTAGAAATAACATTAAAATGGGCTAGGTTTTGGAAAAAAATCCTTAGAAGTATTAAGCCTAATGAAGTTAGGTTATTGTGTTATTATGGAACGAACATGTATGGCTTATGTTTAGCTTCGAATAGGTTAAAAATACCAGTCGTGGATATGCAACATGGTGCACAAGGTAAATTACATAGTGCTTATAATTTTATTGGTAATTTACCTAAAGGAGGTTACCAAGTTTTGCCTTCACATTTCTCCGTATGGGACATTCAATCAAGAATAGATTTAGAATATGCGAAATTAGTTAAAAATGAAAGCATTCTCATGGAGGGTAATCCTTGGGTAAACTATTATCAAAAAAATATTGCATCAAAAAGCATATCTCAACAAATAGATATACTTTACACACTTCAAACTGGGGTTAAAATTCCTGAATTTATTTATACTTCAATGTTAGCAACTTCTGATCAATACACTTGGGTATTAAAGACTCATCCTATGATGAAGGAAAATGAAATGGAAGATATTATTGAAAGATTAAAACAATTGAATTTAATAACCAAAGTAAAGATTGATAATAAGAATAATCTTATGGAGAATTTGTTTAATTCAAAAGTCCATATTTCAGCTTTTTCTGGCTCTATAAATGAAGCAAGATTAATAGGCAAACCCACTATTATAATTAGCGATATTGGAGCTAATTTGTTTGAAAAAAAACTCAAAGAAGATCAAGTCTATTTTAAGTATGCTGACAGTAAGGAAATATTTATCGAACAGGTAAAGAAATATATAGAAAAATCAACAGAAAGGATTTAAAACAAGATTTCAAGATGTTTAAAATACTATTTCATTGAAATTATAATAATTTTGATTTAGAATATGCCAGTCGATTGGAAATGAGAAAGAATGTACCTTTAATTTTTAATCCTCATGAAAACAAATTAAAAACAAAGTCTTAATGTTTTTCATATTATCTTTACTTCCATGTTACAAGTAGATTAATTTATTGAGGTTAATTTGTATCAAAATAATTTTTTTAAAAACATCTAGTTTCTAATTTATTGTAGGTCATGAATAAATACTAGGATTTACAGAATCGCATTTTAATAAAAACATGAAAAAAGTATTAATTATTGCATTTTTTTTCCCTCCAAATTCAACTATTGGGGGTAGGAGATGGGCATATCATGCAAAACAACTTCATAAGAATAAAGTAGATGTTTATGTGATTACCTCGGACTATGTTTATGATAATAAACATGAATGCCCATGGTATAATACAATAGAAGGTTTTGAAAATAAGATTTATTATCTGAAGCATAGTCAGCCTACTTATATACTGAATATGAAACCAGATAACCTTATAGATAAAATTAAATATAGGTTAGATTTGATGAAGGCTCGAATATTAAAATCAGATTGTGTTTATGATAGGAGTTTATATTTTTCCGATAGTGCTTATAAGAAGGCAAAGAGAATAATCATTGATAATGATATAACAAATGTGATAGTTACAGGCGGTCCATTTCACTTAATGTATAGGATTTCTCTTTTGAAAAAAGAGTTAGGTAATCGCTTGAATTTAATTGCTGATTTTCGTGATCCATGGACAGAAAAATGGAATATTTCTGATGAGTTTCAGGCTAAGCAAAGAAAGAAACAAGACATTGTGATGAAATTAACAGATATAATTTTCGTTCCTGATCAGAATCTAATTAAGGAACAAATTAATATTTGGAATTCGTGTCAAAAGAAAATACAATTACTTCCTCATGGTTTCGACTCAGAAATCTTTAATTATATGCCAAGTTCGAGAGATTTTAAAAAGTGGTTCTACGCAGGAACTGTATATCCTAAGATGGATAAAGAATACCACCTCCTAGAAAATATATTAAACTACATAGAAGTTGAGTTGTTTTTTTACACTATTATTAAACCTGAAACTGAGTATCCTGTATTTAATAATAGAAATCTACACAGTTTAGGTGCAATAAATCAAAAGGATCTTGTTGAAAAGACTCGTAACTTCGGGGTTGCCCTTTATTTAGCACCAGATGCTTATAAAGAGTATAAAACTACAAAATTTTATGAGTTAGTTAATACTGGAATCTTTATTTTATATGTTGGAAGATTAGGAGAAGTTTCTAAATATATAATAGAACATAAAATTGGTTTTGTAATTGATGTTGATGCTGTACAAGATGTTGTAGAAATTACAAGGGATTTGAATAATGCGTTTAATTGTTTTGAACCAAAGCCTTATTTGTCAAAGGAATTTTCATTTGAAAATTTAACCCAAATAATATATAAAAACCTTTTATAAAAATTCTTTAAATGATTCTTATTCGATTAATGGGAGGACTTGGTAATCAAATGTTCCAATTTACTATTGAGAGGCGAATGTCTTTAATTCACAATGCCGAATTAGTTTTCGATCAGTCTCTTTTAATTGATAAATCTCAGTCTCACGAATTAGTAACACATCGAGATTTTAATTTATATGTGTTTAATATTCAGCATACTTATCGTTGGGAAACGGAGGATGAGATATTTAATTACAATGGTAATCCAAATGCGAGTATAACGAAATAAATTAAAAGAAAATTCCTTAACCTTGTTAAACCTAAACAATTGATCATACAAAAATATAATGAATTTAATAAAGGGGTGCTTTTTATAAAGGATGATGCATGTTTTGTAGGACGTTGGCAGAGCGAACTTTATTTTAAAGATGTCAGTGAGCAAATTCGCCAAGATTTTAAAATAAATTCAACTTTTTCAACTCATGTTGAGGATGTAGCAAGTTTAATTAAAAATTGTAATGCCGTTTGTTTGCATGTTAGACGAGGTGATTTAATCACAAGTGCCCTATATAGTTCGAGTATTGGGGCTTTAACGTTAGATTACTATACTAAAGTAATAAATGCTATAAGAGCTAAAGTAGAGAATCCTACTTTTTTTATCTTTTCAGACGATATAGAATGGTGTAAAAAAAATATACATTTAAAAGAACAAACCTATTATATGGATAATTCTACTGCGGGCCAAAATTCCGAAGGGCATTTGTATTTAATGCAGTGCTGTCAGCATTTTATTATCTCAAATAGCACGTATGCGTGGTGGGGTGCTTGGTTGGCTGAAAATCAAAACAAACAAGTTGTTTATCCTAAGCAATGGTATAAGGATGCTAAATTTGATAACCCACATCTGTCTCCAAATAATTGGATAAAATTATAAATAATACTATTAAAATTTTAGATTATTAAATGATTAAATTAGCATATATAACTCATTCTGATATTTCTATTTCAGAGACTTTTATTTACGATACGGTTGTTGCCTTAAATGAGGATTCAAATATTGATCTTACTTTTTATAGTGGAGTATGTAAAAATAAAGTAAAAACTAGTAAAAAATTTCATCAAATAAATACTGGCTATTCGCAGTGTGGCGAGAAATTATCTTATTTAGTATTTAATGTATTGCGGTTAATTAATAAACCCAAAGCTTATAAGGCAAAATTAATTGTACAACAATCAATTGCCTATTATAAATTAAAAAGAAATATTAAGACTGGGACTGAAATTGCAATTATAGATTACGCTACTTCTGCTATTTTAGTATATAAATATCTAATAAAAAGAAACATTCCATTCATTGTACATGTACATGGATATGATATAACCAGCGCTATTGCCGATCCTGTTTATAAAAATGAGTTAAATCGTTTGTTTCTATTTGCAGGCTGTTTTGTAACAGCTTCAGATTATATGCGAAGGCTACTAGTACTTTTAGGAGCGAATCTCGAGAAAATTGAGGTTGTTAGATATGGAATAAACTTTGAAAAGATAATACCTACACCACACTTGGAGAAATTTAAGTCGCCTCCTTCAATTATTTTTCTAGGTAGGTTGACTCAAAAAAAACATCCAATAGCATTGCTTTATGCGTTTAGGTTGGTTTTAAAAATGTTTCCAAACGCTTTGATGACAATAATAGGAGATGGACCTTTAAGGAGTGAAGTAGAAGATACAATCTCTAAATTGGGTTTGTCATCATCTGTTAAATTGTTAGGGAGTCTTAATCGAGAACAGAGTTTTCCTATTTTAGCATCACATTGGATTTACGCACAGCATAGTGTTTCTGCAATCAATGGAGATCAAGAAGGTTATGCCATAAGTCCTGCAGAAGCGGCCTTATTTGAACTACCTGTGATTTCCACTATACATAATGGAATACCAGAACACGTTTTAGAAGGGATTACTGGCTATTTGGTTCCTGAATATAATTATGAATTAATGGCTGATAAAATCATTCATCTAATTAAGAATACTAATGAAATAGAACGATTAGGAAAAAATGGAAGAAAAAATATAATCAAGCTAAATAATCCTAATTTAAGAACTTCAAGATTTAAAGAAATAATTTCAAAATTGTTAGTAACAATTCTTAATTAAACCAAATTATAGTTGTTCTGGTATTATTTAAAATTTAATATTTATAGATTCCTAATATATAAGATAAAATGTAAAATCACAAATGCCAAAAGAAAGAAAAATATACATCCTCATAGGCACGCGCCCCAATTTTATTAAAGTTACACGTTTTAAAGAGGTAGCTAAAAAATTTCCTAATATGGAAATTAAAATCATTCATACTGGGCAACATTATGATGAAAAAATGGCGGATGTGTTTTTTCGTCAATTTCAGTTAGAACCCGATTATTTTTTAAACATACCGCCTGTTTCTGCTAATAAACAAATGGCCGAAATTATGATTCGATTGGAGGACTTAATGAGTGAAATAGGCAAACCTAATTTATTATTAGTGCCGGGTGATGTTAATTCAACTTTGGCAGGTGCTTTAGTAGCCAATAAAATGGGCATTCCGCTCGGGCATATTGAAGCAGGCTTAAGGAGTTTTGATAATACCATGCCCGAAGAACACAATAGAGTGCTAACTGATAAATTAGCCGATTATTTTTTTGTTACCGAACAAAGTGGTTTAGATATTTTAAAGAAAGAAGGAGTTGAAGAACATCGTATTATTTTTTCAGGAAATACCATGATTGATACTTTAGTGAAGTTTGAAAAAGAAATAGAAGACTCTTCAATCTTATCTTCATTAAAAATAGTACAGCAAGCTTTTGTCTTAATGACCATGCATCGCCCGGCAACGGTAGATGATTTGCATGGCTTACAAAAATTATTGGTACTAATTAATGAAGTAACGAAAACGTATAAAATTATTTTTCCTATTCATCCACGCACCTTAAAACGATTAGAGGAGTTTGGATTAAAAGAAAAATTTTTATCCAATTCACATTTAATTTTAACTGAACCATTAGACTATTTTTCGTTTCAAAAATTAATTAAATATTGTCAATTTATTTTAACGGATAGTGGTGGTATTCAAGAAGAATCCACCTTTGTAGGGAAACCTTGTTTAACCCTTCGCCCCAATACCGAACGCCCTGTTACCATTACCGAAGGAACAAATACCTTAGTGCCTTTTGAGTTGAATAGTATTAAGCAATATATCTCCCAAATAGAAACAGGAACCTATAAAAAAGGAAATATTCCAAAAGCTTGGGATGGGAAATCTACTGAACGTATCTTAGATTTTATTGTCTCATTACTATGATTGTTTACTTAACGTATAACGATGCACCATCAGGCATTTTTTCAAGTCAGGTTATTGATGTCGTTCGATTTTTAAATGCAGAATGTAAAGCCAATGTAAGGTTGGTATCCTTTATTTCTGTACGTGGTTTTTTTTCTAATCGTAATAAAATAAAAGAAGCTTTGCCTAAAGCATTGGTATTGCCTATGTTTCCTGGCGTTCATCGCTGGCAATGGAATCAAGTTGTTTTACGGCTTTTATTTTTTTTATGGAAACCTAAAATCATAATTGCTCTCAGTGTATTAGCTACTCAATTAGCTATGAAAGTCAAAAATAAAAGTACTAAGATGGTGTATGATGGAAGAGGTGCCATAGCCGCAGAATGGCACGAATACCAGGTTGTTAATCATCCTATGTTATTAAATTCAATTTTTGAATTAGAAAAACAATGTGTACTCAATGCCGATTTTCGCATAGCCGTATCACAGCAATTAATAAAACATTGGAAAGAAGTTTTCAATTATGAATCAAATAAACATGTGGTCATTCCTTGTACGCTAAGTAGTCAATTTGAGAGCGTCAAATTAGATGAAATATCCATTCAACAAAAGAGAGCAGAATATGGTTTAAATTCAGATGATGTTGTTATGGTGTATTCTGGTTCGGTGGCTGGTTGGCAATCTTTTACATTATTGTTAAATTTTATTAAACCTATTCTTAGTTCAGGTCAGCAATTTAAAATGATTTTTTTTTCCGATGCCTCAAAACAAATAGAGGAATTAATTCATCAATTTCCAGAGCAAGTAAAATGGGTGCATTTATCTTCTGAAAAAGTTGCGGAGAACTTAATCATAGGAGATTATGGCTTGTTAATACGAGAAGAAACGGTAACCAATCGGGTAGCTTCGCCTGTAAAACTAGCAGAATATTTAGCTTGCGGATTAAAGGTTGTTATTTCTAATCATCTAGGTGATTATACCGATTTTATATTACAAACCAATTCTGGGTTTTTATTTCAAAACATTTTAACTCAGCAATTAAAACAAGTATCTTTTCAGGATAAAATCCAACTCCAACACAATGTTATACATAAAGTAAGTAAAAAAACGTATTTATCAGAGTATTATCAAATTCTTGAACCCGCTTCTTTAAATTGAAAGAGTATCTTATTGAATATAAACAGTTAGTTATTATTGCCTTAATTTGGTTTGTGGTAGGAGCATTTATGGGACCAGTTATATATTTTGTGTTGCCTGTTATGCTTTTTTTAATGTTTAAAAAAGACATGCATTTAGAAATATTGCTGGGTTTTTTTTTAATATTAACCCTCTCAGATAGCCGGAGTCATTTGTTCGATTTTGCAGCTCAGGTAAAGAATATTTACATTGTACTACTTTTTTTATTTGCTCTTAAAGTTCAAAAGTTCATTGACATTCCTGTCAAATTCTACCAATATTTTTTACCTTTTTTTATTTTATCATTAATTTGCATTGCTTATAGCCCTGTTCCTTTCGTGGCATTTCAAAAAACCTTGTCGTATATCTTATTATTTATTTCTATTCCAATTTATGCGCAATGGGTGTATCATGAATATGGTGATGAGTTCCTGAAAGGCATCGTTTTTCTTGCTAGCACTATTCTAGTTTTGGGATTATTTATTAATTTTTTTAATCCAGAGTTTACTAATCTTGCTGGGCGATATCGTGGCATGTTAGGAAATCCGAATGGCTTAGGCTTATTTACATTCTTATTCTCCATTATTTTCACTTTTATAATCGATTGGAAAATGGATGTATTTTCCTTACGACAAAAATCACTTGTTTATACACTTATCATTATTTCTTTATTAATGTGCGGGGCAAGAACTTCATTAATAACTTTTGTTATGTTTTTGTTTTTTCGAAAATTTCATAAAATATCTCCTTTACTTGGTTTTTTTATACTTATTCTTGGATTATTGATTTATCAACTGGTTTCAAATAACTTATTATTCATAGTAACTCAATTAGGCTTATCTAGCTTTTTAAGAATTGAAACATTGGAAAACCTTTCTGGACGTGGTATTGCTTGGGAATTTGCTTGGCAACAAATCCAAGAGAATTTTTTTATTGGAAAAGGTTTTTCTTATACAGAATATATCTTTACACTTAATCAAGATTATTTAAGTGCTTTAGGACATCAAGGCCATGCGCACAATGCTTATTTAACAATTTGGTTAGATTTAGGTTTGGTAGGTTTAATATTCTTTTTAGTAGCATTATTTTTTACATTTTTTAATGCTTCTATATACAACAGATTGGCTCTCCCAGTTTTATACGTTATTTTGTTTTCTAATTACTTTGAGTCTTGGATAACCGCTTCGCTTAATCCATTTACAATACAACTTTTATTCTTTCTAACATTTGTATTTATCCAAAAACAATCTAATAATCTATCTTCTGAGTCTGTTGTGATAGAACCCAACTAAATTAATTCGTAATAGAATTTCTAAGGCATATCGGGGTTAAATGAACAAATTTGCTACTCATGTAGCAAGTTTTTGTTTATAATATAGTTCAATAAAATAATAGAGAGTTTTTTCTGCCCAAGTTGATTGACGTGGATATTGTCTCTATATTCATTTTCTTGTATATGGTAGTCTAAATCCTTTATTAATGGAATTTGACGGTCGGTGCAAAATTTTATAATTTCTTTCCCTTGTTCGTTGTACTGCTTTAATTTTAACTCATTTTTATCAGCATGTAAATAAATAACTAACTCGATGTTGTGTAATTTGGTGTATTGATAAAATGATTCAAAGCCAGTATTAAAAACACTTCCTATTTGTTTCTTATTTATACCTAAATGGTCTGTATGGTAATGTTGGTTGTTTTTTGAAATTTTGGGTAAAAGGTATCTATCTATAAGCTCGTAAATAGCAAGTGAATATTGCTTGGATGGAAAACTTTTGTTTACACCTACTATTTTCTCAAAATTCATATTGTCATAAGCGTCATGTGAGCTGACAAATAAAATAAAATACTTTGATTGAAAATCTCCATGTTTTTTTAAATAGGCAAAACAATTATCGGGACCCCAACTTCCAGCCGATATATTTAAAAATTGTATATCCTTTTTATATAACTTACTTAAACTATCACTTAATATACTGGTAGCTAACGAGTCTTGCTCTGTTAAAGTACCTCCATTAATAAACGAGTCGCCAAAGCCAAGTACTTTAATAGATTGAGGATTTAGTTCATTGCTACGCATAGATAAACTATTATACATTATTGTTTTACCAAATCGTTTTCTTTTCTGATTTTTTATAGCAATGTATTCGTAATCACTGTCTTCGCGTATTAATACAGCATCGCAAAACCCATAAAAATAACGTAACGCTAGCTCAATAAATATGAAAATAGCCAAACTAATAACTCCCCATTTAATTATTTTTTGTTTTCTCACTGCTTAATGTATGTTTAGGTTATAAAATACGCTGCTGTTTCGTTGTAAATGTAGCTGTTTTATTGTGTTTTTTCCAAAGTAGGAGCATCAAATTACACAAAGAATATACGTTAATAAAAAACATCATTTCCTTATAAAAATGAATGGTAAATGATTTTTTTAACAAAGTTGTATAAAATTTTGGAACATTTTTTGCTTATATTTTGTAAATTATAATAAATAACCTACCTTTACTCTTAGAAAATTAAAACATTATGAAAAAATTATTTACACTTTTGTCTTTTTTGTTTTTGTCTTTAATGCTTAAATCGGCTACATTTGAGTCAATAGCTAATGGTAGTTGGATGGCAGCTTCAACATGGTCTATGACTGCTGGTTCGGATATTGATGGTGTCCCAGATTTTAGTGATGATGTGATAATTACTACGCATACTGTAACTTTAGCTAATGCCGCAAATTCATGTAGAAATTTCACCAATACAGCAACGGGTACTTTGGTAGGTAATTCTAAGAAATTATATTTAAAGGGTAATTTTACAAACCAAGGGAAAATACTTACCAATATAGATTTAAATTTTTTATCAAATTCTTTATTTAGTTCTACTCCAACTTATACAAATACAGGTACATTTTGGCTGCAAAGTGCTATAACAGTAACAATAGCTTCTGGAACTACTATTAATAAGGTTGGACCTATTAGATTCCAAACTAATACGGCAA
Organism: Bacteroidia bacterium; assembly: GCA_020846025.1. Lineage (GTDB taxonomy): Bacteria > Bacteroidota > Bacteroidia > B-17B0 > Aurantibacillaceae > UBA4416. The sequence goes on along the minus strand of JADLER010000117.1, from coordinate 32,890 downwards.
AGGTTGTAAATTTAGGGGATGTTACGCTTAAAAATTTGGGTAGTACGTTAGGGACTTTATATTTTATGAAGAGTGCTAATAAATGGACTAATGCTTCAGGTTCATCTTTATGCCTATCAGCAAATATTTCAACGGTAGGTGCAACTTCTCCAACTTTAGATTGCTCTGCTAATTCAAACACAATGACTTATTCAATGAACGTTAATCAAATTTTTGATACAGAATATTATAATTTGAATTTATCTTCAAATACCTCAAAAAATCTTTCGAGTGATTTACATGTATTAAATAATTTAACAATTACAGGAATAGCATCTAATAGATTATACTCCAATGGAAACAATATATTTATAGGAGGAAATTTAACTAACAATTTAGGCTTAATTGATACTGAAACAAGCGGAGATACTGTGATTTTTAACGGAATTGGAAATACTCAAACGGTTAGTGGTACTAAAGTAAATAGATTTTGGAATTTAAAAATTGATAATCCAGGTGGTTCTGTTAGTTTTACAACGAATCAACTCGTAATAAACGATTTAATAATGACGAATGGTAATTGTAATTCTAATACTAGTAAGCTTACCTTAGTGAGCGATGAAAATGCAACGGCTGCTATTGCTCAAATTACTAATACAGCCTCTGTATCCTTTTCTGGCTCAATGGTGATTCAAAAATATATTCAAGACATGTATCTTGCTGACGATGCCCCTGGTGGTATGTACTATGATTTATCAGTTCCTGTAAGTAATACTAATGTAATGGATTGGGATAATGAGATGTATATCTCAGGTATTGGTGATTACGATGGTATTGGTGGTCCAGCAGGTGTAGATGGCTACACGACAGATAGTTCTAGCACAATGAAGACCTATGATGAGACGACAAATACTTTTTCACCTGTTACAGGTACAAATACTGCATTAGCTGTAGGCAAAGGTTATCAATTATTAATGGCTGATGATGCAGCTATGAGTTTTTGGAACGACAAAACCATTGATAGCCGTGGTACACCTAATTATGGCGATGTAAAATTAACAGGGTTATCTTATACTGGTTCTGCAGGAGGGGGATGGCATTTGGTTGGAAACCCGTATGCTTCGGCAATTGATTTTGACTTATTAACAAGAGCGAATGTGAATTATGAAGTGTATTATACCGACCAAGGGAATTATAGTGATTATCTTGCTAATATTGGAACCATAATTCCATCTTATCAAGGTTTTTATATTGTCGCCAGTAGTGGTGGCTTTGGTGCTAAATCAATCACTTTTCATGAATCAAGTAAAGTTGATGACCACATGACCGCTTTTTATAAAAATAAGCCTAAGTACGATATAAGACTTAATTTAAGCTCGGCTTTAACGCCTTATGCTCATAAAAATCATATTATTTTTAAAGATAATATGCTATCAGGATATGATGAGGGAATTGATGCCGTTTATCGCAAATTTCCTAAAGCAGTTGCTCCTGCTATTTACATGAAAGATGCTGTTTCTAATAAAGGAATAATTACAAATTATATGAACTCTAATGCCGATAATCAAACTATACCTCTTGAAATTTTTACTCCAAAAACAGGAGTGTACTATGTGGATGTAGAAGTATTAAATTATCAAGGATATAATCAAATTTGGATTGAAAATACTAAAACTGGCGATAAATTTGATATATTAAATCAAGTGCCTATACAAGGCGAAGAAATGAAAACAAACTCAGATTACGTACTTAGAATGAGTAAATCAAGTGCACAAAACCCTATAATTAAAGCTGATGATAATGTGTTAATTTACACAACCGAAAATACATTAAATTTAAAATCGAGTTTTAATGATCAAGTTTTAAAAGAAGTGAAAATTTACGATTTATCGGGTAAATTGGTTCTTGCTTTATCAAATGTAGCAATAAATAATATAAATGCTTATTGTATTAATATTTCATCTTTACAAGCTGGTATATATGTTGTAAATACAATAAATGAGCAAATGCAGGTTAAAAACCATAAAATAATAAAGTAATAAATTGATGCTATTTTTTTCGCATAAATATTTAATACTGATAATCAGTTTTACTTTTTACTCGTTAGCTTATTTTTCTCAGCCAGTTGTAAATTGTAGTAATGCCTACTCTGTTACAGTAAATGGTTCTTGTAAAACTGGTGTTTTACAAAAAACTCCAACTCCTTTGGAAAATCCTCCAATTTCTTGTTTAACCCCTACAAATAGTTCTTATAAAGATACTTGGTTTGTTTTTAAAGCAACTAATCCTACAGCCACAATTAGTATTTCTTCTACTTCTGGTGGTCTTACTAGAGATATAGCTTTTATTTTGTACGATGCTGCTCCTTGTACGTCCAATACAGTTACGACGACAACAGAATTAGCATGTGTTAATAATGTAATAGGAGGAGGGACAGCCAATCAAACTGAAACCTGCACGGTAACATCATTAATAACTAATAATATATATTATATACAAGTTCTTGGATTTAATGTTAATAATTCTGGTATTAATTTGAATGCATGTATAAATTCACCTCAAAGTAATGACGACCCTACAGATCCTACTATCATAGATGCTCCAAGTTCTTCTTGTGTTTATACGAGTGCTAATTTAAAAAATGCTACTCAAACAACTTGTGGCGGTATTTCCAATCCATCTTGTGGTAGTTATGTTGCTTCGTCGGTAGATGTTTGGTTTTCGGTGGTAGTACCAGCCAGTGGTGATTTATTTTTACAAACTAAAATTGGTACAGTAGCTAATTTAGGAATAGCTACTTATACTGGTACGCCATGTTCATCATTAACCGAAATTGGCTGTAGTGAAGCTAATCCTGAAGGAGGAACGCCTAGTACTCAACCGTCAATATATGTAACAGGCGCCACACCTTCTAGCACAGTTTATGTAAGGGTATGGAATAAAAACGGCACCCCTGTGGGAACGTTTAGCATCTGTGCCACTACATTAGGTCCTTGTGGTAATGATTTAAGTGTAGGTAGTAATGATTATTGCGAAAAACCTTATGCTATTTTTACATCTGGAGCTACTAATACGATGGTTGCCAACGGATATGCGGGTTCACCGACTTATACACAAGATGTTCCGGGGGATTTATTTTCTGCTAGCCAAACATGCGCAATGATAAGTTCACCAATCTATAATGCTTGGTATTCTTTTGTAGCATCAACATCTACAGTTGCAATACCTATTACGGCATCATCTTGTGATATTAATGTGGATTTATTTGAAATTACTCATAATATACATGGTTGCTGTTTAAACTTTACGCAAATTAGTGGATTAGCCTTACCGGATCCTAATAGTGATTTAGACGGTAATCCATGTACTACTCCTGCTTTTACTTGGAGTATTGCGGCTGGTAATACAGATACCGTAAAGGCGAGTGGTTTAACTGTTGGAAAAACTTACTATATGATGGTGGATTATCCAAATTCAACCCCATGTAATTTTTCTGTAACAGGCTGGGCATACTCGGGTGTTTTGCCTGTAGATATGCTCTTGTTTAATGCCACTAATGAAAATCTTAAAAATAACATTACTTGGGTAACAGCTAATGAGAAGGGAGTGAAGCAATATGTGCTTCAAAAATCTAAGGATGGCGTAAATTTTGAGGATTTTGATTGGCTTGCATCTAAAGGTATAACTACTGAAAAAAACACTTATTATGCCACAGATGGTAAGCCTTACGAACTCACTTATTACCGTATAAAAATTATATACCAGCAAGGTAATGAAAAATACACCAATATAATTAGCGTAAATATTGCTAATTCCATTGATAATCTTCAAAGTGTATATCCTAACCCCACAAGCTCTGATTTAAACTTTGAGTATTACCTAAAACATGCAGGTAACATACAAGTAAGCTTAATAGATTATGCAGGTAAAACAGCCTTTGATACCACCTACCAACTTACCGAAGGTAAAAATAAATTAACCTTACCTATGAGCAGCCTCGAAAATGGGGTGTATATTTTAAAAGTAGTAGCCGAAAAATCGGGTAAAACTACTTACAACAAGGTGGTGAAGAATTAAAATAAATTCCGTTTAGTTCTTTAGTTTCATTATACTATCTTTTAGTTCTTCCGAAAATTGCTTTGCTCCCGCATAGTTTAGATGGGTTGTGTTAATAAACAAACTATCAGGATAATTTACCTGTGAAAAATCAAACACTTTTGCATTGGCAAATGTTTTTATTTTAGTCATAAAATTTGTTACATCTGGGTAATTTTTAAATTGATTAAAGTACGATTTATGGTAAGGAGAAATGACAATTATAAAGGTTCTTTTGGAATGGCTTTTTATCAAATTAAAAAAATCGCTTTCTAAATGGGGGTTATTTTTAAATGTTGCTGCTGTGGCTAATCTTTGATTAACCAGTTCGTTAAATTTACTTTTTGTCAATTTATTTAATTCTAAACTAGCACCGTTATCTGTTTTTTTAGTGAGATTAATTTTGTTATTCAAGTACATTTTTAAATAGTATTCGTAATAACCATAATATTTTACAAAGGGTACTCTAAAAATTGCTTCATCTTTATCTCCTATGAGTTGTTTAACTGGAGCATAATTTGCATTATAAATGTAGTTGGCAATATCTCCAAGTTCGTAGTTTAAGCCATCTATATCAAAATTTAAAAGAATAGGTGTTGTTTTGTTTTTTTTACATTCTTCTTTTAAAAAAAATAACATCACATTATCTTGTGTACCACTAATTCCGTAATTAAAATAATTTGAACCCAACACACTGGGTACAAAGCTTCCTTCTGCCCTAGAAGAACCAAAAATTGGAATTTCATTGGTGTTTTCTGAGTTTATAATTCGGTTTACTTTATAACTACCATTAATTTGGCTATTTAAAATAATTTTTTTCTCAAAAAAATATTGAAAAGCAAGTCCAAACACTACAGCACACGCTGTATATGGACGAAGTATTTTTAGAGAAAACTTCTTAAAATTGGAAATAGATGAAGTCGGAATGCCCATTTTTGCCTAATATTACAATTAAAAAAAAGATAGTGAATAAAAACAGCACATTATGTTTAATCTTTAAATCTTTAGGTAAATAATAAGAAAGAAAAAGAAAACCTAAAGCCACAAAGCTGAGTAATAAATTTAGAGGTCCTTTCTCCGCACAAATTTGTGTTAAATTGAGTGTGAAATCAAATGAGCAAAGTTTTTTATAAAATAGCATGGCTTGATCAAAATTTTGCGCCCTAAAAAACACCCACGCAAAGCTTACTAAGAAAAAAACTGTTAAAATATTTAATAGTTTACGTAGTTGAGGAAATTTGACTAGTTGTAATATAGTTGCTAGTTTTAGTTGCGCTTGTTTAGTTATAGTACCAAATATATTAAAAAAACCATGTAAGGCTCCCCAAATTACAAAGGTCCAACTGGCACCATGCCACAAGCCGCTAACCATAAAAACCAAGAAAAGATTATAATAAAGCCGTGTTTTAGAAACTCTATTTCCACCTAAAGGAATGTATAAGTAATCTCGAAACCAAGTTGATAAGGAGATGTGCCATCTTTTCCAAAATTCGGAGATGGATTGCGATAAGTAAGGTCTATCAAAATTCAACATTAACTCAAAGCCCATCACTCTGGCTGTTCCTCGAGCAATATCTGAATAACCCGAAAAATCGCAATAAATTTGAAATGAAAAAAAGATAAGTGCTAAGAAAGTGGAAATACTTGATGCGTTATCTAAATCTCCATATACTTGGTTTACATATATTGCTAATCTATCGGCTATGATTATTTTTTTAAAGAGCCCAAAGGCAATTAAATTTAAACCAGATACGGCATTATCATACGAAAAATCTGTTTTTTTGTAAAATTGATGTAAGATGTTTTGAGGTCGTTCAATTGGTCCCGCAACTAATTGAGGATAAAACATCACATATAGGGCATAAATTCCAAACCTTTTTTCGGCTTTTTGATTTCCACGATACACTTCAAAGGTATAACTCATAGCTTGGAAAGTGTGAAATGACAAACCTACTGGCAAGATAATATTTAATGCTGGGAATGAAATATCAGCACCAAATAGTTCGCCAATTCCTTTTATATTATCCTCTAAAAAATTGTAATATTTAAAAATAGCTAATACTCCAATATTTGCAATAAGACTGGCAATGAGAAACCATTTACGTTTTTTGTCATCTTTTATTTTTTCGAGATATATACCTGCATAATAATCAATAATAATAGTGAAAAATAAAATTAATATGTAAATCGGTTTGAAGTACATATAGAAATAACAACTTGCAGCAAGTAGTAACATCCACCGCTTATTGTAAGGTAGCAAGAAAAATAAAATGGTAACAACAGGAAAAAAAATTAAAAAGCTTAAAGAATTAAATAACATGCCATTGTTTCATTTGTTACAGTATAAATTAAATAAATTAAATTAACAATATGTAAGCAAAGAGCGTTATTTTTCAAACATACATTCTGTTCATAAACAGAAATTTAAGCCTGCGCAGTAGGGCCACCAAAATTAAGCGGTAAGGCGTTTACTTCGCTGTCTTTTATTTTTCCATGTATTTGTTCGTAGCGTTGCACATTATCGGCTAAGGCTTTCATTAAGCGTTTGGCATGTTGTGGTGTTAGTAACACCCTCGATTTTACTTTAGCTTTTGGTACGCCTGGCATCACGCGTATAAAGTCCACCACAAACTCAGTAGGCGAGTGGGTAATAATAGCTAAGTTCGAGTAAATGCCTTCGGCAATTTCTTCGCTCAATTCAATATTTAATTGGTTATCGGGATTTTGATTTTCCATTCGTAATTTTTTTAGTAAAGATACAGTTTTTCTATCACATCAGGCTAAACAGCCTGATGTTTTAGTTTTAACCCGAATTATGCATTAGCAATTCTATTACGAGCTAAAATCCCGGCAAAATATGAAGCTTCGCAACTTTTTCTCAATAACCGTAGCAGTGGCTACGCTTCATTCGTAAAAGTTCATATTTTATTGGGCTTTTAACTCTCATTACTAATTTCTAAGGTACAATCTGGGTTTAATGAATCATTTCTACACTGCGTTTAACAAACTTAGTTAATTCTTCGCCTTTTAGTAAACCTTGCGATAATAAGGCTAAATCTACGGCTTGCTTAGCTAGTTGTCCTTGTTTGGTTGTGTCTGCCTCGTTTAATATTTTGCTAATTAAAGGATGATTAGCGTTTACAACTAAGTTATACATATCGGGCATTGAACCATAAAAACTCATGCCTCCGCCAAGGGCTTGCATGTCTTTCATACGGCGCATAAACTCGGGACGTGTAATTAACATAGGTGCATCGCTTTCGCTTAGGCTTTCAAATACTACGGTGTATTTTTCTTTGGTAACAACGCCTTCTACAATTGGTTTTAGTTTGTTTTGTTCGTCTTCACTAAGTTTGCTCACTTGTGCTTCTTCTTTCTTAATGAGTTTTTCAACCGTATCGCTATCTACACGCACAAATTGAGTGTCTTTTAATTTACTTTCTAAATGGTTAATGTAATGCGCATCTAGCGGTGAGTCCATCAATAATACGTCATAGCCTCTGTTTTTGGCAGCATCAATGTAAGTGTATTGCTCATCGGTATTAGTAGCATATAAATACACTACTTTTTTGTCTTTATCAGTTTGGTTTGCTTTTACATGATTTTCATATTCATCAAAGGTAAAGGCTTTACCATCGGTGTTTTTAAGTAAAGCAAATTTTATGGCTTTTTCATAAAACTTCTCGTCGCTTATCATACCGTATTGTACAAATATTTTAATATCGTCCCATTTTTTCTCAAAATCTTCGCGCTCTTTTTTAAATATTTCTTCGAGTTTATCGGCTACTTTTTTGGTAATATGTGCCGATATCTTTTTCACATTCCCGTCAGCTTGTAAGTAACTACGGCTTACGTTGAGTGGAATATCAGGGCTATCAATAACACCACGCAACATGGTTAAAAAATCGGGAACTATATTTTCAACGTTATCGGTTACAAATACTTGGTTGCTGTATAATTGAATACGGTCTTTTGGAGCTTCGAACTTATTTGAAATTTTAGGGAAATATAAAATACCTGTTAAGTTAAAAGGATAATCTACATTGAGGTGAATGTGAAATAACGGTTCCTCAAATTGCATAGGGTACAACTCGCGATAAAAAGCTTTGTAGTCTTCTTCTTTTAAGTCGCTAGGTTTTTTTACCCAAGCTGGTGTAGGGTTATTAATAATATTATCTACTTCTATCTCTTTGCGTTTTGGTTCGCCTTTGTCGTCTTTTTCATCGGTATCTACCCATTCTTTTTTAGTACCAAATTTTATTTCAACGGGTAAAAACTTACAGTATTTATTCAGTAAAGTTGAAATTCTTTCTTTTTCTAAAAACTCCTCGCTGTCGTCGGCAATGTGTAAAACAATATTGGTTCCACGCTCGGTTTTATTGCTAATTTCTTCGATGGTGTATTCTGGGCTACCATCACATTCCCAGCGCACGGCTTTAGCACCTGCTTTGTGAGAAAGCGAATAAATTTCTACTTTTTTGGCTACCATAAATGCCGAGTAAAAACCTAAGCCAAAATGACCGATAACCACGTTTTTATCAACTTTGTCTTTGTATTGTTGTACAAATTCTTCGGCACCGCTAAAGGCAATTTGCGTAATGTATTTTTCAATTTCTTCGGCGGTCATCCCAATTCCTTTATCTTTGATGGTAAGGGTTTTTGAGGCTTTATCTAATACCACTTCTATTTTTAAATCGCCAAGGTCGCCCTTTACTTCGCCCATAGAGGCTAGAGCTTTGAGTTTTTGAGTTGCATCGGTAGCGTTACTTACTAACTCGCGCAAAAATATTTCGTGGTCGCTGTATAAGAATTTTTTAATAATAGGGAAGATGTTTTCGGTTTGTACATTAATTTTTCCTGTGCTCATAATTCAATCTATTTTTATGGTTAATTAATTTCTAGTGCCTATAGGCAAAGGCTGTACCAATGCTAAAATAATGACAAAATGACAATAGATAATAATTCCTTTAATAAAAAAAGCCCGATTATTCGGGCTTTTTTTGGGATTTTTAAATTAGGTGCTTATTCAGTAATAATTACTAAATATTTTGAAGCCGACCAGAAATCATCTGGGTTTAAGATTTCAATTTTTTCAACAGATTTATCGCCTACTAATTTATAAGAACTACTAGGATGAGTCGTAATTACTTTGGCTTTTTTAGCTCCAATATTAATTGAGGTTACTTGTTGTGCATCTATTTTAGTGAAATAATCTTTATTAAAATCTTCTTTCATTTTGGTTGATTTACCTAAGCCAATAAAACCACCTTCTTTGGTTATCACATTTTTTTCTTTTAGTTCTTTAGCTGTACCAAAAGCATAATATACGGTGTTCATTTTTTCAGTTTTAGCTTCACTTTCTGCTTCTATGGTTTCTAGGTTCATTACAATATTACTCAACTCAATGTTTTTAGCCTCTAATTGAGATTTTAGGTCGGCAATTTCATTGTCTTTCGAGTCAATTTGTGCTTGTAAATTTGCAATCATTTCTTCTAGGCCATCAATTTTAGAGTTAGCTTTCTTTAATTTTTTGCTTAAAGAAGCAATGCGGTTTTTGTTTTTTGCTAATAAATCGTAAATAGCTTGAATATCAGCCTGAATGGTTTCTTCTTTGCTTTTTACATCGCCACTTTGAGATTGAGCAGTAACAATTTTTTCTTTTTCTTTAATGGCATTTAGGTTATCTTGTATTTCGTTAAACGAGTTTACAAATTCTTGTAAGGCTTTTTCTTTATCGCTTAATTGCCCGCTTAATTCGCCGTTTACCATCGATAAACTATCGGCTAATGGATTGGCTTCTTTTTCGGAACTACCACAAGATGGTGAAACCATAGAAATAGCAGCGAAAAATGCGGCTGTAATAAAAATTTTAATTGTTTTCATGTATAGTTGTTGTTTGTTTGTTTTTAAAAAAGTGAGGTAAATGTATGGATTAATACCAAAATGCGATAACAAGTAACCCTAATTTTATGATTTTATATAAACTCATTTACTATATTTGTTTTACTTATGACTACGGCTACCAAAAAAAATCTAACCATTGTAATTCTCGTGTGTTTGGTAGGGCATTTTTTTTGGATAGCCTTGTATGGTTCTCGTTATTTATCAAATGATACTACAAAGATAATGACAATTGCTCAACGCTATACATTTCCAATATTTCATCAAAATTGGAATTTATTTGTACCAGGTCCAAAAAATGAGCATTGTTTATTGGTGCGATTTAAACAACAGCAAACCTGGAGTGCTTGGGAAGACATACTTCAGCAAGAATACATCAAGCGACGAAAAAATCCGTGTTCTGGCAGAGATGCTTTGGTGTTGCTATTTTCTAGCAACTTACATCAGGTAGTGTACGACATGAGTGATTCTTCTGTTGTGTTGGAGGCATTGCCAAATAAAAACTCATTTAAGGTGCTTGATTATTCGGTAAGGCAATACCTAAAAATGTATAAACATTTACCTCCTCAAACACCTTATGAAATTATGATTGTGAAACGCCATAAATCAGAACAGAGCGCTTGCTATCTTAAACAATTAAGTATTTATTGAATAAAATAACCACATATTTTTTTAATAGGCAAAACCAAATCGTTGAGGTGAATTGGTTTCGTAAGGCTTTGTATTTATTTTTAATTTACAAGGCAATTACTTACGTTTATTTTTTCGATGAGTTGTTTTCAAACGAGTCGTTTATATATCATCACGTTCAGTTTACTGATGTTTTACAAAATGCCTCGTATGCGTTAAATAATTTTTACACCCCAGTGCTAGGTGCCGTAAGTATTACCCTTATGGCTTTATTAAGTTTGTTGGGTTTATTTCGTTTGTCTAACTATGTAACAAATGCCTTGCTTTGGTATGTGGTATTAAATGTGTCTTATTTTTTATATCCAACACTCACGGGCGGCGATTATTTATTAAATCAATTATTATTGTTTAATGTGTTTTTAACGTCAAAAAAAACGCGGCATACTTTTAAAACGGTGTTTCACAATGCGGGGCTTGTGGCTATTAAAATTCAAGTGTGCTTAGCGTATTTTTTAGCAGGACTTTATAAATTGTTAGATGCCTCGTGGTTGAGTGGAACAGCGGTTTATGATACCATTCAAATTCCAGAATACTCTAATGCTTTGTTGGTATCCATTCCTTTTGTGTTGTGGGTTATTATTAATTATTTAACGATAATATACCAATTATGCTTTCCTGTTTTAGTTTGGTTGCCACGCACAAAGTTGTACATCTTAGCCTTTGGCTTTACACAACATCTGTTAATTGCTTTTGCTATGGGTATTTTTAGTTTTGGAATATTAATGCTCATTACTTATTTTCTTTTTTTAAAGTATGATGAGGATTCGCTTAATCATGCAAATAAAATTTAATTTTTGTAGTATTTCTTTATTGTATGTCATAATTAAATGATAATTTCGCTACATGTTTACAAGCGAACAATATAAAGACCTTCATGAGCGATACGCTGCTCTGAAGGGGTTTCTTTGACTATGATAAGAAGAAACACGAGTTACAAGAACTAGAAGAAAAAACACTTGATCCAAGCTTTTGGAACGATTCCAAAAAAGCCGAAGCGGTTTTAAAAGAAGTAAAGTCGCGTAAAACATGGGTGCAAGCTTATGATGAATTAACCAATGCGGTTAATGATTTAGATACGATGTACGAGTTTTACAAAGCCGAAGAAGCCACCGAACAAGATGTAGATGAATTGTACAAAGCCGCTTTAAAGGTACTAGAAGATGTGGAGTTTAAGAATATGCTTAACTCGCCCGACGATGCTTTGAGTTGTGTTTTACAAATAAATGCTGGAGCAGGGGGAACCGAGAGTTGTGATTGGGCAAGTATTTTAGAGCGCATGTATATGATGTGGGCAGAGAAAAAAGGATTTAAGCTTATGGAACTAGATCGTCAAGATGGCGATGTGGCGGGCATTAAATCAGTATCTATACAAATAGATGGCGAGTATGCCTACGGAAATTTAAAAGGAGAAAATGGTGTACATCGTTTGGTGCGTATTAGCCCGTTTGATAGTAATGCCAAGCGCCACACCTCTTTTGCTTCGGTGTATGTATATCCGGTGGTAGATGATACCATTGAAATTAATATTCATCCCAACGATATAGAAATGAGTACCTCGCGAAGTGGTGGTGCAGGCGGGCAAAATGTAAACAAAGTAGAATCGAAAGTGCAATTAACTCACAAACCCACTGGTATTGTGGTAGTGTGTCAAGTAGAGCGTTCGCAATTAGGTAACCGAGAAAGAGCGATGCAAATGTTACGTTCGCAGTTATATGAATTAGAATTACGTAAACGAAACGAAGCGCGTGATGCCATAGAAGACGGAAAAATGAAAATAGAGTGGGGTTCACAAATTAGAAGTTACGTATTGCATCCGTATAAAATGGTAAACGATCATCGCACGGAGTTAAAAATTACAGATGCAGAAAGTGTATTAGACGGCGAAATTGATGAGTTAATTAAAAACTTTTTAATGAATTGGGGTAAACGAAAATAGAAATATAAAAATACTATACTAAAATGGCTAAAGTACAAATATTATACAACCCTCGTTGTAGCAAGTGCAGAGAAGCTCTCAGCTTATTAGAAGGCGAGAGCTGCGAAATAGAAATTAAGGAATATCTTAAAGAAAGTCTAACGAAGAAAGAGTTAAAAGATATTTTATCAAAGTTAGGTGTAAAGGCAATTGAAATCGTTCGTAAGAAAGAAGAATTGTATTTAAAAAAGTTTAAAGACAAAAAATTTACCAATGAAGAATGGATTCAGATATTATTAGAGAATCCAACCTTGATAGAGCGCCCCATTGTGATAGATGGATACAAGGCTGTAGTGGGTCGGCCACCAGAATTAGTGATTGATTTAGTAAACAGAAAAAAGTAAGAAAATAAATTATAGTTATATTTTGGATAATGCACAATCTGTGTTGAAGTAGCTAAATCAAATTAGTGTTTTCCTTCAATAGTAGTAAGAAATAGTATGGTATAAAATTTGAGAGTATAAACTAAATCTTAAAATAAATTCTATGAAAAAACTATTACTATCTGTTGCCATTTTAGCAAGTGGCTTTCAACAATTATCGGCTCAATGTGTAATTGGTCCAGCATGTACAACAGGCACAATAGGCTATTGCGCCGTACCATCTGAAAACACAGCGCTTCCAAATGGTACTGCTGGTACTGCTTATAGTACCGACATTAACTTTACCATTGCTACTTCTTTAATGGGAGGAATAATTACATTAACTGATGCAACCATTTCGGCAGTAAATGGCTTACCATCAGGATTAACTTATTCGACAAATCCTGCCAATGGTAATTTCCCAGGAGGCGCGAGTGCTTGTTTAAATATTAGTGGAACACCTACGGTAGCTGGTATTTACACAGTAGCTGTTAATTTTGATATTAATACCAGTATGGGGCCTACCAATCAAACATTAAATTGGGGCTTATTAATTAACCTTGCAACTGGTATTACATCGGTAAACAAATCAGCGCAGGTAATTATTGCGCCAAACCCAGCTAGCAATGAATTATCAATTGCAACAGCTAACCATTTTTCTAATATCCAAATTATAGATGCGCTTGGAAAAACGGTTTTATCTCAGCATGTTAATTACACCAATCAAACTACAATTGACATAAGCACATTAAGTAAAGGTGTTTATTTTATTCAATTAAATGAGGGAGATAAATTAATTACTAAAAAATTTATTAAGGAATAAATTAAAACTAACTAAATAAAAAAGCCCGAATAACGGGCTTTTTTTATGCATGAAATTATTGAACTTAAACCCAGATTGTGCATTAGAAATTAGTAATGAGAGTTAAAAGCCCAATAAAATATGAACTTTTACGAATGAAGCGTAGCCACTGCTACGGTGATTGAGAAAAAGTTGCGAAGCTTTATATTTTGAAGGGATTTTAGCTCGTAATAGAATTGCTAATGCATAATCTGGGTTAAATTGGTTTATTAAACAAAGCGTTTATTTTTTCAGCGTAGTCATACGAATCATCAATGTAAAATTGTAATTCGGGAATGATGCGTACTTGTTTGCCTATGGCATTTCCTAATAATTTACGAATATGTGTTTTTTGTTCGTTAATATGATTAAACAAAGCATTTACATCTTGAGTGGCCATGATGCTTAAATACACTTTAGCAGAACTTAAATCGGTGCTTATACGCACCACGGTAACGGTGATAAAACCACCATTAAATAACGTTTTTGAGTTAGCTCTAAAGAGCTCGGCTAATTCTTTTTGCAATAATTTAGCTACTTTACTCTGTCTTACACTTTCCATTCAGCAAAGATACGGAAAAAACTACACAAGCGATTCAATAGGTGTACAAACGTCATTTTCGCAGATATAACACTTTAGTTTATCTTTAAAAACATAAGGTTTATAAATTGATTTACCTAACAACATGCGTAAACATTCTTGAATACCCTCAATAATGCTTGGGTGTGGGTGCATCATATCAGCTAACTCCCTAATACCTTGATTAGTATGAATAAGATATGCCACTGCTTGAATAGCAGTACTAGCGTGTTCGCCCACTACGCGCATACCTAAAATGCGCATTCCGTTATCATTGGTAACTATAATTTTAAAAAAGCCTTTCGTTTTCCGCATAGCAATTGCCCTCGAGTTGGTACTATAATCTAATTTCACCACTTTGTGAGCAATGCCTTTCTTTTTACAATCTTGCTCACTCATGCCTACACTAGCCACCTCGGGGTTTAAAAACATAATGGTAGAAATATTTTGATAAGTTAAAGGTTTTACCGTAGGGCCAAACATTCTTACCACGGCATGTCTTGCCTCTCTTTCACCTACGTTTACAAGTGCCATTTCGGTAGTAACATCGCCCGCCACAAAAATAGTTGAAATATTAGTTTGCGTATCATCATCCCAAATTGAGCCACGCTCATTAAGTTTTACGCCAGCATTCTCTAATTTTAATCCTTCAATATTTGGCACTCTACCCACCGATATAAGCGCTTTATCTACGGTAATAATTTCCGATTTACCATCTTTATATTCTAATTCATATTCTACCTTTCCATTTTTAATTTCCATGCGTTTTAAAGAAGCGCAATGATGAATAACTGCTCCTTGTTTTTGTAAACTATCACTTACAATATCGGCTACATCTTCATCTTCAAAAGGTAAAATGCGGTCTGCTTTATCAATTAAATACACTTTGGTTTGTCCAAAGTTTGAAAAGATAGTTGCAAATTCGCAACCAATAACCCCCGCACCTAGCACTACTAAACTGCTAGGTAAGCTTGTTAAGTTTTTAATACCATCGCTAGTTAAAATAATTTGTTCATCGATAGTGATGTGTGGTAAATAACGTGGGCGACTGCCAGTAGCAATTAAAATAAAATTGGCTGATACAACACGCTCTGATGCGTCTTCTTTTTTGATTAAAACGGTATGTTTATCTATAAAACTGGCTTCACCTTTTTCGTAATAATACTTATCGGGTTGTTGTTTTTGCAATAAATTCAAATGCACTGTCATTTGTGTTTTTCTTTCAAACACCGCTTCATTAAGTATTTTAGTAATGTCTTGAAAATTTACTTTATACTCAGGAATCATTTCACGAATTGACGATGTTTTTTGCGATAATTCCCACAATGTTTTTGAAGTTAAAACACCGTCGTACACGCCTGCTCCGCCAATTCGTTTCTTTTCAATTAACAACACTTTTTTATTAAAATCTAAAGCGCGCATAGCGGCTGCATAGCCACTGGGACCTCCGCCAATTACAATTAAATCGTAGTGTTCTTGTTTATTATTTTGCATGATAATGTGTTTTGTTATCAATTAAATCGTTGGTATAGGTTTGTAAATATGCTTTAAAAAATTCAAGATTTGAATTTGGTTTATCCCTATCTATTGTATTATGTTGTTGGGCACTATCGGCTTGATAGTTGTACTTGGATGTTGATTGATTATTAACAACATCATAAATAACACTATCTTTTACAATGTTATAATTAGGACTTGTGTAATAAATAATGGGTTGTGTGCTATACTGGCTCATACTTTTCCCAAAAGCATAATAAGGTTTATCAAAATGCAGATATTCTAAAATAGTGGGCATAATATCTATTTGTTGTACGGTATAATCTATTTTTTTGGGTGTTTGTCCTTGTTGATAAAACACAATAGGAATAGAATGTTGCCCAATATTACTTGCGTAGTATGGGTCTTCGGAAATGCCTGTGTGGTCGGCTGATATAACAAACAAGGTGTTTTTAAACCAAGCTTGTTTTTGGGCTTCGGTAAAAAAACGTTTTAAAGCATAATCAGCATAAGCAATGGTAGGATGAATTACTAACGTGCCTTTATCGAATTTACCTTCATATTGCTTTGGCACAACATAAGGATTGTGAGAACTTAATGTAAACACCGAAACAAAAAATGGTTGTTTAAAACGATTGACTTCCTTAACCATTTGCTGTAAAAACGGTTCATCAAAAATGCCCCACTGCCCGTCAAAATCATCATCATTATGATATTCTGTTCTCCCATAATATAAATCAAAACCGGCTAATTGAGCATAAGAATTAAAATTCATTGTACCATTAGTACCACCATGAAAAAACGCACTGTAATAGCCTTTCGTTTTTAATAAACTAGGTAAACTTTCTATCACATTATTACTGTATCTAGAGTTCAAATATTTATCATCTAAAAAACATGGTAAACCTGATAGAATGGCCGGTACACCATCAATAGACGTTTTAGCATTAGCAATAGCATTAGTATAAACTGTAGAGACAGACATTAAACTATCTAAAAACGGCGTGTAACTTTTTCGATTAGAAAGACCAGTGTATTCTTTAGAAAAACTTTCTAAAATAATAACACACACATTTAAGTTTTTAAAATTTCCTGTATCAGAAGGATAATGAATGGGTGAATAGATTTTTTTTAAAGTTGCCTCATCATAATAATTTAAACGTTGTATTTCTGTAAGTTCAATAGATTTTAAAAAGGCAAAAGGTGTATTAATGACAAGTGGAAAAAATTTTGGCGTGGTGTAAGCAGCTGCATCTAACAAAACAATAGGCGCTCTTTGTAAACCACCACGTATGCCTAAAACACTAAGCGCACCCATTATTACAAATACTAATATAGCGATTGCTATGTTTTTAGCATTTGAAGTTAAAACGATAACTCGTTCTTTTTTATTTATAAATACTGCATATTTATAAATTCCAAAAACAACTAAGGCATACAATAATATAAGATACCAAAATTCGGTAATAAAGTGTGGAATTAATTTTAAAAAGTCGGATTGACCGCCAAAGATTAATCCGCCAACGTCATAAGTTGTACGCTTTTGTGTATAAGGGAAATAAGCAATATCAATAAAATTAAGTGCTAAGGCAAAAGCGTTAGAAAAAATAAACAGGCTAAGCAATCCTTTTTGATAATTTTTATTGTAATGAAATTTAAAAGGCAGAATAAATAAGAGGGCGTATAATAAATTAGTAGCAGCAATACTAAAGGCATCAAATCTAAGCCCATAAAAGCAAAGTAGTAAAAATTGAAAAACGCTTAAATCAGAAAATGCATAGTAATTAAATACAAAAAATAATACTCTACTAATTTGATAGCATAAAAAAACAAGTAATAATTGCTTTATAAGAGTTTTTAGAATTGGCTTGAGAGAATACATGAACTAACTTAAAAGGCTCTATTAATTCCAATCATCCATCTAAATTGGAAGTAATCTTTTTCGGCAAACGGTAAACGATTAATAAATACGGGCATATCAAAACGAATAGATAATGGGTTTACGCCATATAATGGCCCCCATTTGTGAATTTTTAATTCGATACCAGCACCAGCATCAGCTAATAAATCAGACATTGCTAAAGCGTTGTTAGGTGTATTTGTATTAATTATACCAGCGTCTCCAAATAAATAAGGATTAAGTTTGATGGTATTGTTTAATTTTTTGATATTCATAAAACTAAACAATTTGCCAAATTCTATTTCAACATTAGCCGATGCGCCAGTCATTCCCTTGTAATCATAACTTGTATAGCCTGTTGCATCTTTTGATGCCAATAAATATCCAGCATAACCTCTTAAGTTTAATCCACCACCAGCAGTAAAATGATTTGTTTTAGCGCCATAACCTCCCCAGCTTGGAGGAATAAAGCCCATTGAACGTGTGTATTTATTATCCATTAAATCTTCGTTATTTGCTCCGGCCGCATACAACATCGATTCATTAGCTAACTTGGTTCCAAAGCCTAACTGACCAAAAACACGGGTGTTAATGTTTATTAACCCAAGATTATTTTTATTAACGGCTGTGTATTGTATTGACGAGTAATCATAGTCTTGCGTAAATGCACTTGCTCTCATATTTAAATTCATGAACCCAATACCTCTATTATAATTATACGTATGATCAATACCTACATTCAAGTAGCTATTTAATTTTTGTATTTGCCATTCATTTTTGTTTATTAAGTAGTTTAAATCATTTGGTAAATCTCTTAACATGGCTTTGTATTGAATATAGATCCTACTTTTATCATTATTGCTTTTTTTCTCAAATCCTAACAATCCACTTTCCAAGCCATCAACTGATTTTAAGGTTGTATAGATATTGGACTTTTTTATAAACTTAGAGGTTGAGGTACGATAGTTTAAAATAAATGAGAAAATATTATAGCTGTTTTTTCTCACTGTACTATCTAAATAAGCTTGCCCAAAACCAGTACTGAACCAGGCTGTTAAATCAAATACATTTTTTGTATTCATATAACCACCATTGAGATGGGCACCAATTTTAATACCATCATAACCATTATACCACAAGCTAGGTCGAGCTTTAAATTCATATTTTTTCCAATCCAAAGGATTATATACTTTAGAGTCGAAGGTGATATTAAATTTATGTCTCTTAATATTATTCGTCATATCAACATCCGCTAATCGACGTGATGGATCGATTATGACATTTCTAAGTTTGGCATTTAAGTTTACTTTTGCTACATATGTTGGTTTTACTTTTCCCCAACCAATCCAGCGAGGTAAAACATTAGTACGAACTGGTTTTTCAAACCATGTATTTGGAATATGATATAAATAAGCTGAATCATTTTTATCTAACACGGCAAAATCTATAGGCATTTGCATATCACCTTTGCGTTTAAACTTAATAAAGTACTCGCCTTTTTGTTTTCCTTTTTTAATTCTGCCAATTTTATAATCAATTTTTTTAGTGGTTTCGAGCCATTGATCAAAAAACCAATTCAAATCAATACCAGAATACTGAATGATGGAGTTTCTGAAATCTTCGGGATAAGGATGGGCAAATTTCCATTGATTAAAATAATGTTGCATACATTTATCAAACAAAGCTCTTCCCAAAACATATTCTAAATTTTTGAGCATGGTAGCTGTTTTATAATACACAGCACCATATCCACCTCCATGACGAATGGCTCCATTAAAATCATCGCTATGTGTATTTAAAGTTACTTCTTCGCCTCTAGCAATAGTAGAAGTCATATAACCATTATATACTTGATTGTCTAATATTCTATTTTGTTCGGTAAAGCGTTGTTCATATTTACTTTTTGATGGTTGAGAAATTAGATTAGGTCCATCAATAAATTGATAAGTATCTGCCGTATAAAACTGAGTAAATCCTTCATCTAAAAATGCTCTATAATTTTCATTACTTCCAACCATTCCCATAAACCAATTATGCGTCATTTCATGAATTAATAAACTTCTGTATTCAGGGTCGTAGCCACCGTCTAAAGTAAGCATAGGATATTCCATGCCGTCTTGTGCATCGGCACAAATCATTTTTGGGTAATGGTACATGCCGATATTATAGCTATTTACTTCTAATACTTTGGCAATGTAAATTGGTGCATTTTGCCAACCAATACAATGCGGTTCTTGAACTAATGCAATACATCGTACATCATTCCATTTGTACTCTCCAATGCGATAAGTAGGATCGGCAGTAAGTGCAAAATCGTGCACATTCATGGCCGAAAAAATCCAAGTTTTAGTTGTCCCATCTTTTTTAATGATAGTACTTGGTGGTGAGTTCCAAGGTTTTTTAGCAAAATTTTTTATATCTAATTTAGCTCTTAATGTATCAGGTAAAACTTCTTTTTCGTTTTGCAAAACACCTGTTGCATCAAGTATATAATGATTAGGCAAGGTAAACTCTACATGGAATGAACCAAAATCGCCATAAAATTCATGATCCATGTGTTGATCTGTATTCCAACCAAATTTTCGATCGTAAACTGAAATACGCGGATACCAATGCACCACATCATAGTGTTTGTTACCAAAGGCATCAAACAATTTCATGCGGTTCCTAATTACTTCTTTATCGAAATAGGTTTTAAAATCTATTTGAAATGTAACCGATTCGCCAGGCATCAATGGCTTAGTTAGATACACTTTTAAAATGGTATTGTCTAATTCCGTTTTTAGTTCTTCATTCCCTGATTTTATTTTTTCAACATTTGTGCCATATCCTTGTTGTCGGTATTTCCCAAATTTTAAATGATAGTTATTGTTTTTATATAAATCTGCTAAATAAGAATCTTTAGTTTGGGCATTGCTGTATAAATGAAAATACACATAATACAATGGTTTAGGAGAATTATTCCAATAGGTTAGTTCTTCGTAACCCGTAATGATATCGGTTGAGTCGTTTAAATTGGCTTTAATGTTATAATGCACATCTTGTTGCCAGTAATCAGCAAAAGGCTTTCTGTTTTTCCAGTATAATGGATTTGTTTGAGAACGGTAATCTATATATTCATTCTGAGAGTATATTGCCTCTACAGAAAATATCAAACAAATAAAAAATAAAAAATACTTCATAAGGCTATTTTAACCCTTAAAGATAGTGATTAAAAATGAAATTCTTATGGATTTATACAGTAATCTTACAAAAGTAGCAACTCAATGATATTTCTATTCAATAACCATTTCATAAGGCAATCGAGCTTGTACTCCTTTTAACATTAAAACATTTTTTATCTGTTTTAAGTATTGATACTGAATTCCTAAGTTTTCTTGCATCACTCTGGCTCCTATTTCTTCTTTGGTATTACCTAATAATTCTTCAATCGGGTCTTTTTGTTTAGGTAAACTTTGTATTTTATATTCACTTAACTTGGCTTGTTTTGCTGCATAAGCAATAGCTTCATTAATTCCTCCTAATTCATCTACCAAATTAATCTTAATAGCATCGGCACCACTCCATACACGGCCTTGTCCAACACTATCTACAGCAGATTGTGTTGTTTTTCTGCCTTCTGCCACTTTTTTAGTAAATACATCATAAACGTGTTCTACACTTTGTTGAATGTAATTATATTCCTCAGTAGATGCTTTTCGTAAAATGGTGCCTACGTCGCTATGTTTATTTGTATTTACAGTATCTATTGTAATACCTAATTTTTCAGATAATGCTTTTTGTGCGTTAGGAATTAAACCAAATACACCTATTGAGCCTGTAATAGTATTAGGTTGAGCAAAAATTCTATCGGCGGCACAACTAATATAATATCCACCACTTGCTGCTACGTCTCCCATTGATACGATAAATGGTTTTACTTTTTTTGCTAAAACGGTTTCTCTCCAAATCACATCACTTGCCAATGCACTACCACCTGGAGAATTGACGCGTAATACAATAGCCTTTACATTTTCATCTAATCTAGCGTCTTTAATTGCTTTTGCAATTCTAATACTTCCAATTTTATCATCATCGCCCTCTCCACTTTCTATTTCACCAACCGCATAAATTACTGCAATCTTATCTTTTGTAACTTTTGTATTTGTAACACTTTTCACATAATCTGATAAGGCAACTAAATTAACCTTTTCTGTTTCTTTTACCTTTATTGTTTTTTTGATGTTACTAAACACTTCATCTTCATACATAACATCATCAATTAATTTATATTTTAAAGCATCACTAGGTGTTCTTAACAACAAGCTGTCTGCAATATTATTTAAATATTCTGGTGTTAAGTTACGTGCAATACTTATACCTTCTGTCATGTGATTCCATAACGAGCCTAAGTAAGTTTTAGTTTGTAAGCGATTGGCTTCACTCATTTTATCAAGCATAAATGGTTCAATGGCACTTTTAAATTTACCATGTCTAAAAATTTGTACTTCCATATCTAATTTTTCAAGCATATTCTTGAAAAACATCATTTGAGTGCTTAAGCCTTTTAGTTCCATGCCACCCTCAGGATTTAAATAAATCTTGTCGGACACACTTGCTACATAATAAGCCTTTTGCGATAAAACCTCTGAATAGGCTACAATAAATTTTTTAGATTTTTTAAAATCAATCAGAGCATTTCGCACTTCTTCAAGTGTAGCAAAACCTGCAACTGGATTACTTATATCAAGGTAAATACCTTTTATATTTTTATCGTCTTTAGCCTTTTTAACAGCGGTTAAAAGTTGGTCTAGACCAATAGCTTGTTTAGGCATAAATGGGCCTAAATCAACCTCACCAAAAGGATTTTTAACACCACGTTCCTTTATTTCATTGTCTAAACTTAATTTAAGGATTGAGTTTTCTTTTGGGGTATAAGCTTTACCATCAGAAAATTTAACTGCATCTGTAACCATACTTGCAACAGAAGCTATAACAATTGCCGTTATAACAATACCAGTAATTAATATTCCTAAACATGAACCGAAAAATGCGCCAAAAAACTGTTTCATATACTTACTAAAATTTTAAATAAATACTTTTTAATATTCCTTATTAATAAATTAATAATTTTAAGCCTAAAGTTAGTTTACTTTACCTTACATTTACCAATAATTATATGAACGTTATATATTTATGTTTGGGCGGTAATATTGGCCATAGAATAAAACATCTAAATCAGGCTTTAGAGCATATAACACATAAAATTGGGCATGTGTTAAAAAAATCGAAGATATATGAGACGGAAGCTTGGGGTGTTGCTCAACAACAACCATACTTAAATATGGTGGTGGAAGTACAAACCCTCTTAAAACCAGAGGAATTAATAGCTAAATTACTTCAAATTGAAATAACATTAGGTAGAACTCGAAGCAACACCCAAGCCTACGAGGCACGAACCATAGATATTGATATTTTATTTTACAATCAATCAGTTATTAATACACCAGAGTTAATCATTCCGCATCCGCGAATGCATCTTCGTAAATTTGTGTTAATACCTATGCAAGATGTAAATTCAGATTATATACATCCTATTCTAAATAAAAAAATGATAACTTTATTGCAAGAGTGTCATGATAATCTCAAGGTAAATTTATATCCATCATAATATGTTTATTTGTATAGAAGGCAACATTGGTTCAGGAAAAACCACCTTAGCTAAGGCTTTATCCAAACAATTAAAAGCCACATTTTTACCCGAACAATTTGAAGAAAATGCTTTATTGCCACTTTTTTATAAAGACCAAAAGAAATATGCTTTTCCAACTGAATATTCCTTTTTAATAGATAGACACAAACAACTCACTACTTTTTTTAATAACTACAAAAACAAGCAATTAATTATAAGCGATTACCATTTCGATAAATGCATCTGTTTTGCTAAAGCTAATCTTTCTAAAAAAGATTACACTTTTTTTAAGAAACACTTTAAATCTATTGTAGATACATTACCTACTCCTAATTTAGTTATTTATTTAACCACTTCTACCAAGTTATTAAAATGTAATATTGCTAAAAGAGGACGAAAAATGGAACAAGATTTGCCAATATCATACCTCGAAAAGTTAAATCTTGTGCTTGATGAATATTATATTCAAAAACATAGATTAAAAACAACTATATTAGTACTAAAAATAAAAACTTATAACTCGGCTACTCTTAAAACTTATTGCAAAGAAATTGAACAAGTAATAGAAAAATTAAAAAAATAATTATATTTACTATGATGGTTTTAAAACGACTTTTTTTTATTATCTTTTTTATAAGTTGTATTACACAATTAATAGCACAGGTTTATGATGGGCATCTTACTTTTGAAGGTAAAAACTATTATCAGCAAAAACCATTAACTAATACCACTATTAAAATTGTTGCAAACTCTAAAATCATAAAAGAATTTAATACAAAGGAAGAAAGTAGCTTTAAAACCGTATTACCCTTCGGAAAAACTTATGACATTTATTTTAGTAATGCAAGAACTCAAAAAATGTTTATTAGAATACATGCCAATGACATACCTGAAAATAAAAGGCATTATAAAATTACTTACGCACTAGATATTCCGTTTTTTACATTAGATGCAACTAAGGTAGATTCTACTCAATTTACTAAACCTTTTCATC
This sequence comes from Bacteroidia bacterium, assembly GCA_020846025.1. Taxonomy (GTDB): domain Bacteria; phylum Bacteroidota; class Bacteroidia; order B-17B0; family Aurantibacillaceae; genus UBA4416. Next base: position 8,405 of record JADLER010000117.1, on the reverse strand, counting down.
AAATTCGATTTGATGGAAACTCAAAATTTGTAGATGACACAGTTTACATGAATACATTCTTACAAAAAGTTTATATCAAAAAACCTGAGCCTAAAAAAGATACAACGGTTCCAATATTAACTACCGAAAAAATTAAAGAATACTTACAATTAGCAGGTAAGCTACATCTAGATAATGATAAAAAAACACCAATTAGAAATAAAACCGTTGTCATTAAAAATAAAAAAGGAGAGGTAGTTGCCAAAGTTCAAACAAGTAACCAGGGCAAGTTTGTTTTTAAAAATGTAGCCTCTGATAATTTTGAAACACTTGAAGTCATTGTTCCGCAGAATGAAAACCCAACAAATCAAAAAATTTTGTTATCAACTGCAGATGGTGAAACTATTGAGTCTGTTTTATTTGACCCTAACTTTAATTTTATTTTTAAAAATATAAATAACCAATTATCAGATAAACTAGAAAATAACGAATACAGTTATTTTATTTCAGCAAAATTAATTGCCACTAACGAAACTGAAAAAAAGATAGGGGCAAATAAAACCATCTATCTATTAAATAATAAAAACACCGTAATTCAAAAAGCTAAAACAAATTCCTTAGGAATATTTTATTTTAAAAATATTGTGCCTGGCTACGAATATCGTATTGCCTACGATAGCGCCGATGCAGAGTTAAACTTTATTATGAATTTATATAGCCTAAAGGATAAATTTATTAGAAGACTAGATTCGGTTGCTAATAAAAAATTCATCTATAAATTTTTAGCAATAAGTGATGATAACTTTAATGAGTTATTAGTAGATGAAAACGAATTGAAAATGAATTTCACAGGACGGCTTTATGGCAATAACAAAAATAACCCACTTGCTGATATGAAAGTATTGTTACTCAATGATAAATTTCAAACCATTGATTCGGCAACTACCAACAAAGAAGGTGATTTTAGTTTTAAACATCTACCATATACTAAACAAGTTTTGTTAACCATAAACAATGAAAACAGTATTCTTGAGTCCTTTAATAATATAATGGTTTTTGATAATAGTGATAATTTAATAAAATTGGTATCGCTTATAAAAGGTAAAAAATTTCAATATAAACCCTTAAAAACAGAGTTTAGCAAATTAGCCGATATTTATGTTGAAGATCCATGGCTTTCTTTAGTTGAGAAAAAAGCAGGTACGGATGTTACAAAACAAAGTAATACCACAATTATGGAAAACATTTTATTTGAATTTAATAAGGCAGATTTACAACCTCAATCTCAACTTACATTAGATAAAGTAGTTTTAGCACTAAAAAATAACGAACAATTATCTATTGAACTTAGTGCACACTCCGATAGTAAAGGTAGTGATTCTTACAACTTAATACTTAGCGAGCGCCGTGCAAACTCAGCTAAAAATTACATTATCTCAAAAGGAATAGATGGTAGTCGTATTATCGCCAAAGGGTATGGCGAATCTAAACTACTCAACAACTGCGGGAATGATGTAATATGTAGTGATGATGAACACGCTATGAATCGTCGCTTAGAGTTTAAGTTGATTTTTAAATAATTTATACATGTCCCAAGCACCTGAACTTATTGACGCCAATCAAATTATTTTTGAGGACAATCATTTAATTGTAATTAATAAAAGGCCATCTGAAATTGTTCAAGGTGATAAAACGGGCGATGTTCCTCTTTCAGAAAAAGTAAAAAACTACATAAAAGTAAGAGATCAGAAACCTGGAAATGTGTTTTGTGGTGTATGTCATAGATTAGATAGACCCGTTTCAGGTATTGTGATATTTGCCAAAACCAGCAAGGCTTTATCACGTATGAATGACCTATTTAGAGAGAAAACCATTCAAAAAACTTACTGGGCTGTTGTGAAAAATAAACCACCCAAACAATCAGACAGACTTATACATTACTTAATTAAAAACGAAAAAAATAATACCTCAAAAGCCTTTTTAACTGAGCGTCAAGGCGCTTTAAAGGCAGAATTAAGCTATACGCTTAAAGCCTCTATTGCTAATTATCATTTGCTCGAAATTCAACTTCATACAGGACGTCATCATCAAATTAGAGCACAACTAGCTGCTATAGGTTGTTCAATAAAAGGCGATTTAAAATATGGCTTTGAGCGCTCAAACTCAACTCCATTCATTCACTTACATTCGTTTCAAACTGAATTTATACACCCTGTAAAACAAGAGAAAATAAAACTCACCTGTTTGCCTAACTTGAATGACACAGTGTGGTGCGAGCTTGTAAAACAATTTCAAACTCAATAAGAAAATTTACTTTTGTAAAATTCAATAAAAAATGAATTTTAAAAGATACATATTCGTTATTACTCTGCTATTACATAAAATAATAGTTGCTCAATATCCTCAATGCTTTACTTATAATGATGAAGGTGGGTTGCCAAGTAACGAAATTTACAGCCTTGTTCAAGATAACAAAGGCTTTGTGTGGTTTGGTTGCGATGCAGGATTGTATAAATATGACGGTATTAGATGCAGGCTCTACAAGGGGCCAAAACAAAAAGCAAAATCAGTTACTGGCTTAACTATTTCATCAAGTGGCAAGCTTTATTGTTTCAATTTTCAATCGCAAGTTTTCATGCTACAAGGCGATACACTTATTGAAATTAGCAATCTGTTTCCTAGTAAAATCACCAGCATTACTAGTAATGAAAATGGAGAAGTTTTTATTAGTCATTCGGGAGGAATTCATATTTACAACGAACAAAAAAATAATTGGACAAAATTTGGAACCAATAATTACGAATTGGCCATTACAACTAATAGTTATGTAACAAAAAATTCAAAGCACCATCCAAATGATACAGTATTTTTTTTAGAATCAAATGGAATTGCCCAATTTATAAGAGGGAAAAAAGACTTATTTAAAACGGATATTTTTAAAAAACAATCGCCTGGATTATTTTTTACAGAATATTACAAGCAAAAATTGTGGCTATTTGCAACAGAAAATAATACCATTTACAGGTATTCAAAAAACAACATAGAGCCATTCAATAATTCTAATCTATTAAATTTACTAGCTAATCGTAAAATAACTAATGTAATAACATTACCTGACGAAAACTTATGGATTTGTACATATAAAGGAATTATTAAATATAACACAGATTCAGAAGTTGCAGAATTATTTTATCCAGAAATATCATTTTCGGATTGTACGATGGATCGTGAAGGAAATTACTGGTTCAGCACTCTGCAAACAGGCTTGTTGAGAATTCCTAATATACATCTATTAGTTTGGAATACAGATAATAAATTACTAGATAATGATAAGGTTGTAAAAATAACTTATGGAGATGACCATATCTATTTTGCAACTATTGATGGAACTATTGGGAAATTAAATCATAATACACATCAACTTACAACGTTTCACACAGGTAATCACGGTGATATACAAAGCTTTGATTATGATATAAATACGAAAACATTACGTTTTTATACAAACAACAATTTATTTTCATTAAAAGAAAATACAATTACGCATCAAGATATTGGGGTAAAGGCTATAAAAACGATAAAACAAATTGGTAACGATTGTTTCATTGGTAGCTCACATGGCTTATATATAAATAACAAAATTATAAAATCACGTTGGATACGAGAGATAGAATACGATGAGAGCAATCATACAGTGTGGGTAGCAAGCAGCGATGGCTTAATGAAAGTTGTTTATCAAAATAATGAATGGAGTGCTCAAACTACTTTATTTAAAGGCGAACAAATACTTTCCATCAATTTTGATAAAGAATTAAAACTGATTTACGCTTTAACATTTAATGGAAAGATATACTCGGTAAATCAAGATGGTGAAAGTAAATTTGTTTCGGAAATTTTAGATAAAACACAAGCCTTAAAAATAAAGAAGCATAATGAAATTATATATGTCGCAACCAACAAAGGCCTTTGGAAATACTCTATCAAAAAAAACACATGGGAAACAATAACTAAACTTTCGGGGCTTGCTTCAGACAATATACAAAGCCTTGTTATTACCAATGAGAACGTGTGGCTTGCTACTGGAAAAGGGGTGCAAAAAATTCCTTTAACCGAAACTTACGACAAATCAACGTCTATTGTTTATCTAAAAAAAATAATTGCTGGAAAAACACTCACTCATAATCCTACTAATTTAACACTAAACTATGGCGAATCCCTTGTACTGTTTCCAGAGGCAAGTACCTACAATAGCAATGGCAATTTTCAATATCTGTATCGCATAAATTCTACAGATACAAGTTGGGTAAAACTACCTTCGTCCATCGAACAAATTGATATACAAAATATTCCGCCAGGCTTTTTTGAAATTCAATTAAAAGTTATTAATCATTTGGGATTAGATTCGGAAAACACCATTGTGTTAAGCGGAACCATAAAACCTCCTTTTTGGAAAAGCCTTTGGTTTAATGTGTTAATTGCAATACTGATTTTAGTTCTTTCCTACATTATATATACAATTCGCATTCGCAAAATGCAACAATTGCAACGTAAAGAAATAGAACGCATAAATCTTGAAAACGAATTACGATTAAGCAGAGAAACTGCCCTTAAATCACAAATGAACCCACATTTTGTGTTTAATGTTTTAAACTCCATTAAGGCATATATCTACAAAAATGATAAGCAAAAAGCCACTTCTTACTTAAACGAGTTTTCTGATTTGATTAGAATGTTTTTACAGATGAGCAACAAACCACTCATTTCATTAAGTGAAGAAATTAGGATGCTGAAATTATACATTGACATGGAAGCTATGTTGCTTGGTGATGACTTTTCGTTCCAGATTAATATTGATGATAATCTTGATATTGAACAAACCTATATGCCATCATTAATTTTGCAGCCTTTTATAGAAAATGCTTTTAAGCATGGCTTGCACAATAAACAAGGCAACAAACAACTGATTATTTCTTTTTCACCTTCAACTTCTGATTCAATAGAGATTGAGATTACTGATAATGGCATTGGTAGAGTTGCTGCTCAACAAATAAAGGAAACCGAAAAACTCAAGCACGAATCTTTTGCCACAAGTGCAATACAAAAACGTATTGAATTATTGAACAAACACCATCAAACAGTAAGTTTTATGATTCACGATTTATACGATGAAAATAAGCAAGCTCTGGGTACAACTGTAAAGCTAAAAGTAATACCAAATATAAATTAATTTACCCCAATCTGCTTGCTCTTTTTCATCAATGCTTCTTTAAAAAATAGTTCCGTAGGTAAAGCTATGCAACGATTTTTTTCATCACCTTGATAAAAAATAACTAAACATCTTTGGTCTAAATCAAAATTACATTTGCTATAAGAACTGAGGCGTAAATTATCGTCGTTCGGAAACTCAAATCCACCATTGGGAAAGAAACTCTTGATATGAGTTTTTAAAAACATATTTTCGCCGCTTATAAACTTTAATAAAAAATAAATATGAAAAAAATTTTGCTTTTAGCAGCGATTGTTCTAGCAACAACTACAACTTACGCTCAAAACATCCAAAAAGGCGGAGAAGGTTCTAGTCTGTATTTGGAAAAAGACGGTAAAAAAATTGTAAAGGAAAAATTTGATAGAATAGAGGATTACAATAGTAAAGCCAATTTGATACCTGCAAAACTTAAAGGGAAATGGGGTTTTTATGACAATGATGGAAAATTGGTAATCCCACATCAATACGAAGGTATGGTCTTTGAATACTCTTATACTTGGTATACTGGGGGCTTAATGCAAGTTGTCTTGAATGGTAATAAGATTTTTATTGACAAAACAGGAAATGAAGTGCAATCTGCTATTAATTACTTTAGTTATTTAGGTGTTGAAGGAGAAGATCGCTATTATGCCGCAAGAGATAAAAATGGTAGTTCTGCATTGGCTAACGAAGAAAAAATACTTACAGCACCTGAATACCTTGTGTTACAAAAAGCCTCAAAAAATCCAATTACTTTTAATGCCGTTCGTAAAAGTGACAATAAAGTGATGAAATTGGATGCCAATGGGCAAGAAATAGGTGAGGCGGAAAGTACATCTAGCAACGATAACAGTAATACAAACACTGATGACAAAAAAGCTGAAAAATGCAATTATAAGTGCAAATACAATTGTGGTAAAACAGCTCAAGGCAATTGTAACGAAAATGCTACAGGAATAACTAATGAAAATTGCCCAGCACGCAACCCCAACTATCCTAAACAAGGAAATGCTCAGTATCACTCATGGGTAAAAATAAAATAGATTTTAAAAAATCAATATAAAAACACACAAATAAGCCTGTTCACCTTTATGAACAGACTTATTTGTTTATACCACTGAACCCATCAAAGAGTTATCATAATTTAGAATTATAATGTAAATTTATGGGATTGAAAAATACTGAAAATAAAAACACTTTCCGCCAAACTCATTACACGGCAATTTTGGTGGACGATGCAGAATCTGCACGTGAATTGCTTCGATTGATGCTCAACGAATTAGCGCCTCATGTAAACATTATAGGAGAAGCTGAGAATGTGATGCAGGCTGTAGAACTGATTGATAAAACAAAGCCAGACATAGTTTTCTTGGATATTAATATGCCAGGGAAATCTGGCCTGGAGTTGTTTGGTGAGCTTGACATGGCTCAGGTTGGTTGCGAAGTTATTTTTACAACCGCATATAACGAATATGCTATACAGGCATTTAAATTATCTGCGATTGATTATTTATTGAAACCGATACAGGAAAAGGAATTGCTACAAGCCCTGGCAAGGGCAATTGAAGCAAAAGAATTAAAACAAAACGCTGAAAAATTCAAAGCCTTATTGAGCAATCTGGAGCAGAAAAATACTGGCGTTTTAACGATTCCTCTTAATTATGGCTATGAATACATAGTAATTGATAATATAGAATTTATTGAAGCTCACAGATCATATTCTATCATTCACTTAATTGATGGAAGCGAAAAACTGGTTTCAAAACCTATGGGATATTTTGAAGAAGTATTGCAACACATCAACCATTTTATAAAAGTCCATCGCTCTTATTTTGTAAATATTTTGCATATATCTTCCTTTCTTAAAAAAGGGGAAGCTGGCGTAGTTAGCTTTAAAAGTGGTAAGTGCGCCGAAGTATCGCGTAATCATCGAAAAGATTGTATAGAAAAAATAGAAGCTTTAGGTAATAATACTATCATTTAGATTTACTTAATTAAATTCATTAACGAAGGTTTTCATTGCAAAATGGGAACTTTTGTTTTTTGTAACTACAGTCAAAATCGTCGTTCGGAAACTCAAACCCGTCATTGGGAAAGAAACTCTTGATATGAGTTTTTAAAAACATATTTTCGCTACTTATATACTTTAATTAAAAAAATAAATATGAAAAAATTACTACTATCTGCATCAATCATTTTCTTGTTTGCAGGTGCAATTAAAGCACAAATGCCTCTAACACTTGGGCATCAATGGACAAAAGCATTTCCAGCAACTAATTATCAAACAGAACAAGCTGCCTCTGTAGTAACTCCAGACGGGCACCTTGTTTCAGTAACTAACTACAGATATAATATTGATGTTGACCCAAACCCCGATTCTACAGTGGTGGTTACAGGGGCGAGTAGTTTTTATAGTGGAGTAATTAGCATAATGGATTCAAATGAAAATTACCAAGCTCATTTAAACTTTGCAAATACACAAGAAACAAAAATTGTAGATATAGCAACTGATAGTGATAACAATATTTACGCATTAGGATATACTTCTGCAAATATTAGTATTGGAACAGTAAATCCAATTACATTAACCATTACATCAGCCTCATATTTTTTGGTTAAACTTAGTACGAATGGAAATCCATTATGGGCATACAAGACCACAGCTAAACTCAACACAATTACAGTGGGAGATGTAAATGGTTCTGAAAGATTGTTTGTTGGTGGCTATGCTTTTAAAGGAACTAATACAGATATTAAAAATGCTTCGGGTGCTGGTTTATTTAATTCGGGAAGTAACGGAGTTGCCTATCCTATAATGGTTAGCTATGATACCGCTTGTAATTATGTATCATTTAATTACATAAACTTGCAAAATAATTTTTCTAGTCCTTATGGCGAGATCAATTCTATTACATTAAAAAACAATAACTTATATTTGGCAGGTCAGTTTTCAGAGATATTTAGCATTTCTTCAATAGGTGTAAATATAACTAGTAAGGGCGGAGATGACGGATTTGTTGCGAAATACAATGCCGCTACTTTACAACCAATATGGGCGAAAAGAGTAGGAAGTCATGCTCAGGATTATATTAAAACTATTGACGTAGATAATAACGAAAATGTTTATTTAAGTGGAGAATTTTCTGGAGGGGGGTTTAATTTTGACCCAGTAGCAACTGGT
>JADLER010000116.1 GCA_020846025.1 Bacteroidia bacterium | reverse complement strand
TTTACCAGCTTTTTCAAGTTCTATTACCGAATGTTCAACAGCATGATGTTCTATTTTACTACTGATAATATGTTTTATTCCTAATGATTCTACACTTTGAGCAATTGCCATATTATCAGCTTCAGTACCTCCCGATGTAAAGAAAATTTCGCCAGGTGTTACATTGAGCAGTTTAGCCACTGTTTTTCTGGCATTTTCAATTGCTGAACGATTTTTTCTTCCAAAAGAATGAATAGAAGAGGGGTTTCCGTATTCCTCACGCATATACGGTAACATGGTTTCTAAAACTTGTTCATCTAATCTAGTGGTTGCGGCGTTATCTAAATATATTTTCATTATTTATTTTAAGTGCAGACTGACTGCTTTTGCGTTGTAAATTAAAGGATGTAAAAGTCGTAAAGTTAAAATTTAATTACCATTCTTTATTTACCTATTATTTGATTCTTATTAGATGCCTGACTAATGCTTTATTATTTCTTTTATATCAGAAATTATTTTTTTTGCTAGGGCATCGGCTGTTGTTATGTGTTCACTCTCGCTATAAATTCGAATGATTGGTTCAGTATTTGATTTTCTAAGATGTACCCATTCTTTATCAAATTCTATTTTAACACCGTCAATAGTATTAACTGGTTGTTTAGCGTATTTATTTTTTACTTCAACTAATACTTTATCTACATCAATTTCTGGAGTAAGTTCTATTTTGTTTTTAGAAATATGATAGTTTGGATAGGAACTGCGAAGCATAGATGTGCTTTGATTAAACTTAGCTAAATGAGTTAAAAATATAGCAACACCTACTAAGGCATCTCTTCCATAATGTAATTCGGGTAAGATAACACCACCATTACCTTCGCCTCCAATAATAGCTTTTGTAACTTTCATCATGGTTACTACATTTACTTCGCCTACTGCCGAGGCTGAATAAGCGCCACCATGTTTTTCGGTTACATCGCGCAACGCACGAGTAGAGGATAAGTTAGATACCGTGTTACCGCCTTTATGATGCCTTAGCACAGCATCTGCTACAGCCACTAAAGTATATTCTTCGCCAAACATTTCGCCATCTTCGCACACTAATGCTAATCTATCTACATCTGGGTCAACACTAATGCCTAAATGCGCTTTGTGTTTTTTTACTGCATCTGATAAATCTTTTAAATGTTCAGGTAATGGCTCTGGATTATGAGCAAAATGTCCTGTTGGTTCGCAGTGTATTTTATGAATGTTTTGTACGCCCAAAGCCTCTAATAACATCGGAATTGCAATGCCACCACTAGAATTGACAGCATCTACAGCAATAGTGAAATTTGCTTTTTTTATGGCATTAACATCTACATAAGGTAAACTTAAAATTTTATCTATGTGAAGTTTTAGTAAATCATTTCGTTGAGAGTATTGTCCCAACTGATTAACTTCTGCATAGCTAAATTGTTCTTTTTCGGCCAATTCTAAGATTAATTTTCCTTCTTTATCACTAATAAATTCACCTTTATCGTTAAGTAATTTTAAAGCATTCCATTGTTTTGGATTATGGCTAGCAGTTAGTATAATGCCTCCAGTGGCATTTAGCTCTGTAACAGCAACTTCTACTGTAGGAGTGGTACTTAAACCTAAGTCAATCACATCTATTCCTAAGCCTATTAATGTGCCACACACAATGTTATTTACCATAAATCCTGATAATCGTGCGTCTCTTCCAATTACCACAGTTGTTTTAGAATTTGAATGAGTTGTTTTTAGCCAACTTCCATAAGCTGATGCAAATTTTACAATATCTAATGGACTTAAACCTTCACCGGGTGTTCCACCAATAGTGCCTCTTATACCCGAAATACTTTTAATTAATGTCACTTTTATCTTAAATTTTAGTGAAGCAAATATACTATTTCCCCTAAGTAAAGAGTGAAAGTATTTTTCTACAAAATACATCTTTTTTGTTAAAAATTAACCTTTAAAGTCTCTTTTAAAATCTTAAATTTGTGGTTTATTGAAAATTGTAATTAAGTAGTATGAGCGAATTTGAAGGAGAAGGATTAAATAATCAAGATTTCGAAAATAGTTTGAAGCGTTTTGAAGAAATGGTAGCAACTGGAAACCATTATTTTTTTGATGCTGATGAGTTGGAAGAAATTATTGATTATTACATGCAATGGTTTAACCTCGATATGGCCAGAAAAGCACTTGACTTTGCCATAAGTCATTATCCATATTCGGCAGGGATAAAAATTAAACAGGCGCAATACTTATCATCTCAACATAAAACACAAGAGGCATTAGCATTATTAAATGAGGTTGAGTTGGTAGAGTCTAGTAACAGTGAGTTATACATGACTCGAGGTTATATATACAGCCAAATGGGATTAAGCGAACCAGCTATTGAAAATTATAAAAAAGCTTTACCCTTGTCGGATTATAAAGATGAAGTGTATGTAGCTATTGGTATTGAATTTTTGAATGATGAAAAAGCAAATGACGCGTTGTTTTATTTGAAAAAAGCCATTCAAGTAAATCCTGATAACGAAATGGCCCTTAATGAATTATCAATGTGCTTTGAAATGACTGGACAAAGCGAAGAGGCTATTTCATTTTATGAAAATTATATCGACAACAAACCCTATAATCATTTTGCTTGGTTTAATTTAGGGATTAGTTATAATCGCTTGAGCTTATATGAAAAAGCCATAGACGCTTACGATTATGCTTTAGCTATTAAAGAAGATTTTTCTTCGGCTTATTTTAATAAAGCCAATTCATTAGCACAATTAGAACGATTTTCGGAAGCCGTTGAAGTTTATAAAGAAACCTTTAAATACGAAGAACCTGATGCAAATACATACTATTACATAGGTGAGTGTTATGAAAATATGAACTTGTATGATGAGGCATTAGTTAATTATAATAGAGCTTTAAAAATAGAACCTGCCTATGCTGATGCGTGGTTGGGCGTTGGCATTGTGTTAGATTATCAAAATAGAATTACCGAAAGCCTTCATTATGTCAAAAAAGCTATTGAAATAAATCCTAACATGCCCGATTATTGGTATGTGTTTGGTGAAATTCAACACAAGTTAGGTTTTTTAGAAGAGTCGGCATCGGCTTATCAACGTGTTTTTGAACTTGGTTATGAGGATTATGATATTTATCTAGATTATGCAAAACTATTGTACGAAGGTGGTTATTATAAAGAGTGTGAGAGAATATTAGCCGAAGGTATTCAAAAGCATCCTGATGTGTCGCCTTTATATTACCGTATGTGTGGCTTGCAATTTGAACTAGGTCATCGTCATGAAGGCTTGTTGTTTTTAGAAAATGCCCTCGAAATTAATTATGAAAAACATACTGAATTATTGGAGTATATACCTGCTTTGGTAAATGATAATACGGTTATGCAATTAATACAATCATTTAAAAAATAATTCATTTAATATAAAATTAATCTATATGCCACAATATAATATAAACTTACCAAATTTACCAGAACGTACCGATAAACCACGTCATAAAGGATTAACGATGGTAATGGATAAAGGTATTTCTTTAAAACATGCCGAAAACTTTGTAGATACTTACGCTGATTATGTGGATTTTGTAAAGCTTGGTTTTGGTACATCGGTAATTTCTAAAAATGTAAAAGAAAAAATCAAGTTATATCAAAAAGCAGGAATTAAAACTTATGTAGGCGGTACTTTATTTGAAGCGTTTATGGCACGTGGAAAATTTGATGAGTATCAAAAGTTTATTGATTCATACGGATTAGATACAGCCGAAGTGTCGGACGGAAGTATAACGATGTCGCACGAAAGCAAGTGTAAATACATCAATACATTATCAAAAAATTACACAGTTTTATCGGAAGTAGGCTCAAAAGAAGAAGGAATTATTATTCATCCCGCAAAATGGATAAGCATGATGAAAGCTGAATTAGAAGCTGGATCTTTTAAAGTAATTGCTGAAGCAAGAGAAAGTGGAAATGTAGGTATTTTCCATAAAAATGGAAGTGCTCATAGTATGTTGATTACACGCATTACAAGTAAAATTAATGTAGATGATATTATATGGGAAACACCACAAAAATCGCAACAAGTATATTTTATTAATTTATTTGGAGCCAATGTAAATGTAGGAAACATAGGTATTGACGATGTGATTCCTTTAGAAACTTTAAGAATTGGATTGAGAGGCGATACATTTTTTAATTATTTACCCGACGGAACCAAAGAAACGATATTTTAAAAACAATTAAATTAAAACATTATGAAAGAAATAACTGCCTTAGAATTAAAAAAATTAATGGACGAGAAAAAAGATTTCCAGTTAATAGATGTAAGGGAAGAATATGAATATGATGAAGTAAATATTAACGCTCAATTAATACCAATGGGCGAAATAATGGATAATATAGATAAAATTAGTAAAGACAAGCAAGTAGTGGTACATTGTCGTAGTGGTAAGCGAAGTGCCACTGTTATTTCGGCTTTAGAGTCACAACATGGCTTTACTAACTTATATAACCTTAAAGGAGGAATTTTAGCCTATTTAGAAGAAGTAGGAAATTAATCTTTACCTTATTTTCATTAAACTAAGCATTACTTATGGTAAATCTCATTGATTTTATATTACATATTGATAAACATTTAAGTGAATTTATTACCCTTTATCCTACCTTGGTATATGGTATTTTGTTTGCCATTATTTTTGTAGAAACAGGGTTGGTTATTATGCCTTTATTACCAGGCGATTCCTTATTATTTGCAATTGGAATGTTTGCGGCACAAGGCGCACTTAACTTATGGGTAGCTATTATATTATTAATAATTGCTGCATTTTTAGGCGATACAACCAATTATTATATTGGTAAGTATTTTGGTGAAAAAGTATTGGGTTGGAAATTGTTTGGAAAAACTTTAGTTAAACCAGAACATATTGATAAAACACACGCCTTTTATGAAAAACACGGGCCTAAAACAATTATCCTAGCACGTTTTGTTCCTATTGTAAGAACCTTTGCGCCATTTGTAGCTGGGGTAGGTAAGATGCGTTATGGTGTTTTTTCAACTTATAACTTAATAGGCGGTGTTATTTGGGTGGCAGGAGTAAGCTTAGCTGGTTATTTTTTAGGTGAAATACCGTGGATTAAAAATAATTTTGAAAAAGTTATTTTTCTAATTATTGGTATCTCAGTATTACCAATAATAATTTCGATGCTAAAAAATAAATTAGCGAAATCATAAAGTCTGTTTTAGATATTAAAACGACTTATAATGAATGAAATTCTGAACAATAAGTATGATTCCTCAACTCAATTTTTAGAATTTGATACCAACATAAAACAAGTAGAGTTATTAGCGGATAGTTTAAATCATTAAAATAATGAATATACATTAATTTAAAATTCACAAATCTGCTTTTTATAGAGTAGGCAAGGGATTAAAAAAAAAGAGGGAAGAAATTAAATATTTCAAAATCTTCCCTCTGAGTGGATCCGGAGAGATTCGAACTCTCGTCCAAACAAGGAATTCATAAGCTTTCTACAAGTTTAGCTAGTATTTAATTTTCGTCTTTAGCCAGGCATACTATCACACCAAACTAAAGCTTAGCTACTCATATTGCTTTAGATAATAGCATCACTAAAACAAGTTGCTCATTTATGATGCAAACATCTTGTCGCTAAGCAACAACGCTACAAGGTTTGCAAAGGTTGCGTAATCTTGGATTAGGCAGCCATAGCGTAAGAATTCTCTTCGCCAAATAAAAGTTTGAAGGTTGATATTAAAGTGCCATATCTACAACGCACTACCTGCTTACTTATCAATCGCGCTCGCTGTCAAAACCGGTCGGACCCATGATGTTAAAGAACCATCACAAAGGTACAACAAATTAGTGCTTTGATGTCAATTTTTATTATTTTTAAGAAAAAAAACTCTCATGAAAAAAATTCTTTTATTTATACTCGTATGTGCATCATTCATTGCAATATCACAAACAGTTAAGTCTAAATCATTAAAATTAAAATATACGACTCCCGAAGGATGGACAGCTACTGAGTTTGGTGGAACATTGAATTGGGATGAAAGTGGAAATGAAATGTGTCGTTGTTCAGGAGTTGCTTTTAGCAAGCCTCACAAAAACGGAAAATATAATGTAGTGGTGTACGCTGTTCCTAATGGGGGCTTGGATTCAGCAAAGCGTGAGTTTGTGGGACCTTTACATTTTGTGAATGTAGAGAAGATAGAAAAAACAACCAATAAATCGTTTTCTTTCGAAAGACGTCGTTCCAATTTTATGAATGTAAAAACTAATACACCGTCTTACAATTGCATTCGTTATATTTCTAAACCTATTGATGGACATTGCTATCTGATATATGTTTGGCAAGAAAATATGAATTTATTGAACTCTACTACGGAAAAAGAATTAAATGAAATGGTTAATTTAATTGAACCACTTTAAATCAACATCTTATGGAGTGTACTTCAATTGTTATCTAAGAGAATTAATTAATCTCGTATATTTGTATTGTTTTTATAGAATATTAAATACACGAGTTTATTTATGAAAAAATTAAAAATAGGCGTACTTCGCGAAGAAAAATCTCCACCAGATAAGCGTGTTCCTTTAACTCCATTAATTTGTACTGAATTATTACGCACTTATCCTCATCTTGAAATTGTAATACAACCCAGTAAAATACGTTGTTATACTGATGATGAGTATTTAGCATTTGGTTTAACCATGCAAGAAGATTTAAGTGATTGTGATGTGTTAATGGGTGTAAAAGAAGTACCAAAGGAAAATCTAATTCCGGGTAAAAAATATTTTTTCTTTTCACATACCATTAAAAAACAGCCTCATAACGAGAAACTAATGAAAACGCTGATTGCAAAAAACATTCAGATGATTGATTATGAGACGCTTACTGATAAAAATCATAACCGAATTATAGGGTTTGGTCGTTATGCAGGAATTGTGGGTACTTATAATGGTATTTTGGGTTATGGACGTAAATATGATTTATTTCAAATAAAACCAGCACATTTATGTCGCGATAGAGCTGAGATGGAAGAAGAATTAAAACGGGTGAAGTTACCTAATATAAAAATTGTATTAACAGGCGGTGGGCGTGTGGCTAATGGAGCTATCGAAACATTATCTGCATTAAGAATAAGAAAGGTAACTGCCGATGAATTTTTAATGGCATCGTTCAGAGAGCCAGTTTACTGTCAGCTAAATCCACGTGATTATGTAGAGCGCCCAAATGACCATAATTTTGATTTGAATGATTATTTTACTAATCCAGAACATTTTGTATCAAAGTTTCCGCCATTTACTAAGGAAGCCGATATTTTCATATCAGCCCATTATTGGGATCCACGATCTCCAAAGATGTTTACCAAAGAGGATATGAAGTCAAAAGACTTTCATTTAAGTGTAATTGCAGATATTACTTGCGATATAGACGGTAGTGTGCCTACTACTCTAAGAGCAAGTAGTATTGCTCAGCCTTTTTATGGGTATAATCCAAAAACTGATAAAGAAGATGTACCATTTAATAAAGAAACCATTTGTGTGATGGCTGTAGATAATTTACCATGTGAGTTACCTCGAGATGCAAGTGATGATTTTGGTAAAGATTTAATGGAAAGAGTTTTACCTTATTTAATAAATGAAGATACAGATAAAATCATAGAAAGAGCCAGTATTTGTAAGAACGGAAAATTAATGCCTCATTTTGAGTATTTAAGTGATTACGCTTATTAATTTTTTTAAGAAACTACTTTATTAATTTAAAAATTATAGTAAATTTGCACCTCTTATTGAAAAATAAAGAGTAGGTGAGGTGCCTGAGAGGCCGAAAGGAACAGTTTGCTAAACTGTCGTACGGGTAACCGTACCGCGGGTTCGAATCCCGCCCTCACCGCTAAAATAAAAGGCTGTCTTTTTTAAGACAGCCTTTTATTGTTTAGTAGAATTATGAAATGTAAAGTTATTGTACGATTAATTTTTTAATTGCCGTTTCTTTACCTAGTGTGGTTTTTACAAAATATACACCCGAAGCTAATTCAGATGTGGAAATCGTTTCGTTGACATTCAGGTTATTTGCAATATTCACTTCCTTTACTGTTTGCCCGTATAAATTAAGAATTTGAATAATTGGTGTTTCATTCTTCAAATTAGTAAAGCTAACAGTTACATGATCCTTAACTGGGTTTGGATATATAACAAGTGAATGATTTAAAGATTGTTTTTCTATACCAGTAACAAGGTTGCTATTTACTTTAATAGTTACTTCATAATCATTAATCGCTCCAGTTGTGGTTTTATATTCTACAGAAAGAACAGGAAATTTTTGGGTTGCAGAGTAGTAATTATAATTAGTACTTGTGATTGTAAAAGTATATAATCCCATCATTAAGCTGGCGCTTAAAACTTGCGTGTTTTTAAGTTGCAATACGTTATTTACAACTGTTCCACCTGGTAGAGTTAAAGTCCCAGTACCAGTTCCAGTGGTTGTTAAAGTTCCATTTACAGTTCCCGAAATGGTTCCACTATTAATAGAACCAGCAAATGCATCTGTATTAGTATAACCGTAATTAACGGGCCAAATAGCAGCTACAGCAGTATTAGAAAGGCTTATTGCAACATTTGTGTTCAACATTCCAACTAATTCATATTGAGTTAAAGTACTCTTTGTGTAAGTATAGCCACCTACACCATCATCACCAGCCAAAGTAGCAGAAGGGTATAAAGTACCATTTGGCGTAGATGCTGGAGTTGTATAGGTAGTCATCGAAATAATAGTGTCTAAAGAAAGGCTTGTGAAATTCCATGATTGATTAGTGCCTGAAGCATTGTTAAGCACAGTAGTTGTATCAAAATGATTGTACATTTCCATATCACCAACAACAGGCTCATTGGCAGCTTTAGTTAAGGTAACTTGTGCTTGTGAAACAAGACAAATTCCAAAGGTTAAAATAGTTAAGTAAAGTTTTTTCATAAGGTTAAAATTTAAAGTTTACATAAAATTAATACATAATGAGTTAGTTTCGTTATTTACAAACGAATTTAACATATTGAAAAATAACTAATACGTTTTATATATTAAGTTACTATTTCCCTACTTACCTTATTTCTTAATTTGGAAATGCTCTACAGCCATGGCATAACCTCTTAAACCAAACCCACTTATGCTACCTATGCAATACTTTCCTAAGTATGAAACATGACGATAATCTTCTCTTGAAAAAATATTAGAAATATGAACTTCTATAACGGGGGTATTGATGCCAGCAACAGCGTCAGCAATAGCTATTGAAGTATGAGTAAATGCTCCCGCATTTAAGATAATACCATTATATTTAAAACCGAATTCGTGAAGTTTATTTATAAGTTCACCCTCCACATTGCTCTGAAAATATGTAAATTCAATATTGCTGTATTGTTTTTTTAATTCTTTAAAATAATCTTCGAAAGTTTGAGTGCCATATATTTCAACCTCTCTTTTTCCTAAAAGATTCAAATTTGGACCATTGATAATTGCTATCTTTAACACTTCATTAATTTTTAATCAAAAATAAACATTCCATTGAAACTTTGGAAATCAAATATTCAGGATTTTAAATATTATCTACATATTGAAAAATCGTTATCCCCCAATTCTATTGTGTCTTATGAGAGCGACATTCAAAAGTTAATGGCTTTTGTAGAAACTACTTGCCCTCATAAAAATCCTTCAGATATAAATATTAAAGATTTACAATCCTTTTTAAAATACATATCGGAGTTTCATTTTACTGAAACCACTCAGTCGCGCATTATATCAGGTATTAAACATTTTTATAAATTTTTAATTCTTGAGAATTACATTCAAACTAACCCAGCCGAGTTATTAGAAACACCTAGAATAAAACGCAAACTACCTGTTTATTTAAGTGTAGAAGAAATAGATGTTATGCTCTTAATGATTGATAGAAGCACTGCCGAAGGTGAGAGAAATATAGCCATGCTCGAGACTATGTACAGCTGTGGTTTGCGTGTATCGGAGCTAATAAATTTAAAATTAAGTGATTTGCATTTTCAGGAGGGATTTATAAGTGTGATTGGTAAGGGTGATAAACAAAGGCTAGTTCCTATTGGCAAATCGGCTATTAGTTTAATTTCAAATTATAAACATCATCATAGGCAACACATAGCTATTAAGAAGAATTACGAAGACTTATTGTTTTTAAGTAAACGAGGTGCTTCAATTACCCGACAGATGGTGTTTTATGTTATAAAAGATTTGGCAGAGAAAGCAGGAATCAAAAAAACATTAAGTCCGCATTCCTTCCGTCATTCGTTTGCAACTCACTTAGTTGAGGGTGGTGCCGATTTAAGAGCGGTTCAGGAAATGTTAGGACATGAAAGCATTACTACAACTGAAATTTATACCCATCTAGATCAACATTTTTTACGAGAAAATATTTTGAGTTATCATCCACGCAATAAAATTTAATGAGCACTAGCTAAAGTAAATGTAACCGTTGTTCCTTCACTTAATTTACTTTCTATATCAATAGTTCCGTGATGTGCCTCAATTATGTGTTTTACAATGGCTAATCCTAAACCTGTTCCACCTTGCTCTCTACTTCTTCCTTTATCAACTCTATAAAATCGCTCAAATACACGTGGCAAATGTTTTTCATCTATTCCAATACCATTATCTTTCACTTCTACAATAACTTGCTCATCAAATAACTGAATAGTGATGCGTGTTTTTCCGTTTTCTAATCCATATTTAATGCTATTAGTAATTAAATTAACTAACACTTGCCTGATTCTAAATGAATCAGCTTTTACTAATATTGGTTTGTCGGATTTTCGTACAAATTGTAACCTTATGTTTTTCTTAGCAGCAATTAGTTCTAAAGATTCTATAATATCTTTAATTTGTTGAACTAAATCATATGTTTCAGTATCTAATTCCAATGTACCAACTTCTAATTGCGAGATAGTTTCTAAATCATCCACTATTTTTATCATTCTATCTATGCTTTTATCTGCTTTTTTTAGATAATCCATATTAATGGTTGAGTCATGGATACCTCCATCAATTAAAGTTGAAATATAGCCTTGAATATTAAAAATAGGGGTTTTTAGTTCATGTGAAACATTACCTAAAAATTCTTTACGATAACTATCAATATTATTATACTGTTCAATTTCTTTACTTCGTTCGTGCGATAACTTAATAATACCTTTTTCTAAACGTTCAATAGAATCAACTTCTTCGAGTTGAATTTCGGTGTTAGGAATTTCTTTCGCCTGAATAGATTTAACTAAGTGATATAGTTTGTCAATTTTAGCATATAGAAAGTTTCTAAAAATAAAATAGAGTATTAGGAAATTAAGAACAAAGGCAATGAAGAACGCGAGTAGTGTAACCGAAATGTCAAAATATTGATTGATTTTAAAATTCAGAAATGCTATTAAAATTGTTTGCAGGGTAGCCGAAAAAGCACTCAAGACAATACAAAATGTAGATGTTTTAATAGATTTCACGAATGTAAAATTACGATAATTTTAGTAATGATACGGTAATGAATATAATTCAATAAAAATAAAAGTGCCACTTGAATTGATAAACTGATAAAACAGTTTTTCCAAAAAACGGAATGGCGTGTTAAGAATATTAAAGCTAGCGCAATCATCATGACACATGCTAAGAAAATGAATGTGAGGGTTGTTACCATTTTTTTAGATAGATACAAGGTGAGTATAGCATCTGGATAGCAACTAGTTTGTTG
The DNA here is from genome assembly GCA_020846025.1 of Bacteroidia bacterium. Lineage (GTDB taxonomy): Bacteria > Bacteroidota > Bacteroidia > B-17B0 > Aurantibacillaceae > UBA4416. The sequence continues at coordinate 2,888 of JADLER010000116.1, read as the reverse complement.
AGTGATGGTGTTAATTTGACTTAAATAATATAGCATTAAGCAAGCATTCATTAGCATAGGTATTGAAAAACCAACATACGCTTTGTATTTAATAATAAAGATAAAAATGCAGGATAGAATAATTAAAATAGCACCTAATATTCCACTAATAACAAAGTAACTATATTCATCCTTTAATAATTGGGTGATTTGTAAAGACACTTCTTCCATGCCATTTAGCTAAGTGGAACATCAATAATCACTGTTGTGCCTCTACCTACCATTGAGTCAAAATGAACATTACCATTTAAAAATTCAACCCGTGTTTGTATGCCTTTTAATCCTATGCCGTTAAACTCATTTATCTTAGTACTGTCAAATCCCACACCGTTATCTTCAATCATGATATTTAATTCAGTATCATGTTTAATTAACTGCATACTTATTTGAGAAGCTTTAGCATGTTTGATAATGTTATTTACAATTTCTTGTATTACACGATATAATACGGTTTCAGTTTGATTGTCTAATCGTTTATCTAAGCCTATAATTTCTAAATCAACTTTTAGAGAAGGAGAGTTACCTAATTTGGTTATAAACTCACGAACAGCACTAGCAAGCCCCAATTTTATAAGTGTATTAGGCATCATGTTGTGAGAAACGACTCTAACTTCTTTTACCGAGTCGTCCATTAAGCTTAAAGCATTTTGCAGTGCTAATTTTTGTTCATCACTTTCTAATTTCAATTTAGATTCAAGATTACTTAAATTCATTTTTGTAGCACTAAGTAGTTGTCCCACGCCATCGTGTAAATCTTGTGCTATTCTTCTTCTTTCCTTTTCTTCAGCTTCTATGATGGCTTTGGTTCGTATTTCTTTTTGACGCGCTATTTCAGCATTTAGTTTGGCTTGTTGTTCAATTTGTTTTTTTCTGTAAAATACAACACCAGTTGTAGTAAGTAGTATAAGTAAAATGATAATGGCTATAATGATGATATTCTTTATAAATGCTTGTTTTTCTTTTGCTTTTAATTCAGCCTTATTCTTTTCAATTTCTAGGTCTTTTTTCTCTACTTCAAATTTGGTTTGCGCTTCCGAAAATTGCTTTGCGGTTTGTATAGAAAAGACTGTGTCTTTATACTGCCTGTATCTATCAAAATAAAAATCTGCTTTTACTGGATCTTTCATCTGAATATATAAGCCAGTAAGACTTTGGTATATCTTCAATATGTTTTCACCAGCACCTAGTTTTTCTGAAATGGCTAATGAATTTAGTAATAAAGTTTCTGCCTCTTTAAAATTTTCTTCATCTATATACACATTAGATAGATTATTTTGATAAAGAGCTAAGCCTGATGTATCGCCAATTTGTTTGCTTATTTCAATAGCTTCTAAGTAATTTTTCTTACCCTCGGCAGTATTTTTCTTTAAACGGTATAAATGCCCTAAATTATTACACGAGGTAGCATAAGAAAGATAATCACCTACATCTTTAAATAATAATTTAGCAGTAGAAATGTATTTTATAGCTGAATCATGCTGTTTTAAATCACTAAAATTACTTCCTATTATGGCTAAAGTTACGGGCATTCCATATTTATCTCCTATTTCGTTTTCGATGGCATACGCCCGTTGCAAATAGGAATTGCTTAACTCAAACTTATTAAGGTTGTTGTATGTTTGCCCTATGTTGTTACAAGTTTGAGCTATATAAGCTTTAATATCTAATTCTTCATAAATTTTTAAAGATTTTAGTAAAATAACAATGGCCTCAGCATATTGCCCTTTCTCAATTTTTATATTTCCAATTTTACTTAAACTGGAAGCAATATCTTTTTTATTGCCTAATTTTTCACGTATAGCAAGAGATTTTTGAATGTTATCTAGTGCTTTGTTATAATCACCAGCCCGAAGGTAAATAATCCCAACATCGTTATAACCTTGTGCCACCCATTTTTGTAGGCCTTTCTCTGTAGATTCAGAAAGTAATGCGTTGGCATATTTTAAGGCATCTTCTTTTTGTACATCTTTCAATTCCCAAACTAACTCGCTATATGCCCAATACCTTACTGTATCTACCTTAGACTTTGTAAGTGTTTTCAAACTATCTAAATAACGATTATTTTGAGCAAATACATTGCAACAAACTAAAAGTAATAAAATAAAGAGATGTCTCATTTTTTTCAACCTAGATTTGAACTAACAGCAATATAATTTACAAAAACACTAACAAAGCTAATAACTTTATGGACACTTGCAAAAGGAAAATGTGTTTACATCAGCAATTTAGAGTTCGTGAATTTGATTTATTTATCTATAACATGTTTGAAAAACCATGTTATAGATAAATTCGTAAACTGTTTTATATTAATGTGCAATTACAATTTTCTTTATTAAATTACCATTAGTTGTTGTAGGTATTAAAACATAATAAATACCATTAGATAAATTATTTACATCCATTATAAAGCTATCGTTACTGTTAAAGCTAATTGAGACATTTACTTTTTTGCCTTGTATATTATATAATGAAGGAGGATGAGATATGAAATGATGGTTAATGAATCGAACATTTATATAATCTGACGATGGTATAGGATAAACTAATAATTCTTCCACTTTCATATTTTTAGATAAACCAGTAGAATTAAGTATCTTATTAATTGCGTATGATCTAATTTTATATGAATTTTGAAAGTCAATTAAAACCCATCCATAAATGGTATCATTGCTATTAATTTTTCTGAAACCTATATAGGTGTTGTTTTTTGTACAAACTCCTGATCCATAACTTCCTGGTCCCCATGGTGCGGGTATTCCACTAAAACTATAAAACAAATTTCCGTAACTAAAACCGCTATTCCAATTCGATTGGCTATTAATAGTGTCAAATATTACTAATGTATCGCA